>JBAXBB010000111.1:0-8867 GCA_037142235.1 Actinomycetes bacterium
ACCCGGACCCCGACCCCGCCGCTCTCGGCGACCGACAGCGACGCCACCTCCCCACCGTGGACCTCGACGTCGGTGCCCCGCGTGTGCGAGACGTAGGCCTCGACCTGCTCGCCAGGTGCGGCGTGGGCCGCGATCCCCCGCGCGATCTCCAGGAGGTCCGCGTGCGCACCCGCCGCGTCAGCACCAGACCGGGTCACGCGGCGGTCCCGCCCACGGTGATCTCGGCCACCCGCAGCGTGGGCTGACCCGCCGACACCGGCACCCCTTGGCCCTCCTTGCCGCAGGTCCCCGCCCAGGTGTCGAAGTCGTCGCCGACGGCATCGACGGCCCGCAGGGTGTCGAAGCCGTTCCCGATGAGCTGGGCGGCGCGCACGGGTTCGGTGATCTCGCCGTGTTCGATGAGATAGGCCTCGGTGACGCCGAACACGAAGTCGCCCGTGGCGGTGTTGACCTGTCCACCGCCGAGTGCCGCGCAGTAGATCCCGTGCTCCGTGTCGGCGACGATGTCGTCGGGATCGGTGGTCCCCGCCAGCAGGAAAGTGTTGGTCATGCGCGGCATCGGGAGGCACCGGTAGCTCTCCCGCCGGCCGTTGCCGCTCACCGGTCGTCCCTCGGCCCGGGCGCGCACGACGTCCCAGAGGTAGTCAGTGAGGATCCCGTCTTGGATGAGGACGTTGCGCTGCGTGGGTGCGCCTTCGTCGTCGATGGTGAGCGTGCCCCACTCGCGACCGTAGGTGCCGTCGTCGACCACGGTCACCAGCGGAGACGCGACCAGCTCGCCGACCTTGCCCCGGAAGACCGAGGCGTCGCGGCGCACGAGATCGGCCTCGAGTCCGTGCCCGCAGGCCTCGTGGAACAGCACGCCGCCGGCCCCCCTGCGCAGCACCACCGGCATGCGCCCCGACGGAGCCGGCCGCGCGGTGAGCAGGGCGAGGGCACGGTCGGCGGCGGTGCGCGCGATGTCGGCCGGATCGAACTCGTCGAAGTACTCGAAGCCCACCGTCCGGCCCGGCGCCTCGGTGCCGGTGTGCAGACCGCTGTCGCCTTCGGCCACGCACGTGACCATGAAGCGGGTCCGCACCTGGTCGTCGGAGGCCACGAGACCGTCGGAGTTCGCGACCAGGATCCGGCGCCGACCGTCGGCGTAGGCCGCACTCACCTGCCGGATCGCCCCGTCGCGCTCTCGTGCGGCGGCGTCGGCCGCTTCGAGCAGCGCCACCTTGCGGTCCTTGCCGACCGAGCCGGGCAGGACCCGGGCCGCCGGACCCGACCGACCCGTCACCGGACCCAGGGTGGCGACCCGCACCGGCGCACCGCCCTCGGCCGAGGCGGCGGCGGCGGCCTCGGCCGCGCCGCGCAGACCGGCTTCGGAGAGGTCGGCCGTGTGGGCGAAGCCGGTGGACTCCCCGCGCACCACCCGGATGCCCACCCCCCGGCTGCGACCGGACACGAGTTCCTCGACCCGACCGTCGTCGAGCCGGGCCGACACCGATTCGCGATCCTCGGCGAACACCTCGGCGAAGTCACCGCCTCGGGCGAGCGCCAGCGACAGCGTGCGTTCGATTACCTCGGGTTCGACCATGGACCATGTGATAGCAGCCATTAGGGTCGGTGCATGCCGTTGCACCCCGGCCTCACCGCGGCGATCGATCTCGAGGTCACCGAGCTCGACACCGCGATCGCCGCCGGCTCCGGCGACGTCGCGGTGTTGGCCACTCCCAGGGTGGTGGCCCTGGCCGAGGCGGCGGCCGTCGCCGCCGTGCAGGCCGAGTTGTCGCCCGGCACCACCACCGTCGGCTACCGCGTCCAACTCGACCACCTGGCGCCCACGCCCGTGGGGGGCCGGGTGCGGACCGAGGCCGTGCTCGAGACCGTGGAGGGACGCCGGTGCACGTTCCGCGTCGCGGTCACCGACGCCAACGGCCTCGTCGCCGCCGGGCGGATCACCCGCGTCGTCGTGGAACGCGACCGCTTCCTCGAGGGCGCCGGCGGCGCCTGAACCGTCGGCCGAGCGGCCGAGTAGTCGGCCGGTCCGACCACGGAGTGCCGATCAGGTCATCAGGCGGTGGAGCCGACCGATGCCGTGACTCAGCCCAGGTTGCTCGAGCGCGGGTAGACGTCGGCCGGATCGGTGAGCACGTTGATCAGCGACGGACCGGCCTGCGCGAACGCCCGGTCGAGCGCCGGACCGATCCCACCGGGTTCGGTGACGAGCTCGCCGTGGCATCCGAGGTCGGCCGCCACCCGGTCGTAGCGCGTTCCGGGAGCCAGGTCGCAGGCGACGTCGTACCCGAAGAGGGCCTGCATCGGGTGCTTCTCGAGCCCCCAGATGCCGTTGTTGCCGACGATGCCGACCACGTGGGCACCGTGGCGGGCCAGGGTGTCGAGGTCGCCCAGACCGAAGCCGACCGCGCCGTCGCCGAGCAGCAGCACGATCTGGCGGTCGGGGAAGGCGGTGGCGGCGGCGAGCGCGTACCCGAACCCCGAGCCGAGGCAGCCGTAGGGACCCGGCCCGAGGAAGCAGCCGGGCGTGAAGGTGTCGAGGTAGCGGCCCGCGTACGACACGAAGTCGCCGCCGTCACCGATCACGATCGCGTCGCGGTCCAGTCGCGTCCGCAGTTCCCCGTAGATCCGGACCGGATCGATCGGCGACGCCTCGGACACCAGTCGACCGGCGTCGGCAGCCCGCGCCGCGTCCTCGACCCCGCGCAGTCGTCCGATCCAGGCGAGGCGCGCGCTGCGGGCCGACGCCGAGGTGGCAGCCGGGACCCGGTCCGCCAGCTCGCTCAGGATGCGCTCGAGGTCGCCGGCGGCCGACGCCGCGAGCGCGACGTGGGTCGCGACCCCGTCGGGGTGATCGACCACGTGCACCACGTCGGCGGTCCCGAACCGCCCGAAGCCCAACCGGAAGTCGAGCGGCGTGCCCACGACCACGACGAGGTCCGCCTCGCCGAACGCGGCGCCGCGGGCCCGCGCGAACGCGTGCGGATGGTCGGCGGGGACCACGCCCCGGCCCATGTCGTTGACGAACGTCGGCACGCATCCGTCGTCGACGAGCGCGAGGGCGGCGCCCTCCGCGCGCGCCCAGTAGACGTCGCCGCCGAGCAGGAGCACCGGCCGTTGTGCACCGGCCAGGAGTTCCACCACCCGCGCCACCGCGTCGGGATCGGGGTCGGCACCGACGAGCGTCGCCGCGGCCGGCGGCCCGGGGACCGACGCGTCGCTCGGTCCCCACGCGTCGAGCGCGACGTCGACGAAGGTCGGCCCGCGGTGGGGGGTCCGGGCGACGCACAGGGCGGCGTCGAGCTCGGATCCGACCGAATCCGCCGTGAGCGCCGTGGTCGCCCGCTTGGTCACGGGGGCGACGATCGGCACGTGGTCGAGTTCCTGCAGCGACCCCTGTCCCCAGCGCCCGGCCGGCGCCCGTCCTCCGACCACCAGGACGGGCGAGCCATTCATCCACGCGCTCGTGAGCGCGCTCACGCCGTTGGTGACCCCCGGCCCCGCCGTGAGGGCCGCGACCCCCACCCGGCGGGTCACCTTGGCCCACCCCTCGGCGGCGAACGCCGCCGCCTGCTCGTGGCGGGTGTCGACGATGCGGACCGACTCCTGCAGGCAACCGTCGTAGAGCGGCCACAGATGACCACCGTTGAGGGTGAACAGCACGTCGACGTCGTGGTGGCGCAGGACGCGCGCCCCGGCGACACCGGCGTGAGCCGGCGCGTGAGCCGGGCCGCCGGACGAGGGAACGCTGCTCATCGGGATCCTCCGTTGCTGCGGGGACGGGTCGACCGGACCTGGTCGACCCGGTCGAGCTGGTCGAGCTGGTCGAGCCAGTGCTCGAGGTCGCGGCGCCACACCTGCGGGTTCTCGAACTGAGGGTGGTGCCCGGCGTCGGGGATCTCGGCGAGGTCGGCCCCGGGCACCGCACTCGCCAGGGCACGCGACGCGTCGAGGAACACCGCGTCGAGGAGTCCGACCATCACCAGGGTCGGCGTCGTGACCTGCCGCACCCCGTCGAGGGAGTCGGGCTCGCGAGCGATCTCGGGCGCGAGCATCGCCCAGGCCTCCGGGTCGAGGCACTGCCAGCGGTGCTCGACGTAGGCCGCGAAACCCGGTCGCTCGGCGAGCAGACGCTCGAAGGCCGGGGTGCCGAGCGGCTTGGACTCCTCGAGCAGGGCGTGGAGGCCCGGCCAGTCCGTGCGCGCCAACTCCGCCCCGAGGTCGACCAGCTCGGGTGTCAGCCCCTTCGGTGGCCCGGCCGCAGTGCTCATGAAGACGACGCCCTCGACCCGCTCCGGTGCGGCGACGACGACCCGCCGGACGATCATCCCGCCCATCGAGTGGCCGAGGAGCCGGAAACGCTCGAACCCGAGCGCCCCGGCGACGTCGAGCACGTCGGCGGCGCACCGGTCGAGGGAGTACGCGTCGGCGCCGACCGCCCGGTCACTCGTGCCGTGGCCCCTCAGATCCAGGCGCACCACGGTGGCGCGCTCGGAGAGTGCCTCCACGTGGTCGGCGAAGTCCTCCTTGACGCCACCCAGCCCATGGACGCAGAAGAGGGGCGGACCCGCTCCGTCGAGGGCGACGTCGAGTCCGACCGGGCTCCCGGAGCCGTCCCCGACCGCGATCCGCATCGACGCCTCCCGACGGGGCCCTCCACCCACATCCGGGCCGGTCCCGCCTCGTAATCTACGGGAATGCCCGCGGCAACGGTCCACCCGCGGCACCGACGTCGGCTCCGCCTGGTCCTGCGGATCCTCGTCAGTGTGGCCCTGTTCGCGGTCCTGCTGAGCCGCATCCACTTCGGCGACTTCGTCCCGCACCGCCACGGGGCCGGAACCTGGTTCTACCTCGGCGCGGCGATCGCGCTCATGGGCGTGAGTTTCGTCCTCGGTGCCTGGCGCTGGCAGCGGGTGCTGGCGATCTTCGGGCACCACGTCGGCCTGCGCACGCTCGTCAGCCACACCCTCGCCGGGCAGTTCGTCGGCAACGTGCTGCCCTCGACCGTCGGTGGCGACGTCCTCCGGATCAGCCGGTCGTCCTCCGACGTGGGCGACACGACCGAGGCGTTCGCCGCGGTCGTGCTCGAGCGGCTCACCGGCTTCGTCGTCCTCCCACTGCTCGTGGTGGCGGGGTTCGCGCTCGACCCCGCGCTCTTCTCCACCCGCCGCAGCCCGCTGGCCCTCCTCATCGCCTGCGGGACCGTCGCCGTGTTCGCCTCCCTGTTGTTCCTGGCCGGCCACCCCAGGGTCGCGGGCCGCTTCGCCGAGCGCGACAACTGGATGCGGGCGATCGGCGCGGTGCACACCGGAGTCGACCGCCTGCGCCGAGCGCCCCGGGCGGCCCTGGCGGCGATCGGGGCGGCGCTCGTCTACCAGGTCACGGTCGTGGCGTCGGTGGGCTGCGCCTTCCACGTGGTCGACGTCCGAGTGTCCACCGGAGCGATCCTGGCGTTCGTCCCGGCGGTGGCGATGGCGCAGGTCGTGCCCATCACCCTCGGTGGACTCGGGGTCCGCGAGGGACTGCTCGCCCTCTTCCTGCGCCCGCTCGGCGTCTCGACCGGTCAGGCCGTCGCCGTTGGACTCCTGTGGTACGCCATCGTGCTGCTGGTCAGCCTGCTCGGCGCACCGGCGTTCGCGGTCGGGCACCGCCGCCGCGAGGCAACGACCCCGTGACGACCCGACCCGAGGAGTCGACCGGCGCCCCGGTGGGATCGGCGACCGGTGACGCGGAGGCGGTTCCTCGGCGACGACGGCTGCCGGGAGCGCGGGTCCTGGCCGACGGAGCGGTCATCTACTTGTGGGGTGAGATCGCGCTCGCCCTCGGGTTCTACGCCGTGTACTCGGCGGTCCGGAACTCGAACCAGGGTGGCACCGCCACCGCCTTGCGCAATGCGGAGAACCTCATCAGCACGCAGCGGTTCCTCGGGCTCTACCACGAGCAGACCCTGCAGGCGTGGGCGCTGCACTTCCGGCCCTTGGTGATCGGGGCCAACTACTACTACGGGTCCTTGCACTTCGTCGTGACGATCGGCTGCCTGGTCTTCCTGTTCGTCCGCTGGCGCGACGACTATCCGTTCTGGCGCAACACCCTCGGGATCTCGACCGCCATCGCTCTGATCGGCTTCACCTTCTGGCCGCTCATGCCACCGCGCCTGTTGCCCCACTCGTTCGGGTTCGTCGACACCCTGGCGCGCTATCCCACCTTCTGGTCCTTCAAGCAGGCTGCGGTCAACCAGATCTCGAACCAGTACGCGGCCATGCCGAGCGTGCACTGCGTGTGGGCCATGTGGTGCGCCTGCGTGCTCGTCCCGCGGCTGCGCTCCCGGTGGGCGAAGGTCGTCGCGGTCGCCTACCCCGTGTTGACGGTGGTGGCGATCGTGCTCACCGCCAACCACTACTTCCTCGACGCCGTCGGTGGATTCGCAGTACTGCTCCTCGGCTTCGAGGCGAGTCGCCGCTTCACCCGGGCGGGGCGGGGCGCTCGGCCGTCACCGCTCCCGGTCGGGGTCACCGACTCGCCCGAGACCGACACGCCCGAGACCGACACGCCCGAGACCGACACGCCCGAGACCGACGCCACCGGTTGAGGCGGCACCGGTCCCCTGGCCCCATCGGTCAGCCGAGCAGGCTGCGGCGGGCCTCGTAGTCGGCCGGGTCGATCTCACCCCGGGCGAGACGCTCGTCGAGGATCGCCCGGGCCGACGACACCACTGGTGCCGGCACCAGGCCCGGCTCGGGGGCCGGAGCCGCAACCTCGGCTCGGCGACTGCGCACAAGGGCGACGATCGCGACGACGATGGCCGCGACCGCCACCGCCAGCAGCAACAGGCCGATCACCCAGCGCACGGGGTGACCGTCGTGGCTGGCGAAGTGACCGCCGAAGCGCGGCCCGATCTGGGCCACGACGCTCGAGTGGACGTTCATCAGGTGCTCCGTTCAGGTGCCCGCTCGGGACCGCGGGTCGAGATTGGGACCCCCCGAGCGTGACTCGCGCGTGTAAGACCACCGCCAAGCGCACCTGTCAAGACGCTGAGAACCCTGGGGCCTCGCCACCAGGTTCGGCGCCGGGGCAGGGGCTACTTCCGATTCCGCCCCGAGAACCAACCGATGACCCAGCCGATCGCAGCCGATCCGACGATCACCACGAACAACGGCAAGGTGACGTCGGCGATCAAGAAGTCGACCCGGATGCTCTGGGAGTTCGCGATCGCCAGGACCACCACGACCAGCACCAGCACGACGATCAGGATCTGCTTGGCGGTGAACCCACCCACGCCGGCGCGGCGGTTTTCTCCGTCGGGACTCATAGCACCCTCCCCCGGGGTCGATGAAGAAGATCAGCCTACGGCGAGGATCGTGGGCGTCCGAGGGATGCCGCCCGCACCGACGGCGTCGTCGGACCGCGCAGGCCGGCGGCCACCAGCCCCAGGGCACAGTCCCGCACGGCGCGGTCGGCGATCGACAGGTAGGCGTCGCGGGCCTGGACGAGCGCCAGACGACGCGGGGCCAGACCGGCGACCGGCCGGACCTGGATGCCGGAGATCTCCCCGGGCAGGGCGGTCTCAGGCAGGACCGACGCACCGGCACCAGCCGCGACGAGATCCACGATGAGCCGGATGCCCTCCACCTCCACTTCCACGTCGAGGGTCAGGCCCCTCGTGGTGGCGGCGGCGTCGAGCTCCTGGCGCAGGGGGTTCCCCGACGGCGGCAGAATCAACCCGATGGCGTTGAGCGCCTCGAGTGGCACCGGCCCCCGGGGGAGGCGGACCGAAGAGGGTGCGACGCCCACCAGCGTCTCCTGGAGCACGGTCTCGACCAACACCCGGTGGTCGTCGACCGGCTCGGTCACGATCGCCTGCACGAGGTCACCGGCGAGCACCTCGGCCACGAGGCGTTCCGACGCGCCCTCGACGATGCGCAGGTGCACGCCCGGGGCCCGGGTGCGCAACTCAGCGACGAGTTCGGGCACCAGCCAGCGGCTCGCCGTGCCGACGACCCCGAACGACGCCTCACCGACCTCCAGTCCCTGGAGCATCGAGAGGTCGACCCGCAGCGCCTCGAGTTCACGGCGGATCCGCCGGGCCCGCTCGAGGACGACCTCACCGCAGTCGGTGGTCGTCGCACCACGCCGACTCCGGACGAACAACTCCGCTCCGAGCTCGGCCTCGAGTTGGCGGATCTGCTCCGACACGTTGGACTGCACCGTGGACAGCGCGTCGGCTGCGGCGGTGAACGATCCTTCGTCGGCGACGGCGAGGACGGCGTCGAGATGTCGGAGTTCCATGGCTATTCGATGATGCGATCTACGGCTCTGCGGGCGGTTGTTCCATCGTTGGGAGCGATGGGAGCCATCATAACTGTTCGTTGGACTGATCGTTTCCGATGGGTCACACTGCTCGTCGGCGTGCAGCCTGGGAGCCGGATGACCCCCCCACCGGCATCCCGGGCTTGCACCGCCGAGACCCGACCGAATCAGACGATGGAGGCGACGAAGGTGGCCACGGAGACCGTTACCAGCCTGCTGTTCACCGGTCCGCTGACCTGGGCCGAAGAGGCGGAGTGTGCCGGCCAGACCGATCTGTTCTTCGCCCCGGCGGGGGAGCGTCCCGAGACCCGGCTCCTGCGTGAGGCCCGGGCCCGGGGGATCTGCGCGAAGTGCACCGCCTTCGAGGCGTGCCGCGGCTGGGCTCGCGAGCACCGTGAGTACGGCTTCTGGGGCGGCGAGTCCGAAGAGGACCGGGCCGCCGCCGGATACCGGGTGGACATGCCCGTCGGTCGGGTCGCCCGGTACCCCAAGGGCAACGGTCAGCCGGTCGCGCCCCGCGAGCCCCGGGTCGCCTGAGCCCTCCCCCCCCTCGTCAC
>JBAXBB010000112.1:0-8768 GCA_037142235.1 Actinomycetes bacterium
CACCGCCACCGATGCGGTCGAACAGCACCGGCGGCGGTGTGGCCGTAGCCGGTGCTGTTCGACCGCATCGGTGGCGGTGTCGGTGGCCTCGGGTTCGCCCTCGTCGCGGTCGGGTGCACCGGCATGGCGGTCCTCGCCTTCACGACCGGTCGGCGCCCCGTGGGTGGGCGCGCCTAGCCTCACGCCGTGCTCTGGGTCGGCGTGTTCCTGGTGGTCGGGTTGGCGTTGGCGGTCGGTGCGGTCTTCGTGGTGCGTGAGGCCGGACGTCTCACCCACGAGCCACCGCCGGTGCTCTTCTCGCTCGACGAGGCCTTCGACTGGGTGGTCGAGCGCGTGCCCGACGAGGTCGCCGCCACCCTCACCCCCGCCGACGTGCGCCGGATCCTCGCCTTCCAGACCGAGTACCTCGCCCAGCGGGGGGTGGCGGAGAACGGGACGGCCCACGCCTCACCCGGACCGCAGGTCGTGGTGGTCGGTCCCGACGTCGTGGACTACATCCTCGGGCGGGCCGCGGCCACCGGCGAGGCCTACATCCCCGAACAGGTGTACCCGGTGATCGAGGTGCAGTTCGAGTACCTGCGGGCGATCGGAGCGGTGAGCACCCCGGTGGAGGGTCCGCTCGACCCCGAGTTCGACGACGGCGACGGCGCCGGTCAGGAACCGGACTAATCGCGTTCACGCGGCGTTCGCGCGAAATCCGCCACCTCCCCGCCGGTTCCGTGGTACAACGTCGGTACCAGAGAAAGGAGGTGGTCCACCACATGCATGATCAACATGGGACCCTGGAGGTGCGCGGCCGTTAGGCCACTCATCCCGGCTGGACCGCCTGGCGGAAAACCACCGCCGCACCGGCACCGGACTCGACGGGGACTGGTCCCTCCCGTGCAATCACGAGCCGGTGTTCTCAGCCACGATTCACGGACAGCCGGGGCTCGCGCCCCGGCTGTTCCGCGTGTCGGATCGGGGACGCGTTAGCGTGGGGGCATGGCCGAGAAGCCCTCCAAGTTCGAGCACCACCGCTACCTGGGCGACAAGCGCACGCAGCGGGTCTACGACCTCGAGCTGCTCGGCGACCCCGAGGTGGCCGCCGCGGTCGCCGACCTCATGGAGGCCGAGGCGTTCGCAGCCTTCTCCCCGGACGTGCTGTCCGAGGCGCGCAACCGCGGCTACCGGCCGCACCGCTCGATCCGGTCGGCGCAGGCCGCCTCCGCCGAGGTCTGAACCCCGACCGGTCGGGTCAGGCGCCGTCGGCGACCGGATCGGCCAGGCCGTCGGGCAGGTCGCCGGCGACGAACCCGAGCCGGGCGGCGAACGCCTCGTCGGAGAGCGCGGGCTCGCTCGGGAGCGACGCCGGATCGTCGGGGAGCGGGGAGAGGTCGACCCACGAGGTGCAGCCGCCGTACTCGTCGCGGAACGGCACGACGATCGGGTCGAGCAGGCGGTGGACCCGCAGCGCCAGGACCCAGAGCGGGTCGCGTGACTTCCAGTGGAAGCGCGACGCGGCGTAGTCGCCCGTCCAGACGAACTTGCCGTCGATCTTGGCCAGGTCGGCCGGATCGGTCAGGCGTGCCACCCCCACGACGTCGGCCCAGCCCTCCACCCGGACCGCCCGGCCGGGTGGGGCGTCGCGCTCGGTGTCGTCGACCCAGCGGCGGTAGGCGGGCCGGACGAGGTCGCGGTCTTGGTGCTCGACCGTGGGGTAGAGCCAGAGGCGGGTGGCCCGCAGGGCGAAGTGGCGCCTGGCCTCTCGGATCCCACCCTTGCGCAGGTCGAGGATCTGCTCGCCGGCGAGGAGCGCCCGCACGACGATGGCCCACTCCTTGAGCGCCGGTGCCCGCACCGGGATCTCGTCGGATGCGTCAACGGCCACGGCGTGGAGGATACTGGGAGTCTGGAAACCACCTTCCTCTCCGACGGCCTGACCATCGCGGCGCACCTGGCCGAGCCCGAGGGCTCGGGCCCGGCGCCGGCGGTCGTGGTGTGCCACGGCTTCCCCACCGGACCGCGCGGCGCGGCCGCGTCGGCCTCGACCTTCCCGGAGCTGGCCGACCGCATCGCTCGCGAGTGTGGGTGGTACGCACTGTCGTTCAACTTCCGCGGGACCGGCGCCTCGGAGGGTGACTTCTCGGTGGGTGGGTGGCTCGCTGACCTGCGCGCCGCGGTGGACCACCTCGAGGCTCGCGAGCAGACGCGGGGCGTCTGGCTGCTCGGGGTGTCCGAGGGCGGCACGCTCGCCCTCCTCGCCACCGCCTCCGATCCACGGGTGCGCGGCTGCGTGACCCTGGCCGCGCCCCTCTCGTTCAAGGCATGGGCCCGCGATCCGAGCCGTCTGCTCGACGTCGCCCGCCGGGTGGGCATGGTTCGCACCCCGGGCTTCCCGGACTCGCTCCCGGCCTGGTCGCGCGAGGTGGCGGCGGTCGACGTGACCACGGTCATGGACCGCCTGGCCGGACGGCCGGTGCTGTTGCTCGTGGGCACCGCCGATGCGGCCGCCCCCCCGTCGGAGGCGCGAGCGCTGGTGGAGTCGGCCGCCGCGGGGATCGAGTACCGCCTGGTGGGCAGTGCCGGCCACGAACTGCGTCACGACCCCCGGGCCGTCGCCTCGGTGCTCGGCTGGCTCGACCGTCAGGCGTCGTGAGTCGGCCGAGTGGATCCGGTCCGGCCCGCTCTCAGCGCCGCACGGCGCGCTGGTAGAGCGCGACCAGTTCGTCGGCGGTGCGGGACCAGGAGTAGTGGCGGGCGCGCTCGTGCCCGGCGGCGACGAGGCGCGCCCGGACGTCGTCGTCGGTGAGTGCCGCTCGGAGCGCGTCGGCGATCGCGTCGACCGAGCGCGGATCGGGAAGCAGCGCGGCCGTACCCAGGACCTCGGGCAGCGCACCCGCGCGGGCGGCCACCACCGGTGTGCCGGCGCCCATCGCCTCGAGCGGTGGGTGGCCGAAGCCCTCGTCGAGCGACGGGTAGGCCAGCACCCGGGCACCGGCGAGCAGGTCGCGGCGGTCGGCATCGGTCACGTAGCCAAGGCGCACCACCCGGTCACCGTGCGCGGCCGCGCCCACCGCGGCTCCGAAGGCGTCGGTGCCCCAGCCGTCGGGACCGGCGACGACGAGGCGCAGCGCCGGGTCGTGGGCGGCGACCCGGTCGAACGCCGCCACGAGGCGGGGCAGGTTCTTGCGGGGCTCGACCGTCCCGAGGGCCAGCACGTACGCCTCGGCCCCCGCCCGGGCGCGACCCCGGACCGGGTCACCGCCGCCGGTCGCGGCGACGCCGGGTCGGATGCACACCACGCGCTCCGCGGGGCAGTCGAGCAGGGTCACGACCTCGTCGCCGACGGCCTCGCTGAAGACGTGCACGAACGCGCCCCGACGGATCGCGGCGCGCAGGAGTCCGGTGAAGCGTCGTGACGCCGGGGTGACGAGTTCGGGCTCCCGGGCGAACGCCACGTCGTGGACGGTCACCACGGTCGCCGCCCGCGCCGGTGGCACGACGAAGTTGGTGCCGTGGACGACGTCGACCGGACCGGTCCACCGCTCGGCGCGAGGGGCGGGTCCGCGCCGCCACGCCGCGAACAGCGCGAGGGCCGGGACGCCCGTGATGCGCAGCGCGACCCCCGGTGGGAGCGCCATCGCGGTGGCCCGCCGGCGGTCGCGGGTGAGGGCGTACGCCACCAGGGCGACCTCGGGTCGGGCGGCAAGGTGTTCCACCACCGCGGCGGTGACGTGACCGACCCCGGTGCGTTCGCCGATGAGCGAGGTGACGTCGACGGCGACCCGGAGACGGGCTCCGGGAGGGGTGGTGGCCGGAGCGCTGGAAGCGGGGAGATCGGGGTCGATGCCGATCTAGGCTACGGCACCACATGGGGAGCGGTCGTCTGGGGTTCGTGCCGGTCCGATCCGGTGACGACCTCGTGGGCGGCGCCGAGATGCTGGTCACGGAGCTGGCCGACGGGCTCGCCCGCCGCGGCTTCGCCGTCGACCTCCTCACCGGCACGACCCGGGACCACTTCACCGAGGTCGACCACTACCCGCCGGGCGTGACGGTCCGAGACAGCGGGGCCCGGCTCGTGCGGTTCCGTTCGGTCGCGTCGACGGCCCGGGCCGATCGGGTGCGCGGGAACCGGCTGCTGGCGACGACGGGCACGCTCGGTGCCGATGCGGCCGCTCGCTGGTTCCGCGACGACGTGCGGGTCCCGGGTCTGGTCGAGCACCTCGCGGCCCACTCGCTGGAGTACCGCGCCCTGGTGTTCGCGCCTTACCTCTACTGGACGACCCTCGTGGGCACCCTGGTGGATCCGGCGCGCACGATCGTGATGCCGTGCCTGCACGACGAGCCGGCGGCCGGCCTGCCCGGCTACGACCGGATGTTCCGGGAGAGCCGGGGTGCCTGGTTCCTCACCGAGCCGGAGGCGGCCCTCGCCGCCCGGCGGTTCGACCTCGGCGACGCCGCCGTCATCGGCTCGGCGGTGGCGCCGGCCACCGGAGCCGACCCGGCACGGTTCCGGGCCCGCTTCGGGGTCGACGGTCCGTTCGCCCTCACCGTCGGGCGGCGCGAGGACGGCAAGGGATTCGGAGCGTTCCTCACCGAGTACGCGTCGGCGACCCGCGGCGTGCGCACTCCGCTGCGGCTGGTGACGGTCGGGCCCGGCGCGGTGTCGGTGCCCGAGTCCGTGCGTGACCGGGTGCTCGACCTGGGGGTGCTCGACGCCGCCGACCGTGATGACGCGCTGGCCGCGGCGACCGTGCTCGTGCAGCCGTCGCCGCACGAGTCGTTCTCGCGGGTGGTGATGGAGGCCTGGTGCGCCGGGACCCCGGTGATCGTCAACGGCGAGTGTGCCGTGAGCGTCTGGCACTGCGACCGCTCCGGCGGCGGGGTGACCTACCGCTCGGCCCCCGAGCTTGCCGAGGCCCTGCGCGTCGCGACCACATCGGAGTTCGCGGCCCGGGGCGCACGAGGGCGGGCCTACGCGGCGCGCGAGGCCTCGTGGCCGACCGTGCTCGACCGGGTGGAGGCGTCGCTCGACGCCTGGCTCCCCCCCGGCGGGGCCGCCGGGCCCGCCGATCCGGGTGCCTCCGGCCGGCGCACCGTGGTGGTGGGTCCGTTCCCGCCCACCACCGGGCCCCAGGTCGAGCACGTGCTCGCGGCCACGCGGGCCGGGTGGCGCGCCGGAGCACGGGTCACGGTGGTGTCGCCGGGGCCGTCGTTGGCCCCGGTCCACGCCCGTCCGGACACCGCCGTCGGTGCCCGCCGGATCGGCCGCCTGCTGCGCGGCGCGGATCGCGCAGTGGTGGTGGGTGCGGTGCACCCGCGCCTCGCCCGGGCGCTCGACCGGGTGGCGGAGGTGGAGCGCCACGAACCACAGGCGCCGTCCCCGACCCAGCCGCGTGCCGGGCTGGCCGAACGGGTCGCCCGGGTGCGGGCGGGGGGTCCGACCTTCGTCCGCACTGTGCTCGCCCGCCTGCGCCCCGGTCAGGGGCGCTGACTCAGAACTCGAGCGGCTCGTGCTCGAGTTGCTCGACGAACTCCGCGAGGGCGTCGTCGGGGATGCCGAGGCGGACCCGGCGCACGAGGAACCAGGCCATGAACACCGCCGCGACGCCGGAACCGGCGACGAAGCCGAGTTCGACCCGCAGGAAGAGCTCGTGCGCCGCGAGGACCGCGATGAGCCAGAAGGCCACGTTGCCGATCAGCCACGCGTAGGTGGCCCGGGCGTGCCCGAGGACCGCGATCAGGGCCTGGGCGAGGGTGAGGGCCAGGATGAACATGCCGCTGCCCGCCGCGAGGAGGGCGAGGTCGCGGGCCTGGAGGGTGAACTTCGCCCCGAAGAGGATCTTGCCGGCGGTCGGACCGAGCACGTAGCCCCCCACGACGCCGGCGACCGCGATGCCGGCGACGATCATCACCAGTTTGCGGACCCCGGAGAGGAAGTCTTCGTGGCGGCCGGCGCCGACCAGGCCGGCGAGCTTGGGCAGGAGTGCCGCCTGGACGGCCTGGAACAGCAGGATCGGGACCCGGGCGAGGAAGAACCCGACGATGAAGTCGGCGGCGACGTTGTGCTGGCTGGGCGACGCCAGGATGATCACGCCGATCACCGGGGCGTACGAGAGCAGTTGCGACAGGACCGAGCCGGTGAAGAGCCAGCCGAGGTTGGCCGACAGCTCCGACCACGGCGCCTCGGGACCGGGCTCGAGCAGGCCGTGCTGGCGGTAGAGCGCGGTGAGCGCCGCGAACACCGGCGGGAGGGCGAAGCACAGGCCGTACGCGAGGAGGTTGTCGACCCCGAGCGCGTAGAGCGCGAGGCAGGGAGCGATGCGGTAGATCCCCTCGGCAGCGAGGATGAGGCCGTACGGGCCGAAACGCCCGTTGCCCGAGAGCGTGCCTCGGGTGAGGTGCTGGACGGCGTAGGTGGCGAGCGAGATGAGCAGGCACGGCAGGAGCACGGACTTGTCGTGGAAGAGCGAATGGGAGAGCCCGCTCGAGCCGGTGGCCCGGAGGATCGCCTCGGCTCCCACGATGACGACGATCAGCGCGGCGCAGAGCAGCGCCCCGGCGGCGGCCGCCCGACGCACGATGGGTCCGCCGCCGAGGTCCTGGGCGCGGCGGTGGGCGATCGCCCTTCCGACCTCCTGCTCGAGTGGCAGGAAGAACCCGGGGGCGAGGACGAAGGCGATGACCCAGAGTCCGTTGAGCGCGGTGTACTCGGGCTTGGGCAGGGCCCGGAAGGCGAGGATCTGGAAGCCGTAGGCGGTGATGCCCGAGACGACGAGGCCAAGGCCGACGGTCCACGTGCCCTCGGGGAGCGACTTCTTGGCGACCTCGACGAGGCCCTTGGTGCGGCTGCTCATGACGGTCGTCCGAGGTCTGCGAGGCGGGCGGGCGCGGCCGCCATGGACGGCCGGGACGGGATGGCGACCATAATGCCCACCCATGAGCACCAGGTTGCTGATCCTCCTGGCGGCTCTCTGTGCGGTCGGCATCCTCGCTGCTTCGGCGATCCAGATCCTGCTCGCGCGGTGAGACCCGTCGAACGGGCTCCCGAAGGGCGCCGGGTGGTGAGTGCTGCGAGAATGGGGCTTTCCCCGTCTGCCGTGCCCCAGGAGTCTCGATGACCGACCACTTCGACGTCGTCGTCCTCGGTGGTGGACCGGGGGGCTACGCCGCCGCCCTCTACGCGGGTGCCGCCGGACGCTCCGTGGCCCTCGTGGAGGAGTCGCGGGTCGGGGGTACCTGCCTGCACCGGGGCTGCGTGCCCGCCAAGGAGCTCCTCCAGACCGCCGAGGTGCTGCGCACCGTGCGCGGCGCCGGTGAGTTCGGCGTGACCGTGGGCGAGCCCGCCCTCGACCTCCCGACGAGCCAGGTGCGCAAGCAGGGAGTGGTCGACCGGCTGACCAAGGGGGTCGAGGGCCTGCTGAAGCAGCGCGGGGTCACGACCGTCGCCGGGCGCGGCACCGTGGTCGACGGTCCGGGGCGGACGGTGCGCGTCGGCGAGCGCGACCTCACCGGCGACGCGCTGATCGTCGCCACCGGCTCTTCGCCGCGCTCGCTGCCCGGGCTCGACTTCGACGGGACGCGCATCTTGTCGTCGGACCACGTGCTGACGCTCGACGCCGTGCCCGCGCGGGTGCTGGTCGTGGGCGGCGGCGCGATCGGCTGTGAGTTCGCGTCGATGCTCGTCGACTACGGCAGCAAGGTGACACTGGTCGAAGCGCTGCCCCGACTGCTCGCCGGGGCCGACGAGCAGCTCGGCGAGTTCGTCGAGCGCCGTTTCAAGCGGCGCGGCATCACGGTCCACACCGGCGCGACGTTGCAGGGCATCACCGGCACGGAGGAGCTCGAGGTCGTGGTGGGCACCGCCGACGGGGCCACGGTCTCGTTGGTCGTCGACCAGGTGGTCGTGAGCGTCGGACGGGCGCCCCGCACCTCCGGGATCGGGCTCGAGGAGGCCGGGGTGGCGCTCGAGCCGTCGGGCCACGTGCGTGTCGACGGTCACCTGCGCACGTCGGTGCCCGGGGTGTTCGCCGTCGGTGACATCGTGCCGACTCCGCAACTCGCCCACGTGGGCTTCGCCGAGGCGATCGTCGCGGTCAAGACCATCCTGGGCGAGCCGGTGGAGCCGATCGACTACGCGAAGGTGCCCTGGGGCATCTACTGCCACCCGGAGGTGGCGTGGGTCGGTCTCACCGAAGCGGCGGCCCGCGAGCAGGGGATCGAGATCGTCACCTCGGTGCACCGCTTCGGCGGCAACAGCCGCGCGCTGATCCTCGGTGAGCCCGACGGGCTGATGAAGATCGTCGCCGACCCCGCGGGCACGCTGCTCGGCGTGCACATCGTCGGTCCGTGGGCGACCGAGCTGATCGCCGAGGGGTACCTGGCGGTCAACTGGGAAGCCACGGCCGCCGACGTCGGTTCCCTCGTGCATGCGCACCCAACCTTGTCGGAGCTCTTCGGCGAGTCCGCCCTGGCGCTCACCGGGCGCGGGCTGCACGGCTGATCGATCGGAGCACCATGGACGTGGCGATGCCCCAACTCGGAGAGACCGTGACCGAGGGAACGATCACGAAGTGGTGCAAGGGGGTCGGTGACCGGGTCGAGGCCGACGACGTGCTCTTCGAGGTGTCCACCGACAAGGTCGACTCCGAGGTGCCTTCGCCGGGCGCGGGGGTCCTCACCGAGATCCGGGTGCCCGTGGGTGAGACGGTGCCGGTCGGCACGGTGCTCGCCGTCCTCGGCGGCTCGTCCGCTCCGGCTCCGGCTCCGGCTGCTGCGGCTCCGAC
>JBAXBB010000113.1:0-8683 GCA_037142235.1 Actinomycetes bacterium
CCTGAGACCCTGAGACCCTGAGACCCTGCGAATCTGGGCACCCGAGACACCGAGACACCGGGGTCCCGACGACCGGGCGAAGGAGACCACCGTGGACCGACACGACTGGAACGAGCGCTACCGCACCCGGGAACTGGTCTGGACGGCCACGCCCAACCGGTTCGTGGTGGAGCACGTGGGCGACCTCCCACCGGGACGGGCGATCGACGTGGCCGCCGGGGAGGCGCGCAACGCGGTGTGGCTGGCGGAACAGGGCTGGAGGGCCATGGCCGTCGACTTCTCCGAGGTCGCACTCGGCAAGGCCCGCGAGTTGGCGCGGTCGCGCAACGTGACCGTCGAGACCGCCGTGGTCGACGTGGTCCACGAGCCCTTGCCCGGTGGCCCGTACGACCTGGTGCTCGTGGCGTACCTCCAGCTCCCCGCCCCCGAGCGCGCGACGGCGATGCGCCACTGCGTCGACGCCCTCGCGCCGGGCGGCACGTTCCTCGCCGTCGCCCACGACGCGTCGAACCTCGCCGGTGGGTACGGGGGCCCTCAGGACCCCACCGTGCTGGCATCGCCCGCCAGCGTCGTCGACCTCCTCGGTGGCCTCACGGTCGTCAGCGCCGCGATCGTGGAACGCCCCGTCGAGACCCCCGACGGCGAGCGGGTCGCCTTCGACCACGTGGTCCGGGCCGTCCGCCCCTGATCCGCCCCTGATCCGCGACGGATCAGCCGCTGATCAGCCTCGATCCCAGCGGGGGTTGCGCAGAAGGGCGTCGTCCGGGAAGCGGGCCATCACTCGCCACCCCGGGAGCGCGGCGAGCAGGTCGGCGAAACGCGCCTGCCCTTCGTAGAGCCCCTCGTCGGAGGTCTCCACGTAGAGGTAGCGGGTCCGGGCGAGCGTCGCGGCACCACCCCGGACGAGGTCCCCCTCGGCACCCTGGACGTCGGCCCAGACCAGGTCCACGGCGCCGATGCCGTGGTCCGCGGCCCACGAGTCGAGCGAGCGGGTCGCCACGGTGAGGGTCTCGGTGAAGGTCACCCACGTCCACCGCTCGAGGTGCCCGGTCGGCCGGCGCAGCGAACCCGACTGGTCCCAGGGTCCATTGCCGTCGGGGTGGTGTCCCGACGAGCGGTGGAAGGTGGCCTCGCCGTCACGCTCGCCGATCGCCACCTCGTGCAACCGGGCCCGGTCCGACACGACGTTGGCCCGCCACCGCTCCGCCGCCCGAGGCTCGGGCTCGAAGCAGTGGACCTCCGCACCGGGCCAGCGCGCGAGGAACCGGTTGCTGTCGGTGCCGTCGTTCGCGCCGCACTCGAGCACGACCGGGTGAGCCCGCATCCGGAGCCGGGCTCGGGTGACGTCGAGCGCGTGGCCGTCGAGCCCGAGGATCCGTCGACGCAGCCGTTCGATCACGCGACGTCGAGGAAGTCGAGGATCTCGGGAAGCGCCAGCGGGTCTTGGACGAAGAACATGTGCCCTCCCTCGTAACACCGGTAGTCGGCCCCGGGGACGCGCGCCGCGATCTCCTCACCGTTGCCCGGTGGCGCGATGCCGTCGTAGCGCCCCATCGCCACCAGCGTCGGACAGGAGACCCGTCCGAGGCGGTCGACGACGTCGTGACGGCTGCGGGCGTCGAGTTGCAGGCGCGAGCCCCGCCGCTCCTCGGGGTCATGCAGGGGCGCGGCCGACGCGTACTCGGCGAGCAATCGGTCGACCTCGTGGGTCGCCAGCCACTCGGGCGTGAACCGGGTGTCGAGGAGCGTCGCGCCCACGACGCCCCGCCGCCCGGGGTCGGCGTCGAGCTCGTGGAGGGGGTACGACGCGAAGCGGCCCCCCGGCGACGTGCACACCAGCGCCAGGCGCTCGATCCGCTCGGGCACGGTGACCGCCATCTCCTGCGCGACCATGCCACCGAAGCTGATGCCCACCACACGGGCGCGGTCCCAGCCGAGGTGGTCGATCAAGGCGACGGCGTCGGCGGCGTAGTCGGCCATCTCGTAGGGACCGGGGGGCGCCTCGGTGGCCCCGAGGCCGCGCTGGTCGTGCACCACGACGTCGAAGCGCGCGGCGAAGAGATCGATCACCGGACCGGTCGTGGCAACCGACGCACCGCTCCCGTTGCAGAGCAGGAGCGGTGGTCCAGAACCCCGCCGCTCGTAGAAGAGGTCGATTCCGTTCGCGCGGATGGTCGGCACGCCCCGACCGTAGTGCAGACCCCCGAAACATCGGGCTCATCGCTCCTAGGCTTCGTGCGTGGCCCACCCGACGCAGATGGCGTTCTTCACCTCCGTGGTCGAGCGGTTCCCCGGGCACTTCGCCGGGAGGGTCCTCGACGTCGGATCGGCCGACCTCCTCGGTGGCCCGCACACCCTCATGACCACCGACCGATACGTCGGCGTGGATCTCGCCCGACAGGCCAACGTCGACGTGGCGGCGCGCGGCGAAGCGCTCCCGTTCCCCTCCCGGTGCTTCGACGTGGCCATGTCGAGCGAGTGCTTCGAGCATGCGCCCGAGTGGCGGTCGATCCTGGCCGCCATGGTTGACGCCACCCGACCGGGCGGACTCGTGGTGATCTCGGCCGCCGCAACCGGGCGGCTCGAGCACGGGACGACCCGTTCCGACGGCGGGTTCGCGTCACCCGCGACCGTGACCCAGGGCCAGGAGTGGTACCGCAACCTCTCACGACGGCAGATCTGGCGGGCGATCCTCGGACGCAGGCTCACCGCTCGGCTGGTCTTCGTCGATCGGGCGGCCTGCGACCTCTACGTCGCCGCGCTCGTGCGCCCGGCCCGATCGGCCGACGTCGCCGCGCTCCGGGATCTCCGACGCCACGTTCGGGCCGACCGCCGACCGAACCGGGGTCGTCGACCCCTCGACGAGCGGATCGTGCTCCGGGTGGCCGGCGACCGGGGTCTGGCCTCGGCGAAGGCGCTGTGGATGGGTTGGCGCCGGGTCACCGGCCGGTGAACCGCTTCCTCGTCGATCGCCGCGCCGACCGCCGCACTCGCCGACCGGTCGGTGCGGCGGCTCGCGCGTCCCGGGAGCGTCGCGCTCAGGCGGATCGTGGCCCCGGGTCGCGCGGCGCGCTCGGCCCGCCGCTCGACGTCCGCACGAGCCACCGGAGCCGCTGGGCCACCCGCACCGACCACCGCTCGCCGAGGATCCAGCGCAGGCGGGCGATCTCGGCGGCCTGTCGTGCCACCCGGTCGCGGAGCCATTCGAGTTCGTCGGCCCCGTCCGGAGCGCTCACCGGTCCCCCGGCGCGGTGGCTGACGTTGTGCCGCGCAGTGGCGACCTCCACCCCGAGCAGGTCGTCGGGGAGGTCGCAGGCCCGCCACAGCGCCGGCACGATCGACCCGGCGGCGGCCAGCTCCCGGTCGTAGTCGAGCACCGTCACCCGGTCGGGCCCGAGACCCGCCCGCAGCACGTCGACCAGGGCCTGGTGGTCGAGGAGCCAAGAGTCGTCGCGCAGGTTGGAGCACGACGAGGGGTAGAAGCTCCAGGTCGGGATCCCCGCCCCGGCCTGGTGTCGTCGAAAGGAGTCCTGCCACGCCTTGGGGTCGCGCACGACGACCACGGCGTGCACCCGGCGCGGGTGGAGGACCGCCTCGAGCCGGGCAACCTCCTCACGGGTCCGGAGGAGGCTGAGGTTCTCCGACGACGCCACCAGGGTGGGCGCCGGTGACCCGACCGCCTCGGCCAGGGCCCGGTCGCCGACGGCACGGAACTCGGAGAGGGCACTCTCGGGGACCAGGCGGCGCAGCGGCGTGTCGAGGTCGGCCCGGAGGACCACGTTGGCCAGGTCGATGGCATTGGTCGGCAAGATGAGGCCGTGCCCGGGCAGGGCACGGGAGACGACGGCGACGCCGTGACGACGCAGGTCCTCTGCACGATCGAGCAGCGCCGCCTGGAAGGCGGTCGTGCCGGTCTTGTGCAGCCCGAGGTGGACGAAGGCCCTGCTCACTGACCCAAGTTCTACAAGATCCCGGTGGGCTAACCTGTGGCCACGCCGTCCCGACCCGGGTCGGGACCCGCGAACGCCTTGTCAAGGAGCACCCGATGTTCAAGAAGATCGTCGTTGGAACCGACGGTTCCGAAACCGCCTCGATCGCCGTCTCCTACGCCGCGGACATCGCCGCCGCCATCGGCGCGGAGCTCCACATCGCCACCGTCGGTGGTGCGACCACCTCGGCAATGCTCGGCGACCCGCTCGCCGGCGCCGCCGCCATGTCGATCGCCGCCGAGGAGACCCGCGACGAGCTCGGGCGCATCGTCGACAACGCCGCTACCCCGGCCCGCGACAAGGGCGTGCAGGTGTCCACGCACGCCCTGGTCGGCAGCGCCGCCCAGGCCCTGTGCGACCTCGCCGAGCGCGTCGATGCCGACCTCCTCATCATCGGCAACCGGGGCATGCAGGGAGGGCGCCGCTTCCTCGGAAGCGTGCCCAACACCATCACGCACCACGCGCCCTGCAGTGTGATGATCATCGACACCACCAAGCTGGTCAAAGAGCAGGCCTGACCCAGCCCGCGCTGCGTCGATCGGTCGACCCCGGATGACCGGGGTCAGCCGATCGTCACCAAGCCGCGGAGGCCCAGTGCGTCGAGCAGGTTGCTCAGTCGCGCCGTCACCCAAGGCAGATTGTCGGTCAGCAGGATCACCCCGAAGGCGAACAGCACCGCGGCGCTCACGAAGGTGATCGCCCGCGAATGGCGCTTCACCCACGCCAGGGGCGTGGTGAGCCGGCCGAACAGCAGCCCCACGGCGAGGAACGACAGGCCCAGGCCCAGCGAGTAGACCGCGAGGAGCAGCGCCGACCAGGCGACGTCCTGGCCCTGCGCCGCGAAGGTGAGCACCGTGCCGAGCACCGGCCCGATGCAGGGCGTCCAGCCCAGGCCGAAGGCGACGCCGGCGATCGGCGCAGCCACGGGGCCGAAGCGCTCGAGGTGCGGGTGGAACCGGAACTCCTGATAGAGGCGCGGCGTCATGAGCACCTGTGATCCCGCCAGGTAGAGCGCCATCAGGATCACCAGCGCACCCGAGATCCGGGTCAGGGTCGACTGGTGGTCGAACAACGCCGACCCGACGGTCGTCGTGACGAGGCCCAACCCCACGAACACCACGGTGAAGCCGGCGACGAACAGACCGGTGTGGAACGCGATGCGCAAGAGCACCCGGGCGCGACCCTCCTCGATCTCCCCCACCGTCAGGCCGGTCACCAGGCTCAGGTAGGCCGGCACGATCGGGAGCACGCAGGGCGAGAGGAACGAGATGACGCCCGCACCGAACGCGGTGAGCAGGTACAGGGGCCGGGACGCGTCGGCGGTGGCCAGCACCAGGGAGAACGTCATAAGGGTGGTTCGATGCTACGACCGGGTCGTCCGGGCCGGCTCAGCGCGAGGCCCGGCGGCGCACCACCACGGTCGTGGCCACGGCGGCAACGGCCACGCCCACGGCCACGAGCACACCGATCGGGGACCCGGGACCGGACGGGCGGGGCACCTCCGCCACCCGCACCCCCACCGGGCGGGCCACGGCCGGCGGTGCCGTCGTCGGCACCGACCCGGCCGCCGGGTCCGGTGATCCCGCGCCGGCAACGGCATCGGCGCCGGCTCCGGTGGACGCGCCCGACGAAGGACCCGACGAGGTGACCGGGGTCGTTGCCGGACCCGGGCCGGACGGCGGTCCGGAGCCCGAACCCGTGGACCCCGGACCCGCCTCGGGCGCCGGGGCGGGGGTCGGAGCGGGCGCACAGCCCACCACGTCACAGAACGAACGGAACGGCGGTGACGCCCCGGTCCCGAAGCGCCAGCCCTCGACGTCGCCGTCGTGGACCGTGCTCGCCCCGGCACCACCGCGCGCGTACGTCCAGGCCCCCGCGCCACCGGAGGCTCGGAAGTAGCCCCAGTACCGCGGGTCGCTCGGCGTGCCGAGGCAGGCGTCGGCGGTGGCGGGCTCGCCGACCCCGTCGAGCGCGCAGACCGCGAGCCCCTCACCCGCGAATCCGTAGGTCGTGGGGTCGGCCCCCGCGAGCTGGAGCGCCTGGAGCCCCGTGATCGTGCCCGCGAAGGCGACCACCACCGTGCGCACCGAGCTCCCGGTGTCGATCACCACCACCGCTCGACTGTCCGCCGCTCCCGCCGGGGTGGTCGCGCCGGCGACGACGGCGACGAACGTCGCGCCCAGGAGGGCGCTGCCCACGAACGCGCGCCGGAGCTGCCGGAGCCGCCGGGTCATCCGGTGAACCGCGGGTCGGGGTCGGGGTCAGGAACGGGCACGGGCACGGGCACGGGCGCGCAGTCGGGGGCACCGCCGGCGCGCACGACCGGGACCTCTCGTTGCAGCCAGCCCTCCACCGTCTGCGAGGTGGGGTAGGTGTTGACCCCGTAGCCGTCGTTGGGGCTCTGCACGCGGCCGTCGGGGAGCTGCTGGGTGAGCAACCAGATCGTCGGGTCGGTGTACCCGGCACCCGACCGCTCCGGAGCGACGGTGTCACGCCAGCACGACGACGCCGGGTCGAAGCCCACCGCCGCGACCGCCAGCATCGCCATCGCGGTGGAGTTCGGATCGGGCTGCCCGAAGGCGTCGAACGCGCCCGACGGGTACTGCTGGGACGCGAGGTACGCGAGTGCCCGCCGCACGGCCGGATCGGCGACCGTGGCACCCGCGGCCACCAGCACCTGCGTCGCGATCGAGGTGACGTCGACCTCGTCGCCGTTGTCGGTCGGCTCCGCCGGGTCGCCCGTGTAGCTCCACGACCCGTCCGACCGCTGGGCGGCCCGGATCCGGGTCACGTCGGTCGGATCGGGTGAACCGCAGAGGAGATCACCCGCCAGGCCCATCGTGAGCGATCCGTAGAACGTCGCCGCGCCCAGGTCGGCGCTCCCGGAGCACCCGGTCGGGTAGACCATGGCCGCCAGGTCGGTGTGGGACGTCCCGACGTCGTGGGGGTCGAGCCCGAGGGGCACCACCACCAGCAGGATCAGTTTCGCGGCGTCACCGGCGCTGATTCCGCCCGCCACCCAGACATCGAGGGCGTCGAGGGGGGTCGGACCACCCGGCCCACCGGCGTGGAGTGCCTCGACGGCGGCCCGAGCCTCGGCGGTGCTCCAGACCGGGGTCGTCTGGGCGGCGTCGGCGATCGCGAACACGGCGTCGGAGGTCTCGAAGCCGGGGAAGCCGGCGACCTCGAAGCCGCCGTCGGGCTGCTGCTGGGTCACCAGCCACGCCACGGCCCGGTCGGCCGCGCTCTCGACCGCCGGAGACACCGCGACGGCCCCCGCGGTCGTCGCCACCGTCGTGGCCGTCGTGGCCGTCGTGGCCAGCACCACCGTGGCGGTCAGCACCGCCAGAGTGCACCGACGACGCGCGCCGCGCGTGCGGAACATGGATTCGTCCTCCGTCAGCCCCTGACCACGAGGGCTGTTGCACGATCACCCGGGGGTGGCCGCTCCTCCGAAACGGAGCGCCGGTGGTCCGGCGGACGACGGTGGGTATCCTGGCTCGCGGAGTGCAGGCGAGGCCTGCAGGGCCGCTCACAGTTGCGGGTCAGCGTCGGTCTCGCACCGACTTCCCCCATTGTCCGCCGGCGCTCCACCCCGAGGAGGGGTATCGATCCGGCGGGAACCGCACGCAACATCCGGGCTGCGTGCGACCGCTGTCGTGGAGCATCCTAGGAGGGTGATGGGTTCCGGGCAAGGCACCGCCGAGCGACCGTGGCACGCCCTCACCTGGGTCGTGTGGGCCGTCGCCGCGACCGCCACCCTGCAGCTCGCCCCGAGCCCGGTGTACGTCCTCCTCGTGATCGTCGTCGCCTTCATGGTCGTCCAGACGCACGGCGGCTCCGGTGGATACGCCCGCGCGTTCCCCGTGCTCGTGGGTGCGGCGGCGGTGTTCATGGTGCTCCGGGTGGCGCTCACCGCCCTGACCACCCACGGCGGACCGCACGTGCTCTGGACCTGGCCGGCGCTCGCGCTCCCCGACTGGCTCGGGGGCTTCACCGTGGGCGGCACCATCGAGGCCCCGGTCGTGGCCCAGGCCGCCGCCGAGGGGTTCGTGGTCGTGGGGGTGATCGCGGTCTTCGCCGCCCTCAACGCCGTGGTCTCGCACCACGAGCTCGTGCAGGTGCTCCCGCGCGCGTTCCATGAGGTCGGCCTGATCCTCGCTGTGGGCATCGCCTTCGTCCCTTCCACCATCACGGCCGTCCGCGACGTGCGGGCCGCCGACCGGGCCCGCACCGGCGGCCGGGTCGTCCGACGGGGCCGCCTCGTCCGCCAGATCGTCCCGGTGCTCGACCTCGGGCTCGAACGCGCGATCACCCTGTCGGAGTCGATGGATTCTCGCGGCTTCGCGCGCGGGGCGACCTCACGTCGCGACCAGGCATCGGGCTGGATCGGCCTGGCGGGGATCACCGCCCTCGGTGCGGCCTTCGTCGCGCTCGTCGCCGGGCGCCGGGGCCTCGCGGTCGCCCTCACCGGCGGCGGAGTCGTCGCGGTGATCGGCGCGATCGCCGTCGCCTCGGCCGCGACCGGCCGCGACCGCTACCGGCCGCGCCGGCTGCGCGCCTCCGACCTCGTCGTGATGGCCGGGGTGTGCCTGTCCCCCGTGCTGCTCGTGATCGCCGACACCACGGGCGACCGGACCCTCACCTGGGTCGCGAGCCCGCTGCGCTGGCCGGGCCTGCACGCAGTTCCGGTC
>JBAXBB010000114.1:0-8580 GCA_037142235.1 Actinomycetes bacterium
ATCTCGGCCGGACCGAGGGTCCGGGTGCCCGGGAACGGTCGGACCGGTCTGCCGAGCAGGTCGACCTCCCAGCCGGACACCGGCGCGTCGCCGCGCGTCAGGGTGAGTTCGGTGGGGTGGGGTCGCGGATTGAAGCACCGAACCACCATGCCGTCGGGGGTGCGGGTGACCGCACTGACCGCTGCGCCGTCGACCGCGAGGTGCCGACCGAAGGCCGGGGCCCGCCCCGTGCCGGCGGATGGGCCGGACGCGCGGCCTGCGGGGGCGTGGGCCAGCGGCACCAGGAACTCGTCGGCGGCGCCGAACGGGTCGGCGTCGATCCAAGAACCGCGGTGGGGGAGGATTGCGTACTCGAGGGTGAGCGTCCCGGGCACCTGCGCCGCCGGCGTGGGGAGGAGCGGCCCGGCCGGGTTGGGGCGCAGGGCGGGCTCGGCCCGCGAGAGGTAGCCGGTCGCCCGCACGAGGGTCAGGGCGAGTTCGGTCCCACCGCCGACGATCTCGTACTCGAGGAGGCCGTCGTGGAGGAGCGTCACCCCGACGGCACCGTCGGAGCAATCGACGAACCGACGCGAGACGAAGGTCGGCAACCCGACCTCGTGCGGACCGCCCTCGGCGTCGAGCCCTCGGTGGACCACGGCGAACGCGCACTCGGCATCGGAGCCGTCCACCGGGGTGGGCAGCGGGACGTGCACCCGGAGCCGGTGGTCACGCGTGTGGTGGTCGAGCTCGGTGCGGACGCGCACGAAGCGCTCGTCGTGGCGGAGCTCGACCGTGGACCGGACCTCGGTCACCGAGGTGGACTCGGCGCGGGCCGAGCAGGCGAGGCGGTCGCCGACGGCGTGGGTGGGCCAGCGGTACTGGGCCGTGATCTCGACGCGAGCGCGGACCGGGCCGGTCTCAGTGACCCGCACCTCGACCGACTCGGGGGTCTCGACGAGGTGGTCGAGGGCCGGGGGCGAATAGTTGTAGGTGTCGCCGCCGTCGCCGCCGTCGACGAGGCGTCCGGCTCGGCGCACCACGACGCCGTCGGCGGTCGTGAGCGTCAGGGTGCCGTCGGTGGGGTCGACGTCGACGCGGAGGTGCGCGTTGGCGAGCGCGTTCGGGCCCGCGGCCAACGCGGTGCCCGGCCCGTAGCCGTCGACCGGGCGGAGGGTCCGCCATCCAAAGCCCGGGACGGGCGGAACGGCGACCGCGATCCGGCGGGTCTCGGGAAGTGCCTGGCGGACGCGCACGGTGGCGCCGCGCGTGCCGTCGGTGAGGAGGCTCGTGCGGAGGTCCTCGACGTCGATGGTCGGTTCGCCGGGCGCGGCACCCGTGACGACGTACTCGACGGTGCCGTCGGGGAGCTGGGTCCGGTCGAAGCGGGCCGCGGGAGTGCCGGCGAACTCGTGACCTCGGGCGAGGTTGCAGATCCAGCGGACCTTCTCGCCGACCACGACCGCGTGCAGCCCGTCGGAGGGGACCGGTCCGAGGTCCTGGGTCGCGCACGGGACGCCGTCGTCGGCGACGAAGTGGACCGGCGCGTCGCCGATCGTGTCGACGACCACGACGCCACCCCGGGTGGCGGGCGTGGGGTTGCACACCACGGTCGAGGCGGGGTCGGTGTCGACCCGGGCGGCGAAGGCGCGCACGGCGCGACCGGCCATGGCCTCGGCGGCGTGGCGCGCCTCCTGGTAGCGCTGGACAACGGCGAGCACGACGTCGTCGTGGCTGCAGGCGCACGCGGAGTCGTGGGCGCTGTTGAGCACGAGGAGTTCCCACGCGGCGTCGAGGACGGCTTCGGGGAGTTCGCCGGGCGCCGCGAAGAGCGTGCAGAGCGGCTCGGCCACCCGCTCCAGCGCGCGCTCCGCGGTCGCGCACGCCTGGTGCACGTCGACCCGGTTCGACGCCACTCCCATGAGGACGTTCGTCAGCGCCCCCGAACGCAGTTCGCCGCACCAGACGGGGAGTCCGTCGGTGGGCTGGGCGGCGAGGAACTCGGGGAGCGAGGTGATCGCGAGGCGGTACTCGTCCTGCAGATCGTTGGCGGCCGCCACCACGCGACCCAGGCCCGGTTGGGGGAGGTGGTGGTCGGTGCCGTTCATCAGGAGGATCCCGGCCCCCGGGAGGAGCCCAGGGCCGAGCTCGGCCTCGTAGGCCCGGACGCGTCGGACCAGGTCGGCCGGGTCGTCGGGGAGGTCGCGGCCGTTGGAGTAGGAGCCGTAGAGGTGCTCGGTGCGCACGCGCGAGCCGTCGGGTGACTCCCACCAGAAGGCGTTCCGGTCGATCCGTGCGGGCACGCCCCGCCACAGGACGGCGTGCCCGAAGCCCGCGAGCCGCAGGAGCTGGGGCATCTGGGCCACGTGCCCGAACATGTCGGGCAGGTACCCCACGGGCATGGCCCCGCCGAACGTGGCGGCCCGCGCGATGCCGCGTTGGAGGTTCCGGACCAGGGTCTCGCCCGAGACCATGTACTCGTCCATCAGACACTGCCACGGACCGATCGACACCCTCCCGTTGGTGACGAGCCGGGTGATGGTGGCTGCCTGCTCGGGTCGGACGGCGAGGTAGTCGTCAAGGACCACCGTCTGGCCGTCGAGGAGGAACCGCGAGTACGAGAGGTCGTCGTCGAGTAGCTGGAGCAGTCCGTCGAAGAGCTCGACCAGGCGGAGTCGGAACGCCTGGAACGGCTCGTACCACTCACGGTCCCAGTGGGTGTGGGGAACGATGGCGACGGCGCGCGGCTCCACACCCGGAGCATACGGCCGCCCGGGCGGAGCCCGGCAGGCCACGCGAGCGGCGTCGGTAGCATCGACCGATGGCCGTCGACCTCGCCAACACGACGGTGTTCCTCGACTTCGACGGGACGATCACCCTGATCGACACGGGGGTGCACCTGCTCGAGCGCCACGCACCGCCGGCCTGGCGGGCGATCGACGACGAGTTCCGCCGGGGCGCGATCGGCGGCCGGATCTGCCTGCTCGACGAGTGGGACTTGCTCGAGCCCGACGAGGCCACGTTGCGCGCCACCGCCCGCGAGGTTCCGGTGGATCCGTGGGCACCAACGTTGGTCGACGACCTCCGGGCCGCTGGGGCCGAGGTGCTGGTCGTCTCCGACGGCTTCGGCTTCCACGCCACCGAGGTCGCCGCTGCGCTCGGGGTGGAAGTGCTGACCAACGCCGTCGACTGGTCCACGGGCCGCCTGGAGTTTCCCCACCAGGACCGTTGTTGCGCGTGCTCGAGCTGCGGCACGTGCAAGCAGGCGCCGATCAGGGATGCCGCGCGTGCCGGACGGACCACCGTGCTCGTGGGTGACGGCGCGAGCGACTTCAAGGCGGCGCTCCTCGCCGACGTGGTGTTCGCCAAGGACACCCTGGCCCAGTGGTGCGCACGCAACGGGGTCGCGTTCGTGCCGTTCTCCACCCTGGCCGACGTGCACGCTGCGCTCCTCGGTGGCGCGGCGAACGGCGACCGGGCGTGAAGGTCGCCGTCGGCTCCGACGAGCGCACCGCGGTCACCGATGCCGTCGTCGCCGATCTGGCCGCGCGGGGGCACGACGTCGTCCTCGTCGGTCCGCTGGCGGACCAACCGGTGGAGGTCTCCATGGAGTGGGCGGAGGTCGGTCTCCGGGTCGGGGCCCTCGTCGCCGCCGGCGAGTGCGACACCGGCGTGGTCTGCTGCTGGACGGGGACCGGGGTGTCGATCGCGGCCAACAAGGTCGACGGGGTGCGCGCCGCGCTCTGTGCCGACGTCGTCACCGTGGAGGGCGCCCGCCGGTGGAACGACGCGAATGTGCTCGCCCTGGGTCTTCAGCACCTCGAGGTGACCACGGCGCGTGCGATGCTGGGGGCCTGGTTCACGACCGATCCCGATCCGGGTGAGGCGGCGAACGTCGCCCGGCTCGACCGGGGGTCCGGGCAACCCGGACCGACGACCGAGAGGAGGGTCCGTTGAAGGTCCCGCTGACCGTGCTCGACCACATCGACCGCGCCGAGGTGGTCTACGGCAACCGGGTGGCCGTCGTCGACGAACCCGACCAGCCGGCGGCGCCCTGGCCCGATCTCACCTACGCGCGCATGGCGGAGCTCGCCCGCGCCCAGGCCGCCGGCCTGGACGCGCTCGGCGTGGGGGTGGGTGAGCGGGTGGCGATCGTGAGCCACAACTCGGCCCGGCTCCTGACCTCGTTCTTCGGCGTGAGCGGCTCGGGTCGGGTGGTGGTGCCCATCAACTTCCGGCTCAACCACCACGAGATCGCCTACATCGTCGAGCACTGCGGCGCCTCGGTGCTGCTGGTCGATCCGGAGCTCGACGACGTCCTCCGTGACGTGAGCGCCCCACACCGGTTCGTGCTGGGCGCGGAGTCCGACGAGGTCCTCCACCGATTCGGGGTGGAGCCCCGGCCCTGGGAGGGGATCGACGAGGACGCCACCGCCGCGGTCAACTACACCAGCGGCACGACGGCCCGCCCCAAGGGCGTGCAGGTCACCCACCGCAACATCTGGGTGAACGCCGCCACGTTCGGCTGGCAGCTCGGGGTGAACGACCGTGACGTCTACCTCCACACGTTGCCGATGTTCCACTGCAACGGGTGGGGGATGCCCTACGCCACCACGGCCATGGGTGTGCGCCACATCGTGCTGCGCAAGGTCGACGGCGCCGAGATCCTGCGCCGGGTCGAGCGGCACGGGGTGACCGTGATGTGTGGCGCGCCGGCGGTCGCGTCGGCCGTCCTCGACGCCGCGGCGACCTGGGACGGCCCGATCCCCGGACGCGACCGGGTCCGCATCGTGCTGGCCGGGGCGCCGCCGCCCACGCGCACGATCGAACGCGTGCAGTCCGAGCTCGGCTGGGAGATCGTCCAGATCTACGGGCTCACCGAGACGTCACCGTTGCTCACCATGAACCGGCGGCGAGAGGAGTGGGACGACCTCTCGCCCCACGAGGCCGCCCAGAAGCTCTCGTCGGCCGGTGCGCCGGCGCTCGGGGTCCGGCTCCGGGTCGACGTCCACGGTGAGGTCCACGCCCGGTCCAACGTGGTGTTCGAGGGCTACTGGGAGCAGCCGGAGGCCACGGCGGAGGCGATCGTCGACGGGTGGTTCCACACCGGCGACGGCGGCGACCTCGAAGCCGGGTACCTCACGATCGCCGACCGGAAGAAGGACGTCATCATCTCGGGTGGTGAGAACGTGTCGTCGATCGAGGTCGAGGACGTGCTCTTCTCCCATCCGGCGGTGGTCGAAGTGGCGGTGATCGGCGTCCCTGACGAGAAGTGGGGCGAGACGGTCAAGGCCCTCGTGGTGCTGGCGCCGGGCGCCGAGGTCGGTGAAGCCGATCTGATCGCCCACTGCCGTGACCTCCTCGCGCACTACAAGTGCCCCACCAGCGTGGAGTTCCGGCCCGAGCTCGCCCGCACGGCGACCGGCAAGTTGCAGAAGTTCAAGCTCCGCCAGCCCTACTGGGAGGGTCAGGAGCGCCAGGTCAACTGAGCCCCCGGACCGCACCCACGCTCGAGGTCGAGCACGCGCTTCTCGCCGAGGGCCACCGGAGCCTCGGCGCGGTCGACGAGGTCGGCCGCGGCGCGCCCGGCGGCCCCGTCAGCGTCGGGGTCGTCGTCGTGGACGCCACGACCGGACCTCCACCCGACGGCGTGCGTGACTCCAAACTCCTCGCGCCCGAGGCGCGGGCCGTGCTGGTGCCCGCGATCGAAGCCTGGGCGGTCGCCGTCGCGGTCGGGCACGCGCAGCCCGGGGAGATCGACGCCCTCGGGATGACCGCTGCGCTCCGTCTCGCCGGCCACCGGGCGCTGGCCACGGTGGGTCGTGCCGGAGCGATCCCCGAGGTGGTGCTGCTCGACGGCAGTCACGACTGGCTCTCCGTCCCCGACCAGGGGGACCTCCTGCTCGGCGCCCACCCCGACCTCGTCGCCGTTGGACGCGTCGTCACGCGGGTCAAGGCCGACCTGACGTGCGCGTCGGTCGCGGCGGCCAGCGTGCTGGCCAAGGTCGCCCGTGACGGGATCATGGTGGGGCTGGCGCAGCGCTACCCCGACTTCGGGTGGGACCGCAACAAGGGGTACGCCTCACCTGAGCATCTCGACGCCCTCCGCCGTCTGGGCCCCTGCCCGGAGCACCGGCGCTCCTGGAACCTGCCCGCGCCCGACGCCGCCGGTTGACACCAGGTCACCGGGTCGTGGCGACCTCAGGGGTCGACGCGCTGCGCGCGATAGATGCTGCGCTTCGACGAGCAGGCGTACGCGACCACGCAGGCGATCGCGAAGTAGGGGAGGGCGCCGGCGCCGAAGAGCTCGACCCCCATGATCGTGCACGCGAGTGGAGCGTTCGCCGCTCCTGCGAACACCGCGACGAACCCGAGCGCGGCGAGGAAGGGCACGGGGACCCCCAGGACGCCCGCCAGGCTCGCACCGAGGGTCGCGCCGATCACGAACAACGGGGTCACCTCGCCGCCCTTGAAGAGCGCACCGAGGGTGACGGCGGTGAAGACGATCTTGAGGAGGAACGCCCAGTCCGAGATCGGCAAGCCGTCGAGGGCGCGGCCCAGCAACGGCAGTGACAGCCCGTTGTACGTCTGGTTGCCGACCAGGAGGGTGAGTCCGACCACGCACAGACCTCCGACCGCGGGGCGGCCGGGCTTCCAGGGCACCAACGCGGCGAACACGCGGGTGAGTCCGTGGATGAGGTCGATGAACACGATGCTCGCCAACGCGAACGCGATCCCGGCGAGCGCCACCTTGGCCGCGAGGCCCCAGGCCAGGTCGACGTGCCCGAGGGGGACCACTGCGCCGTGGTGGACGCCGAGCCCGCGCACGACGAGGTTGCCGACCACCGAGGCGGTCAGGCAGGGCACGATCGCCTCGGTGCGGAGGCGACCCCGGGTCTGGACCTCCAAGGCGAACACCGCGCCGGCGAGTGGCACGCCGAACACGGCGCCGAAGCCGGCGGCGATGGCGGTGATCAGCATCGTGCGACGGTCGTCGTCGCCGAGGCGCAGGATCCGACAGAGGGTGTCGGTGAGGCTGCCACTCATCTGGATGGCCGTGCCCTCGCGGCCGGCGGACCCGCCGAGGAGCTGGGTCACGAGCGTCCCGATGAACACCAGCGGTGCCATCAGCTCGGGAACGTGCGTGGTGGGGGCGTGGATCTCGTCGAGGATGAGGTTGTTGCCCTCCTCGGACCGACCGCCGCCGTAGTGATAGAGCAGCCCGACGCCCAGACCACCGAGGGGGAGCAACGCGATCAGCCAGCCGTGCGCGAGGCGGGTATCGGTGGCCCAGCGCAGGGTCTCGAGCAGCGCGGCGGCGGCCAGGCCCGAGATCATGCCGACCAGGGCTCCGAGGACGACCCATCGCACCTGGTGGACGACGGCGGCGAGCAGGGCGCGTGCGTCGGGCGGCCGACGGTCGCCCTGCTGGGCCCGCCACCGGTCGGTGGCCTGGCGGATCCAGGTCGGCCGTTGCGGACCGGGTCCCGCTGTCGGTGTGGCGTCGGCCACGCGTCCCCCCGTGCTCGTGGTTTGGCGCGAGTCTGGCCGGTGGCGGATCCGGGGAGTGCGCTCCGGGCGCACGCGATCCCCTAGGCTCCGCGGCATGGGTCAGGAGATCACCGTCACGTCCCGCACCGGCTCGGCCGCCTCCGTCCGCATCTTCGACTGCAACCGGTCGCTCACGGGGATGGCGATCGAGACGTACGCGTCCCTCGACGACACCATCAACTCCCGTCCTCCCGACGTGCTGGCCCGGCGGCTGTTCGACCTCGGCGCCACCCGGGTGTCGGTGTACTCGAGTGGGGTCACCGTGGAGGCCCCGGCGGAGCGGTGGGCGGCGCTCGAGCCCCAGGTGGTGGAGGCGATCCAGCGGCTGTTCGGCTACTACGGCGAGGGTGCCGGTTGGGCCCCCGACGCCCTGCGGGCCATCGGCGTGGTGCCGGTGCTGCCCCCCGAGCCCGCCGCCGACTGATCCGGCCCGGCCCGGTCCTGAGCCACCCGGGCGGCCGGGTTGCGCGATCGAACGTATGTTCGGTATACATGGGGGATGGTCCTCCCCGCTGAGCCCGAGCCCGTCGAGGTCGGGTCGGTCGCCCCGGCTCCGGGGTTGCCGCGCCGCGACGCCGCGGCCCGGGCCGCACTCGCCGAGGCCGCCCGGCGGGCCCAGCCCGTCACCGGTGCCCACGAGCGGCGTCTGAGCGTCCCCGGTGCGCTCGGGGCGCGCCTGCCCGGCGGTGGTCTGCGTCGGGGGACCACGGTCGCCGTCGGTGGCGCCCCCGGATCCGGTGGCACCTCGGCCGCATTCGCCCTGGCGGCGGCGGCCACGGCGGCCGGCGAGTGGGTGGCCGCGGTCGAACTCGGGTCGAGCCTCGGCGTCCTCGCCGCCGCTGAGGCGGGGGTCGACCTCACCCGGTTCGCCGTGGTGCGGCGGGTGCCACCCGCGCGGTGGGCCACCGTGGTCGCGGCGCTCCTCGATGGCATGGGTCTGGTGTGCGCGGAGGTGCCGTCGGGGGTGCGCGCCGGCGACGCCCGCCGGCTGGTCGCTCGGGCGCGTGAGCGCGACGCCGTGCTCGTGGCGCTCGAGGTGGGCGCGGCGTGGCC
>JBAXBB010000115.1:0-8560 GCA_037142235.1 Actinomycetes bacterium
TGTCGGGCCTGCACGCGGCGGCGGTCATGGCGGTCGCGGTGGGCCTGCGCACGGTCTGGCTGACGGGGCGCTTCGAGCCCACGACGGCGATGCGGGTCATCGAGTCGGAGCGCGTCACGGCCTGGGGGTTCACCGGCACGGTCCTGCACCGTCTGGTGCACCACCCCGACATCGCCGACTACGACCTCTCCTCGCTCCGAACCCTCGGGGGCGGGGGCTCGCCGATCGCGCCGTCGCTCCAGGAGCAGGCCAAGAAGGTGATGCCGCAGCTGCGCTTCACGATGTCGATCGGGTACGGGTCGACCGAGACCGCCGCGCTCCTCACCTCCAACACCGGGCGCGAATACGACGGGCACCCCGATTCCGTCGGGCGCCCCTACCCGACGGTGGAGCTCGAGATCCGCGATTCACAGGGCGCGCCGGTCCCGCTCGGCGACGAGGGGGAGGTCTGCACCCGCGGGCCGATGATCATGCCGGGCTACTGGCGCCGGCCCGACGACACCGCGGCCGCGTTCTGGCCCCACCGCTGGCTGCGCACCGGTGACATCGGCCGGATCGAGGACGGTCGCCTGTACCTGTCGTCGCGCCAGCGGGACCTCATCTTCCGCGGCGGCGAGAACGTGTACCCCATCGAGATCGAGCACCGGCTCGAGGCCCATCCCGACGTGCGGGAGGCGGCGATCGTCGGCATCGACCACCCCGAGCTCGGCCAGGAGGTGAAGGCCTACGTGGTGGCGATGCCCGGCGCCACGGTGTCGGCGGAGGTGCTGGGGGCGTGGTGCGCCGAGGCGCTGGCCTATTACAAGGTGCCCTCCCACTGGGAGATCCGGGAGACCCCGCTACCCCGGACCCCCACCGGCAAGATCGTCAAGGCCGCGCTCGACGACCCGTCGGCGCTCACCTTCACCGACGACGACGCCTGACCCCTCCCGGCCGGGCGGCTCGGGTGCCGCGGTCGCGATTCCGGTCGGCCGTCTGGTAGACATCTCCTCATAAATCCGGTCCAGGGGGGACATTCCGGGTGTCGACCATCGATCACGCTCCGACCACGGCCCCGTTCGTGGGCGCGCCCGAGGGCAGCGCCCTCACGCTCGATGGCCTGGGCGTGCGCTTCGGGGGCATCCGCGCCCTGAACGGGGTGTCGTTCTCGGTGATGCCCGGCGAGGTGATGGGGCTGATCGGCCCCAACGGGGCGGGCAAGACCACGCTCTTCGATGCCATCACGGGGGTGCGCCTTCCCGAGGAGGGTCGGGTGTTCCTCGGGGGACGCGACGTCACGCGCGACAGTGCGGTCGACCGTGCCCGGTGGGGCCTGCGCCGGACCTTCCAGCGGGTCCAGACCTTCGGCTGGCTCACCGTCGAGGACAACGTGCTGGCGGCGATCGAGTGGGAGGGCGGCGGCGGCGGGATCTTCGCCGACCTGGTCGCGTTTCCCACCCGGCGCGGGCGCGAGCGGGCCCGCCGGGTGAAGGTCGACGAGGTGCTCGAGCAGTGCGGTCTGAGCGCGGTGCGCCACGAGCCCGCCGGATCGCTGCCGATCGGCCTGGCCCGGATGGTCGAGGTCGCCCGAGCGGTGGTGGCCGACCCGAAGGTGCTGGTCCTCGACGAGCCGTCGTCCGGGCTCGACGAGTTCGAGGCCGAGCGTCTCGGCACGCGCATCCAGGCCCTCAAAGCCACCGGGGAATGCGCCGTCGTGTTCGTGGAGCACGACGTCGGCTTCGTGATGGAGCAGTGTGACCGTATCGTCGTGCTCGACCTGGGTGAGGTGCTCGCCACCGGCACCCCCGACGAGATCCAACACAACGCCGCCGTGCGTGCCGCCTACTTGGGGGATGCATGATCCGGTGCACCACCCAGCCGAGTCCTCGACCCGGCTCGGTCCGATGAACCAACAGACCAAGGGGGAACCCGTGAAGCGAAGGAAGCAGGTGATCGGCGCAGTCCTAGGGGCGGCGGCGATCGCGCTCGCGTCCGTTGCAATGGGGGCCGGCTCCGCCGGTGCCCAGAGCAGCGTGCGGGGCGTCACCGACAGCGAGATCAAGGTCAGCGGCCTTGGTTTCGCGGCCTACTACGAGTCGGGCGGCCAAGCGGCCAAGGCCCTGTTCGAACAGGTCAACAAGGCCGGAGGCATCGCCGGTCGCAAGATCACCTACACCGGTTGGGCCGACGACAAGACCACGGCCGACGTCAACCTCAGCGAGGGTCGTCGCCTCATCGACCAGGAGAAGGTGTTCGCCATCGTTCCGGCGATCACCCCGTACCTCCAGGTCGGTGCGTACGCGAACCAGACCAAGACTCCGGTCATGGGCTGGGGCATCTCGGCGCCCTACTGCGACGCCGGGAACAAGTACGTGTTCGGGTTCACGGGCTGCCTCGTTCCCAACCCGGCGACTCACCCGGGCAACACCTGGGGTGGCCTGGTCACCGACCAGCTCAAGTCGGAGGGCAAGAGCATCAAGGGGTCGACCGCGGCGGTCATCTCGGAGAACAACGACTCCGGGAAGTCCGGCCTCGACGTGATCTCGGCCACGGCGCTCGCGTCCGGCCAGAAGATCACCTACGGCCAGGCGTCGGTCCCGGCGCCTCCGGCGACCGTCACCGACTACACGCCGTTCGTGCAGGCGATCATGACCTCCAACGGGGGCAAGGCGCCTGACGTCGTGTACCTCGTGCTCTCGCAGAACAACGTGTTCGGTCTGGGCAAGGCGCTCTTCCAGGCCGGGTTCAAGGGCATCCAGACCAACGCGGTTGGCTACGCCCCGCAGCTGACGGCACTGGCCAACGGCTGGACGGCGTTCACCCAGTTCGCGACGCCCGAGAGCACCGACCCGAACATGGTCAAGATCATCAGCACCATCACCGCTGGTGGGATCGCCAAGGCCGACATCGGTCAGGCGACGCTCGCTGGGTACTTCGCGGCAGACCAGTTCGTGCAGATCCTCAAGAAGGTCGGCAAGAACCTGACGCCCGAGACGTACCAGAAGGCGGCGGCGAAGTTCAAGTACCAGGTTCCCAACGTGATCGGCCCGACGTACTACCCGGCGGGCTTCAAGGCAGGGTCGCCCTGTGGCGAGCTGGTCACGAGCAACGGCACCGCGTGGACGATCACCGCACCGTTCAAGTGCTACGACGTCCTCACCAAGAAGGGTTCCAAGTGGGTTCCGACCCCCTACCCTGCATCGGTGAAGTAAGGCTCCACCAAGACTGAGTCTGACGGCGACGGCCGGGTCCTCACGGACCCGGTCGTCGCTCGTCAGGACCGTTCCGTCGCCCGGGCGCGGTTCGTCCGTCCGGGCCCGACCTCGAGGTCGCCGCGGTGCAGAAGTTCCTCAACCTGCTGATCTCCGGCATGGTCACTGGTGCCATCTACTCGATCATGGCGTCCGGGCTGGTGCTGACCTATCAGTCGTCGGGCGTGTTCAACTTCGCCCACGCTGCGGTGGCCTTCACCTGCGCCTACCTCTACTTCCAGCTCAACACCGGTCAGCACATCCCCATCATCCCGTCGCTGATCATCACGGTCGTCTTCTTCGCTCCGCTGCTCGGCTTCCTGCTCGATCGCGTCGTGCTCGGCCGGCTGAGCAAGGCCCCTGTCTACGCGCGCATCGTGGGCACCATCGGCCTCCTCGTGGCCCTGCCCAACCTCGTGCAGTGGCTGGTCGACGCAGTGCTGGTGGGATGGCTCGGCCTGCACCTGCCCCGCCTGAGCGACTTCGCCGACGGGGCCTTCGTCCCGCCCGGTGTGGGGCCGTCGCCGTCGAAGGTCGTGCGCCTGGGCGCCATCGGGCTGCCCAGCGTCAACCTCAACACCGACCAGATCGCCGTGTTCGTCGTGGCCGCCATCGTGGCCGTGCTCCTCTACGTGGTGATCCGCCGCACCCGGGTGGGCCTCGAGATGCGGGCCCAGGTCGACCGGGAATCGTTGGCGTCGTTGCGGGGCATCGACCCCCGCCGGACGTCGGCCGTGGCCTGGATGCTGTCGATGACCCTGGCCGGCCTCGGTGGCGTGCTCATCGCTCCGCTCTTCACCCTCAGCGACTCCACGTACACGTTCGTCGTGCTGGCCTCGCTCGCCGCGGTCGCCCTCGCTGGGCTGCGCTCGATCCCGTGGGCGTTCGCCGCCGGCCTCGGGCTCGGGATCGCCCAGAACCTGGTCGCGGGCTACAAGCTCGACGTCCTGCCGAAGTTCCTCAGCCAACTCTCGGGCATCGACGCGGCGATCCCCTACCTGGTGCTGCTCGGGGCGCTGATCGTCATCGGACGCGAGCGCGGGCGGGTCGCCGGAACGGTGTCCGACGAGAAGCCGGCCCCTGACCACCGGGCGGGCCTGCCGGGCTGGCGCAAGAAGTTGCCCTGGACGATCTTCACGGTCGTCCTCGTGCTGTACGCCTTCGGGTGGCTGCCCTGGCCCCACAACCCCGACTTCGTGCGCAGCGCAGTGCTCGCACCCGGCATCGCGCTGGGCCTCGTCTTCCTCTCGTTCGTGGTCGTCACCGGGATCGGGGGCATGGTCAGCCTCGCCCAGGCCACCTTCGTGACCGCCGGCGGGTTCGCGGCGGGCTGGGCGCTGCAGGACTCCTCGGCCAAGCACCCGCCGCCCTGGTCGAAGTGGAGCTTCGACATCCCCTTCGTGGTGCACCACGGCCAGTTGAACTTCCTCGTGGCCTGTCTGGTGGGTGCCGCGGTGGCGGCGGTCCTCGGGGCGTTGGTGGCGTTCCCCGTGCGTCGGATGGGCGCCCTCGCACTCGCCCTGGCGACCTTCGCGCTGTCGTGGGTGATGTACTTCATCGTCTACCAGAGCGACGACATCGGCAACGGCTCGTTCGGGTACTCGTTCCGCCCGCCGTCGTTGAACCTGTTCGGGATCCATACGTTCGACTTCGCCAAGCCCGGCGACCAGCTCTGCATGCTGCTCGTGGTCTTCGGCGTGGTCACCCTGCTGATCCACAACCTCCAGAAGTCGCCGTCGGGGCGCGCCATGTTCGCGGTGCGCAGCTCCCAGGTCGCGGCGCGCACGTCCGGGATCTCCCCGGCCAAGGCCCAGGTGGCGCTCTTCGCGCTGTCTGCCGGCATCGCGGGCTTCGGGGGCGCGATGTACGGCCTGACCAACCTCTCGATCACCAACGCCAGCGTGCCGCCGTTGATCGGGCTGGTGTGGATCGCGGTCGCCGTCACGTTCGGGGTCCGGCGGCCGGGTGGTGCGCTGCTCGCGGGCTTGGCCTTCACCGCCTCGACCCAGATCTACGAGCAGCTGGCGCACTTCTCGTGGATGCCGCACTTCCTCGCCGAGCTCATCACCTCGAGCTACTTCACGCCCATGCTCTTCGGGCTCGGGGCGATCAACCTGGCGAAGAACCCCGACGGCCTCCTGGCCATGATCGGGAGCCAGCGGGTCGAGAAGCGTCGGAACAAGGATCGCGACGCGGCGATCGCGGCCGCCGAGACCGAAGTCCACCGCGGCGAGGCGGTCGCGGTCGAGGCCGTGCCCGAGGAGCAGGTGCTCGCAACGGTGCACGCCGCGCCGAGCGCCGGCGACGGGGCCGCCACGGCGGAGCCCACCATCTTGCTCGAGAACGTCGTCGCCGGGTACGGCGACGTCGAGGTGCTCCACGGCGTGTCGGTGGCGGTCGAGCCCGGCCAGGTCGTCGCGCTCCTCGGTGCGAACGGCGCGGGCAAGAGCACCTTGTGTGGGGTCGTCGCCGGCCTGGTCCCGACGGTGTCGGGCCGGGTGCGAATCTCCGGGGTCGACGTCTCCGACGACGCCGCCCACGCCCGGGCCCGCCGGGGCCTGATCCTCGTCCCGGAGGCGCGGGGAATCTTCCCGGGCCTCACCGTGGAGGAGAACCTCCAGGTGCTCCTGCGCGACCCGCTGCTGCGCGACAAGGCCTACGAGCGGTTCCCGATCCTGGGGGAGCGCCGCAAGCAGGTCGCGGGCCTCCTCTCGGGTGGCGAGCAGCAGATGCTCTCCTTGGCTCCGGCGCTCGCCGATCCCCCGGCGGCGCTCGTCGCCGACGAGCCGACGCTGGGGCTCGCCCCGCTCGCCTCGGAGGTCGTGATCGACGCCCTCCGGGAACTGCGCGACCGGGGTACGGCCGTGCTGTTGGTGGAGGAGAAGGCCAGCGAGGTGATGAAGGTCGCCGACGTCGTGGCCTTCATGGAGCTGGGTCGCCTGGTGTGGATGGGTCCCCGCGCGGAGGCCGACGCCGAACGCCTGGCTGCCGCGTACCTCGGCGGACGCAAGCACTGATCCGGGTCCGCCGGTGGACGCCCACGACTACCTCGAGCACGACGCCCTGGGCCTCGCCGCCCTCATCGCCGGCGGCGAGGTCTCGGCCGCCGAGGTGCTCGACGCCGCGTTGGCGCAGATCGACGCCCGCAATCCCGAGATCAACGCCGTCGTCTCCCGCTGCGACGACGAGGCGCAGGCCGCGGTCGGGGCCGGACTGCCCGACGGCCCGCTCCGGGGGGTCCCGTACCTGATCAAGGACCTCAACAGTCATGTGGCCGGGCTGCCCACCACGCACGGCTGCCGGCTCTTCGCCGACGCCGTGGCGCCGCGCGACAGCGAGTTCGTGACCCGCCTGCGCCGGGCCGGGATGGTGGTGGTGGGCAAGACCAACACGCCCGGGTTCGGCACGAGCACCAGCACGGAGCCCGGGCTCTTCGGTCCGACCCGCAACCCGTGGGACCCCGCCCGGTCGGCGGGTGGGTCGAGCGGCGGGGCGGCGGCGGCAGTCGCGGCCGGCATGGTCCCCGCCGCGCACGCCACCGACGGTGGTGGCTCGATCCGGATCCCGGCGTCGTGTTGTGGCCTCTTCGGGCTCAAGGTCACCCGCGGGCGGATCACGCACGCGCCCTACGCCGGTGAGGGCTGGGCCGGGATGTCGGTCGGGCACGCCGTGACCCGCTCGGTACGCGACAGCGCCGCCATCCTCGATGCCACCGCGGGCCCGTTCCCCGGCGACCCGTACGTCGCGCCGGCGCCGGCGCGCCCGTACCTCGCCGAGGTCACGACCGAGCCGGGCCGGTTGCGGGTGGGTCTGGTCGACCGGATGCCGGGGCTCGACCTCCCGGTCGACCCGGTCTGTCGCGCCGCGGTGGCGGACGCGGCGACGCTCCTCGACGTCCTCGGTCACGCCGTGGAGCCGGTCGAGTGGCCTTCGTTCCCGGTGGTGCCGTCGGCCCTGACCGGGGTGGTGAGCTCCACGAACGTCGCCAGCGCGGTCGACGCCCGCCTCGCCGAGTTGGGCCGCGACCTGGCGCCCGGCGACCTCGACGGGTGGGTCTACGAGGTCGTGGCGCGCGGCCGGGGGATCACCGGTGTGGAGTACGTGCGGGCGGTGGCCCACGCGCACGCCTTCGGTCGCATCGTGGCGGCGATGATGGCCGACCTCGACGTGCTGCTGACCCCGACGATGGCCCAAGTGCCGCCGCCGCTCGGCCTCCTCGACCCGAACGGTCCGATGCTCCCCGCCGTCCCGACGCTCGGAGCGATGAGCGGGTTCCTCTCGATCGCCAACATCACGGGCCAGCCCGCCATGAGCGTCCCGTGGACCCGTTCGGCGGAGGGACTCCCCGTCGGGGTGCACGTGCTCGGGCGCTTCGGTGACGAAGCGACGCTCCTGCGGCTCGCCGGACAGCTCGAGCGGGCCCAGCCCTGGGTCGCCGTCGCCCCCTGAGACTCGGGTCAGAGCAGCGCGTCGGCGAGGGTCGCCCAGTCGCGTCGGGTGCGCTCGAGGTCGGAGTAGGGGAGCGTCTGGAGACAGACGTGGTCGGCGCCGGCGTCGACGTGGGCCTGGACCCGGGCCCGGATCGCCTCGACGTCGCCCCACGCCACGATCGCGTCCACGAGCCGGTCGGAGGCGTGCTCGACGTCGTCGGTCGTGAACCCGAGGCGCAGCAGGTTGTTCACGTAGTTCGGCAGGGTGAGGTACATGGCCATGGCCTCACGGCCGATCGCCCGGGCCCGCTCGGGATCGGTCTCGAGCACGACCTTTTGCTCCGGTGCGAGCAGCGGGCCGGGGCCCATGACCTCGCGGGCGATGGCCGTGTGCTCGGGGGGCACGAAATACGGGTGGGCGCCGTCGGTGCGCTCGGCGGCGAGGGCGAGCATCTTGGGGCCGAGGGCGGCCAGCACGCGACGCGGCGTCACCGGCGGAGCGGGGGCGAGGTAGAGGGCCTGGTCCATGGCGTCGAGGTAGGTGCGCATCGTGGCCAGCGGAGGCCCGTAGACGTGCTGGCGCATCCCCTCCACCATCGGCTGGTGGCTGACGCCGAGCCCGAGGAGGAAGCGCCCCGGGTAGGCCTCGCTGACGGTCTGCCACGACGCCTGCATCGTGTAGGGGTCGCGGGCGTAGATGTTGGCGATGCCGGTGGCGACGGTGATCCGCTCGGAGGCCCCGAGGAGCAGCATGGAGTTGGCGACGGCGTCGCGGGTGACCGCCTCGGGGATCCACACCGCGGCAAAGCCGAGCGCGTCGACCTCGGCCACGAGGTCGCGGGCCTGGGGGGCGGGGAGGGACTCGAACGCAGCGGTCCAGAGGCCGATGCGGCCGAGCGT
>JBAXBB010000116.1:0-8080 GCA_037142235.1 Actinomycetes bacterium
CGGGCGCAGCCTTCTTGGCGGGCGCAGCCTTCTTGGCGGGCGCAGCCTTCTTGGCGGGCGCAGCCTTCTTGGCCGAGGCCTTCTTCACGGATGCCTTCTTGGCCGGTGCCATCGGTCCACCTTCCTGCGTCACGATCGCGGGTGCCGGGTCGGCGGGTCCGGGGTTCGGTGGACCCGACCGGCTTCCAGGGCCGCTGACCCGGCCCGGAAAGGGGCTGAGCGTAGCGGCCGGGCTCGCGGGTCCGGGTGAGCCTCGGCCCCGGCGACCGGGCCCAACACCGCGCCGGCCCGCAGCGCGGCCAGCAGGGCGGGATTCCCGTCGGACGGCGGCGAGGAACCGTGCGGCTCCTCGCGGCCACCGCGTCGGCCCGTGACCGGCGTGGGCCGAGACGCGGTCGCACGTGCAGGGCAACGCCAAATCGGTCCACCTACGCTCCCAGTCAGGAATCGGGGTCCCGGTACGCTACGCACGATGGCCTTCGACCCCGTCGATCGCACCCTCGACCTTCCCGCACTCGAGACCTCCGTGCTCGCCCGGTGGGCGGCCGACGACACCTTCGCCGAGAGCCTCCGTCGGCGCGAGGGTGCCGAGCCGTGGGTGTTCTACGAGGGCCCACCCACGGCCAACGGCCGGCCCGGGATCCACCACGTGTGGGCGCGCCTCTTCAAGGACCTCTACCCGCGGTTCCACACGATGCGGGGGCGCTACGTCGCCCGCAAGGGCGGTTGGGACTGCCATGGTCTCCCGGTCGAGGTCGAGGTCGAGAAGGAGCTGGGCTTCTCGGGCAAGCAGCAGATCGAGGCCTTCGGGATCGAGGCGTTCAACCGCCGGTGTCGAGAGTCGGTCCAGCGTTACGTCGGCGACTTCGAATCCCTCACCACTCGCATCGGCATGTGGCTCGACATCACCGACGCCTACTCGACGATGTCGAACGACTTCGTCGAGAGCGTGTGGTGGGCGTTCTCCGAGATGTGGCGCAACGGCGACATCGAGGAGGGCTTCAAGGTCGTCCCCTACTGCGGGCGCTGCGGAACTGCACTCTCCAGCCATGAACTCGGCCAGCCCGGGGCCTACCGGGACGTCACCGAAGAATCGGTCTACGTCCGCTTCCCCGTGGTCGACGCCGAATTCGACCTCCTGGTCTGGACCACGACTCCCTGGACGCTCCCGGCGAACACCGCCGTGGCGGTGGGGCCCGACCTCAACTACGTGCGGGTTCGTCGCCCCGGTCGTGACGTGGTGTGCGCGGCCAGCCGGGTCGGGGCGATCTACGGGCCCGACGCCGAGGTGGTCGGACCGGTGCTCGTGGCCGACCTCGTCGGGCTCGGGTACGAGCGACCCTTCGACCTCCTCGATCCGCCGGCCAACGCCTTCCGGATCGTGGCCGACCCGTTCGTCACCGCCGACGACGGCTCCGGCATCGTGCACCTGGCCCCCGCGTTCGGTGAAGTCGACCGCGAGGTCGCGGCCCGCGAGGGGATCGGAGCGATCAATCCCGTCGGACCCGACGGCGCGTTCACCGACGCGATGCCGGCGCCGTACGCCGGGACCTTCGTCAAAGACGCCGACCCCGACCTCATCGCCGCGCTCCGAGCATCCGGACGCCTCGAGGTGGTCGAGGCGTACACCCACTCCTACCCCCACTGCTGGCGCTGCGGCACGGCCCTCCTCTACTGGGCCAAGCCGACCTGGTTCGCCCGGACCGCCCGCCACCGCGCCGAACTGATCCGCGAGAACGAGGCGATCGGCTGGCACCCCGAGCACATCAAGCACGGACGCTTCGGTGACTGGCTGGAGCACAACGTCGACTGGGCGCTGTCGCGCGACCGCTTCTGGGGCACACCGATCCCGGTCTGGCGCTGCGGCGGCTGCGGGCGCGACACCTGCGTGGGGTCGGTCGACGAGCTCGCTGCGCTCGCCGGCCGCGAGCTGTCGGGCCTCGACCTCCATCGCCCCTACGTCGACGACGTCGTCGTGCACTGTCCCGACTGCGGCGGTGACGCCCACCGGGTGGAGCCGGTCCTCGACGCCTGGTTCGACTCGGGGTCCATGCCGTTCGCGCAGTTCCACCACCCCTTCAGTGGCGACGGCACCCTCGGCGACCGGTTCCCGGCCGACTTCATCTGCGAGGCCATCGACCAGACGCGCGGCTGGTTCTACTCCCTCCTTGCGGTGAACACCCTGGTGTTCGGGCGCTCGCCCTACCGCAACGTCGTGTGCCTCTCCCACGTGGTCGACCAGGACGGCCAGAAGATGTCGAAGTCGAAGGGCAACGTCATCGACCCCTGGTCGGTCCTCGACCGTCAGGGCGCCGACGCGCTTCGCTGGTATTTCTTCTCGGCCGGGTCACCGTGGGTCCCCCGGCGCGTGTTCGTCGACGGCATCGACGAGTCCACCCGTCGGTTCCTCCTGACCCTCTGGAACACCTACTCGTTCCTCGTCACCTACGCGACCCTCGACGGTTGGACCCCTGCCTCGGCGGCGGCCGGACCATCGACCCACGTCCTCGACCGGTGGATCCGGTCGCGGGTGCACTCCACCGTGCGGGAGGTCACGGAGGCGCTCGACGGCTTCGACGCGCTCCGTGGGGCCCAGGCACTCGAACGACTCGTCGACGACACCTCCAACTGGTACGTCCGGCGGTCGCGAGCGCGGTTCTGGAAGGCCGCGGATCCGGCGGCCCACGCGACCCTCCACGAGGTCCTCACCACCACCGCCCTGCTCCTGGCACCCTTCTGCCCGTTCGTCGCCGACGAGATCCACCGCAATCTCGTGCCCGGCAGCGACTCCGTACACCTCGCCGACTGGCCCGTGGTCGACGAATCCGCCATCGACGCGGTCCTCGAAGCCCACATGGTCGTAGCGCGCGACGTCGTCACCCTCGGGCGAGCAGCCCGCACCGAGGCCAAGCTCAAAGTCCGTCAGCCTCTCGCCAAGGCCTTCGTGCTGGTCCCCGGTGCCACCTGGTCTGCCGAGATCGTCCGTGAGATCGCCGAGGAACTCAACGTCAAGGTCATCGAGCCCGTCCACGACCTCGAGGGCCTGCTCGACGTGGCGGTGGTCCCCAACTTCCGCGCCCTCGGCCCCCGGCTCGGACCCGCCATGCCCCGAGTCCGCGAGATCCTCCTGGCCGCCGACGGAGCCGCGGTGCGGCGGGCCTTCGAGACCGACGGGGTGTACCGGATCGAACTCGACGGCGAGGTGATCGAGATCGGTCCGACCGACGTCGAGGTTCGCGCCGTGGCCCACGAGGAACTCGCCGTGGTCCAGGACGGGGCCATCGCCGTGGCGCTCGACATCACCCTCGACGACGATCTTCGCCGCGAAGGCCTGGCCCGCGAGCTCGTGCGGGCCCTCAACGACCTGCGCAAGGAACGCGATCTCGCTCTCACCGACCGGGTGCGGGTGACCGTGCACGCCGACGGCGCCGTGGCGGACGCGGCGGGAGTGCACGGCGACTGGATCGCCGGGGAGGTCCTGGCGACGGCCTGGACCGTCGTGGGTGCGGGCGACGCGCCGGTCACCGTGGCCCTCGACGGTCAGCCGGTCGGGATCACCCTCGACGTCGCCGCCCCGGCCTGAACCGGACCGCCGACGCACCGAAGGCCACGGCCCCCAGCGGGCCTCGACCTCCGAGCGCAGGAACGATCAGCGACGCCGCCGGAACAGACCGCGGCCACCGTCGTCGTCGTCGGAGTCTTGGTCGTCGAAGAACTCGCCACCGGCACCCAGAGGCTCGTCGTCGCGGACCGCGTCTCGCAACGAGGCGAAGAACGCGTCGTCGTCGAGTTGCGCTCCACGGGCCGGGGTCGGCTCAGCCCAGGCCGGCGGCTCGGGCGCGGGCTCGCCCCACCCGGCAGCCTCGGCCACTGGCGCAGGCGCAGGCGCAGGCGCCTCGGTCCAGCCACCGTCGTCGGACGCCCCAGTGGTGAAGTCGTCGTCGAAGGCTCCCACGGCGGCCACCGACGCAGTGGATTCGGGCAGGGCGACCGGGTCGGACCAGACCGGCGGCGCCGGTGCGGGCGCCGGAATGGCCACGGGGGCGGCCGGGGCCACGAGTTCAGCCTCCTCGGCGAACTCGATCCCCTCGGTCCGCAGCACCGGGCGGACGGGGGCCGTGATCGACTCCCCGCTGGTCTCGGCCAGGTGCTGGAGCTCGGACTCGATCGCACGCCGGATCCGGGCGCGGTAGTCGGTGGCGAAGCGGACCAGGGCATCGACATCGGCGGTGAGCGCGTCGCGGGTGGTCCCCAGCTGCGAGATCTCGGCCTCGATCCGCCGCCGCTCGGTCTCGGCGATGCGCCGGGCCGTGGTCTCGGCTTCCGTGACCATGGCGTGGGCCCGGGACTCGGCTTCGGTGGTGAGGTGGTGGGCACGCGCCTGGGCCTCGGAGAGCGCCTCGTCGGCGGCACGCTGGGCCAGGATGAGCGTGCGCTGGATCACGTCGGCGTTCGGACCACCCGTGGCCGCGGCGGCCACGGCCGGCAGCGCGGCGGGCGCCGGAGCCGCTGCGGGGAGCGGAGCCGGTTCGGGCGCCGGGCGCGCCGCGCTCGAGGCGAGGCGGTCCTGGAGAATGCGGATCTGGTGTTCGAGGTGCTCGATCGTCGCCGCAGCACGCTCGAGCAGCTCGTCGACGTCGTCGCGGTGGTAGCCCCGGAAGGCTTCCCTGATCTCGACCTCGCGCAGTTCCTGGGGGGTCACGTCCATAGTGGGACATGCTACCGAGGCCCCCGCAGCAAGGCGCGTACCCCGGGATGCTGTGCCCATCCGGGCCGAGAACCGGTGCTGCCCGGACCCGAACGGCCCCGGTTCAGGGGATCAGCAGATCACGCCGCGCAGGATCAGGAGCCCGAAGACCAGCACCATGAAGGAGATGTCGATCATCCCGACCTGGGGGACGATCCGGCGCACCGGGGCCAGAGCCCACTCCGTGAGGTCCACCAGGACCCGGTTCACCTGGGCGAGCCCGGACCCCGGACGGACCGGGAACCACGAAAGGACGGCTCGGAAGAACAGGACGACCACGAAGATCGTGATGAGCGTGCAGATGATCTCCGACACCTGGATCAGTCCTGGTAGAGGCCGCGAGCGGAGAGCCGCTCCTTCTCCTCCTCCGACACCTCCACGTTGGACGGCGTGAGCAGGAAGACCTGGTCGGCGACGCGCGACATCGAGCCACCGACCCCGTAGGCGAGGCCGCTGGCGAAGTCGATCAACCGGCGCTGGAGATCGCGCGGCACGCCCTGGAGGTTGACGATCACCGGCTGGTTGACCTTGAGGCGGTCACCGATCTCCTGGGCGTTGTTGAAGCTGTGCGGCTCGACGACGTGGACCCGCGCCGAGGTGGCGTTGCGCATGATCCCGGGCGACACGGTCACCGCCGAAGGCTGGACGGTCGGCTCGTCGCGCGGGATGGTCCGGACGGTCGGCTCCTTGCCGTAGGGCTCCGGGGCCGACTGGACCACACGGATGTCGCCGGTGCGGACGTCGGCACCGCGGTCCGGACGCTCGAAGCCCCGGACCGCCGGGGCCGGCTCCCTCCGGGAACCCTCCTCGGCGTACCCGTCGTCGGTGTACTCCGGGTAGTACTCGTCGTCGTCCTGGAGCCCCAGGTAGACCATCGCACGGCGCATGAACGATGCCATTTCCACAGGCTACCGCCGGGCCCCCGGACGGTCGTGGCACACCAGACCCGGTTCAGTCCCGGTCGCCGAACAGGGTGCGGCCGAGCCGGACGATGGTCGCGCCCTCCTCCACCGCCACCTCGAAGTCCTCGCTCATGCCCATCGAGCGCTCGGGGAGGCCGAGCGCCTCGGCCCGGGCCACGAGCTCGGCGAACCAGGGCCGGGGGTCGACCCCGCGCGGCGGAACCGTCATCAGCCCGACGACGTCGAGCCCTGCCCGGCGCGCCGAGGCCACCAGTGGCCCGAGCGCCTCCGGGGGGCATCCCCCCTTCTGCGGCTCCGCCGCCAGGTTCACCTCCACCAGGACCCGGGCCCCGGGTGCCCGTCCCGCCAGGTCCGCGACCAGCGACTCGCGATCGAGGGTGTGCCAGCACCGCACCCACGGCGCCAGCGCTTTGACCTTGTTCCGCTGCAGGGAGCCGATGAAGTGCCAGAGGGGCGCGGCGTCGGCGAGCTCAGGGGCCTTGGCGAGGAGCTCCTGGGCACGGTTCTCGCCGAGGTCGGTGCACCCTGCCGCCAGCACCTCTCGGATCCGGTCGACCGGCACCGTCTTGGTGGCGGCGATGATCCGCACCGAGGCCGGATCCCGACCCACCCGCCGGGCCGCCGCCTCGACCCGGGCGAGCGCCGTGTCCCACGCCCGCCCGACGCCCGAGGGCGCGGTCACCGGTCGATCCAGGCGACGAGCCCCTGTCGGCCCGTGCGTCCGTCGCGTCGGTACGAGAAGTAGTCCGGGTCGGCAGCGGTGCAGACCCCCACGTCGTCGAGGTCGTCGACCCCACACTCGGCCAACGCCACCCGGAGCCCGGCGACCACGTCGAGGGCCGGAGCGCCGGACCCCGTGCGGCCTGCGACCGACGGGCCGAACCGGTCGACCAGCACCGCCAGGTCCGAGGGACCGAACTCGTAGTGCGGGGCGCGGATGCACGGTCCCACCGCCGCGCGCACCGGACCCGAGCCGATCGCCCGCAGCGCCGCGACCGCCCGGGCCACGACCCCACCCGCCAGGCCGCGCCAGCCCACGTGCACCACCCCGACCGCAGCATCGTCGGCGATCACCACCGGAGCGCAATCGGCGGTCAGCACCACCAACACCAGTCCGACCACTCCCGTGACGGCGGCGTCGGCGGCGGGCGGCGCATCGGTCACCGGCCCGCGGACCGTGACCACCCCATCGCCGTGGATCTGGTCCAAGAAGCGCCACGTCTCCGGTCCGGGCAGGCCCAGGAGATCGGCGACGCGTCCGCGGTTCCGGGCCACCCGGTCCGGATGGTCACCCACGTGGGTGCCGAGATCGAGCGAGGCGTAGGGAGCCGCCGACACCCCACCGTGGCGATCGGTCCAGACGGCGCGCGCCGCGCCCAGACGCCGTTCGATCAGCGCAGGAACTCGGGGACGTCGAAGTCGTCGTCGCCGCCGGTGCCACCGGTGTCGCCGGACCCGGAGCCGGTGTCGTCGTCGAAGGTCCCTCCGAGCAACGACCGCCCGATCGAGCGGCGGGCGGGACGGGCTTCCCGGGACTCCCGGATCGACGGTGCCACGGCGCGTTCGGGCGCCAAGCGCTCTCCCTCGAAGCGGTCGAAGCCGGCCGCGATCACCGTGATGCGGATCTCGTCGCCCATGTCGTCGTCGACGACCGTGCCGAAGATGATGTTGGCGTCGGGGTGCGCGGTCTCGCGCACGATCTCCGCCGCCTCGTTGACCTCGAAGAGCCCGAGGTCCGACGGTCCGGAGATATTGAGGAGCAGCCCGCGTGCACCCTCGAGGCTCGCCTCGAGCAGCGGGCTCGAGATGGCGGCGCGCGCCGCGTTGACGGCCCGGCTGTCGCCGGACCCGTAGCCCACACCCATCAGGGCCGTGCCGGCGTTCTGCATGATCATGCGCACGTCGGCGAAGTCGGTGTTGATCAGACCCGGCGTGGTGATCAGGTCGGTGATGCCTTGGACGCCGTGGAACAGGACGTCGTCGGCCATGCGGAAGGCCTGCAACATCGTGGTGCGATCGTCGGCGGCGTCGAGCAGACGGTCGTTGGGGATGACGATGAGGGTGTCGACCTTCTCACGCAGGGCCTGGATCCCCGCGTCGCCCTGCACCGAACGCCGCCGACCCTCGAACCCGAACGGACGGGTGACGATGGCGATGGTGAGCGCGCCGAGCCCACGGGCGATCTCCGCGATGATCGGGGCGGCGCCCGTGCCCGTTCCACCGCCCTCACCCGCGGTGATGAACACCATGTCGGCGCCCCGCAGGACCTCCTCGATCTCGTCGCGGTGGTCCTCGGCGGCTTGGCGGCCCACGTCGGGGTCGGATCCCGCGCCGAGCCCACGGGTGAGCTGCCGGCCGATGTCGAGCTTGACGTCGGCGTCGCTCATGAGCAGCGCCTGGGCGTCGGTGT
>JBAXBB010000117.1:0-7914 GCA_037142235.1 Actinomycetes bacterium
TCGTCGACGTGACCTACGAGGGGCGGCCCGGCGAGTTCGGCAAGGCGGCGAAGGTGGCGATCAAGGCCAACGGCCGGGAGGTGGCGTCGGGGAAGATCCCGCGCACGATCCCGAACGCCATCTCGCTCGGTGAGGGGCTCGACGTCGGCACCGACACCGGCTCGGCGATCGATTTCACGTACGAACTGCCCTTCACGTTCACGGGCGCGATCGACCGGGTGACGGTCGAGATCCCGGCGCTCGTGGTCCCGGCCCTGGGCGCGGCCGGGGCCTGGCACTGGACCGCCACCGACGTCGCCCCCGTGGACCCCTACGCAGCGGTGCCGTGAGCGAACGCGGCACGATCACCCTGTGGGTCCTTGGCCTCTGCGTCGCGGTGCTCACGCTCGGGGCGTTGGCGCTCGACCTCGGCCGTGCCGTGTCGGCCCAGCGGGCGTGGGGTGCGGCCGCCGATGCCGCCGCCCTCGCGGGAGCCGGTGGGATCGACGTCGACCGCTACCGACGCGACGGCACCGTGACCCTCGAGCCGGCCCTGGCGGTGGCCCGGGCCCGGGAAGCCTTCGCCCGGGAGCCCGCCGCCGGCCGGGCGCACCTCGGCGTGGTGGTCGACGACGGTGTGGTCCGGGTGGTGGTGGAGGGCCAGGTCGACCTCACCCTCCTGCGGCTGGTGCGCGGCGGAGCGTCGTTCACCGTCCGGGCGTCGGCGGTGGCGCGCCCCCACCTCCGGGGACCGGGCGCACCCGTTCAGGGTCCGGGCGCAGCCGTTCAGGGAGCGGTGGCCTCGCCGCGGAGCCGATCGCGCAGCACGAACTTCTGGATCTTCCCCGACGAGGTGCGGGGCAGGTCGTCGGCGACCCGGATCTCCTCGGGGAACTTCTGACGGGCCAGGCCCGCCGCGCCCAGGTGGGCGCGTACGGCGGCGAGGTCGGGGGCCGGGGAGCCGGGCACCATCCGGACGAAGGCACACGCGTGCTCGCCGAGACGGGCGTCGGGGGCTGCGACCACCGCCACCTCGCTCACTCCGGGCATCGTCTGGAGCAGTTCCTCGACCTCGGCGGCCGAGATGTTCTCGCCCCCGCGGATGATGATGTCCTTCTTGCGGTCGGTGATCGTGATGCACCCGTGCTCGTCGCGCACGGCGATGTCGCCGGTGGCGTACCAGCCGTCGGGATCGATGGCGACCCGGGTGAGCGCCGGATCGGTGTAGCCGACGAAGAGGTCGGGACCGCGGCTCCAGATCTCGCCGGGGCCGTCACCCACGTCGCGGCCGTCGTCGTCGACCAGGCGGATCTCGCACCCGGGCATCGCCACGCCGTCGGTGTCGTTGCGCTGGTGGCGTTCGTCGTCGAAGGTGGATCCGGTGGTGGAGGGCTGCTCGGTCGAGCCGTACGAGCGGATCAGGCGGATGCCGAGGGCCTCGGCCCGGGCGGCCACTGCGGCCGGGACGGCCGAGCCGCCCATGCCGACCTGCTGGATGCGGGCGTGGTGCTCCGGGGTGCAGTCGGGGTGGTCGAGGAGCGACGTCAAGAAGTAGGTGGAGCCGCTTCCGGCCGAGGCGTCGACCTCGAGGATCGCGGCCAGGGCCATCCCCGGGTCCCAGACGTCGAGCACGTGGATCGGGAGGTTGCGCACGATCGGGCCGAGCAGTCCGCCTTGCATGCCGATGGCGTGGCCGAGTGGTGCCCCGACGAGCATCGGGCGGTCCCCGCTGGCGTTGAGGTGGAGCATGTGACGTAGTTCGGCACACAGGCTCCGGTGGGTGTGGATCACGCCCTTCGGGTCGGAGGTGGTGCCGGAGGTGTAGCCCACGACCACCGGCGCGTCCGGGTCGGGTGTCGCGGGTACGACCCGCTCGCCCTCGGCGACCAGGTCGGCGAATGGCACCGTGCCCGCCGGGGCGTCGCCGACCATCGCCACCAGTTCGAGGTCGTCGGCGCCGGCGAGCGAGCGGGGGAGGTCGCCGAGGTAGTCGCGGGACCCGAAGCGGTCGTAGGAGATGAACGCCCGTGCCCCCGACTGGCGGAGGATGTGGTTGACCTCCTTCGGGCCGTAGAAGTGCACGATCGGCACCAGCACCACGCCGAGCAGGGCGCAGCCGTAGAACGTCACGGCCGCCTCGAGGCAGTTCGGCAGTTGGAACGCGACGACGTCACCCTCCGAGATGCCCCGGGCCGCCAGCCCGGCCGCGAGCCCGTGGGCCGACCGCTCGCAGTCGGCCATGGTGATCCGGGCGGGGCGTGAGGCCGACCAGATCCGTACGTCGAGGGGGCGGTTGCGGGCCAGGCCGTCGGCGACGAGCGATGGGAACGTGTCGTCGGACCAGTGGCCCTCGGTGAAGTACCGGTCCCGGAGGTCCGGTGCGGTGACGCGTAAGGCCCAATCCGGACGTGCCATCGTGGTCATCCCCCCTGGTCGGAGCCCACGATAGGCCATCGAGTTGACGCACCTGCTGGAATCCGGCGAGGCTCGGGAGCGCCCGGACCGGGCGATGGCACCGTGGGAGACGACCGAGTGGGCGAGCAGCAGAGGTGTGGGGCACGGTCGTGGCTGTGCTGGCGGACCGTCGAGCCCGACCGGCCATGACCCCGCGCTTCGACCTCCCCACCCCCGACCTCGAGACGGAGTACTTCTGGGCCGGCGCGAACGAGCACGTGCTGCGGATCAAGCGCTGCACCGACTGTGGCGAGCACCACTTCTACCCGCGCCCGTTCTGCCCCCATTGCTGGAGTGGGTCGGTGGAATGGGTCGAGGCGTCGGGCCGGGCCACCCTCTACACCTGGTCGGTCGTGCGGGCCAACGACCTCCCTCCCTTCCCCGAACGAGTTCCCTACGTGGCGGCCGTGGTCGACCTCGACGAGGGTCCGCGTCTGATGACCAACGTCGTGGAGTGCGCCTTCGACGACCTGGAGGCCGGCATGGCGCTCGAGGTCGTGTTCGAGACGGTCTCCGACGACCCGGAGTTCACGCTGCCGCGGTTCCGGCCGGCGGCCTCGTGATGAGCGCCCCCGGGGGCGGCGACTCGTGGAGCTTCACCTACGAAGATGCGCTGCACACCACCTTTCCTGCCCTGCACGAGGCCCAGCGTTCGTGGTTGGGCCAGATCGACTCGCTCCGCGCGCCCGACCGCCGTACCCACGAGCTGGTCCGGTTGGCGTGCGCGGTGATCGCCCGGAGCGAGGTGGCGATCCAACGCCACGCCCGACTGGCGCGCGAGGTGGGCGCGACCTGGGAGGACGTGCTCGGATCGGTGCTCTTGACCTGCCCGTCCTTCGGCGTCCTGCCGGCGGTCGAGGCCATCCCGCACGCGCGAGCCGGATTCGACGACGCGCCCGAAGTGGAGGACGACGACGATGAGTGACGCACCGTTTCGCATCCTGCCGGAGATCACCGACCGCAACCGCCCGTTCTGGACGGCTGGTCGTGACGGTGTGCTCCGGTTCCAACGGTGTCAGCAGTGTGGCTACTGGATCCATCCGCACGGTCCGATGTGTCCGCAGTGCCTCGCGAAGGACATCGCCTACGAGGCCGTGTCGGGTCGGGCGACGGTCCACACGTTCACCGTGAACGAGCAGGCCTGGATGCCGGTCCCGGAGCTGCCGTTCGTGCTGGCCATCGTGGCCTTCCCCGAGCAGGACGGCCTCCGGCTCACCACGGTCATCACCGGGTGTGCCGTCGACGACGTGTTCATCGGGATGCCGGTGACCGTGGCCTTCGAGGCGCACGAGGACGAAGAGATCTGGCTGCCCATGTTCACCCCGGAGGTCGCACGATGACCAAGCCCGAGCACCTCACCGTCATCAGCGGTGTCGGCCAGTCCGACGTGGGTCGTCGCCTCTTCCGCGATCCGCTCGAGCTCACGCTCGACGCCTGCGTCGCCGCCATCGAGGACGCGGGGCTCACCACCGCCGACATCGACGGCATCTCCACCTACCCGGGCCCCGGCGGCCAGCCCCCCGGCTTCTCCGGCGCCGGCGCGGTCGAGGTGCACGACGCCCTCCGGCTGAACCTGGGGTGGTGGAGCGGGGGCATCGAGCGTCCGAGCCAGCTCGGGGCGGTGGTGGACGCCTGCTTGGCCGTGGCCTTCGGGCTGGCCCGCCACGTGCTGTGCTTCCGCAGCGTGTTCGAGGGCAGCGCCCAGGGCCAGGGGGGCCGGGCGGCGGTGATGCCGGGAGGCGGGAGCGGGCGCAGCGTGCCCCGGGCCTCGGGCTTCCAGGAGTGGGTGCTGCCCTTCGGGGCGCCGTCGGCCGCGCCGTGGATCGCGCTCATGGCTCAGCGGCACTTCCACGAGTTCGGCACGACCCCGGAGCAGCTCGGGCAGATCGCGGTCAACGCCCGCCGGAACGCGGCGCTCAACCCGCAGGCGATCTACACCGACACCATGACCATCGACGACTACCTCGCCTCTCGGGTGATCTCGTCGCCCCTACGTCTCTTCGACTGCGACGTGCCCTGTGACGGGGGCACGGCGGTGATCGTCTCGCACGTCGACACGATCCCCGACCTGCGCAAGGCGCCGGTCCGGATCGAGGCCCTCGGGACGGCGCTCTACGGACGTCCGTCCTGGGACCAGTTCGACGACCTCACGACGATGGGCCTGCGGGACGCGGCCACCCAGATGTGGTCTCGGACCGACATGAAGCCGTCCGACGTCGACGTGGCGGAGATGTACGACGGCTTCAGCTTCATCGCGCTCTGCTGGCTCGAGGCGATGGGGTTCTGCGGCAAGGGTGAGGCGGGGGCCTTCCTCGAAGGTGGACGCAACATCGCCATCGACGGAGGCGTGCTCCCGCTCAACACCAACGGCGGCCAGCTGTCGTCGGGCCGGCTGCACGGTTTCGGCTTCATGCACGAGGCCTGCGTCCAGCTCTGGGGGGAGGGCGGCGCCCGCCAGGTGGCGGGGGATCCCGAGGTGGCCGTGGCCTGTGCCGGCGGGGGGCCGATGGGTGGGGCGTTCCTGCTGACCCGGTCCCGTTGAGCGTCAACGCCGCGAATCGCCCGGGTCGGGCGAACCCGGCGGGCGACCGGCGGACGACCGGCGGGCCCGGGTGATGGACTAGGTTTTCCGACGTGCGACTGCAGTACGGACCCGCCGAAGAGAAGTTCCGCGCCGACCTGGTCGCCTGGCTCGACGCCAACGCGCCTGCTCGGGAGTTGCTCGCGATCCCTCGCGTCTCGAGCGCCGACCTGCCCGACTGGGCCCGGGCGTGGCAGCGCAAGCTGTTCGACCACGGCTGGCTCGTGCCGGGCTGGCCACCCGAGCTCGGTGGGCGCAACGCCTCCGCCGTCGAGCAGATGATCTATTTCGAGGAGATGAAGAAGGCCGAGCTGCCGCGGAGCTACAACCCGCAGGGCCTCGGCATCATCGCGCCATCGCTGCTCGACTACGGCACCGAGGAGCAACAGCAGCAGTTCTTGCTGCCCACGCTCAAAGCCGAGATCGCCTGGTCGCTCGGCATGAGCGAACCGGGCGCCGGCTCCGACCTGGCCGGGCTCCAGACCCGGGCCGTCCTCGACGGCGACCACTTCGTGGTCAACGGCCAGAAGGTCTGGACCAGTGGCGCGCACCACTCCGACTGGAACATGTGCTTCGTGCGGACCGACCCCGATGTCCCGAAGCACAAGGGCATCAGCGTCTTGATCATCGACATGAAGTCCCCCGGGGTGGAGCCGCGGCCCTTCCCGGAGCTCTCCGACCCCGACTACACCGACTTCAACGAGGTGTTCCTCACCGACGTGCTCGTACCGAAGGAGAACCTGCTCGGTGAGCTCAACCAGGGGTGGGCGCTCGCCGGTGGGTCGTTGGCCCACGAGCGGGCGATGCTCTGGATCGAGCACGCCTACGACTCCCAGCGGGGCGTCGACAGCTTGCTCACGCTGGCCGATGCCCCCGGACCGTCGGGTGCGCCACTGCGCGACGACCCGAAGTTCCGCGCCGACGTCGCCAGCCTCTACGTGGATGCCGCCGCGCTCAAACTCATGGGCTACCGCGGCTTCTCGAAGTTCCTGAAGGGCCGTTCGGCCCCCGAGCACTCGTTGCTCAAGCTCTTCGGCGCCGAGACGATGCAGAAGATCATGCTGCTGGGCACCGAGTCCCTCGGCGTGGCGGCCCTCGACAACGACGCCGAAGGCCCCAACGTCCATCGGACCGGGTCGTGGATCACGTCGTGGCTGCGGTCCTTCGCGGGGACGATCCCCGGTGGCACCAGCGAGATCCAGCGCAACATCATCGCCGAGCGGGTGCTCGGCCTGCCGCGCGGCTGATCGGTCCGGCCGGTCGGGCGCCGACCGGCCGGTGCCGGGGCTCAGCCCCGGTTGGCCGCCATGGTCGGGCTGACCTCCTCGACCTGCCACCGCTCGCCGTTGGCGATCGCCGCCGCGGCGAGCGCCTCGAACCGGTTGCGCTGGCCGTCGGGGACCTGCATGTCGAACGATGACAGGCCCCGGCGGATCTCGAGTACCTCGACCCCGTCGGGGCCGGCCTGGTAGGCGTAGGGAGCGTCGCTCGGGAGGAAGAACGCGTCGCCGGCCCGCAGGGTCTGGGCTCCCATCGACAGCTCGCCCGACACCACGTAGTACATGCAGTCGCCGGAATGGGAGTGGCGGGGCAAGACGTAGTCGGCCTTGAACCAGGCGTGGGTGAGCGAGAAGCCACCCTCGTCGGCCGACTGGCGCACCAGCACCCGGACCTCCTGGCCCGACTGCGCCCACGCTCCGGCCTCCGCCATGGTCTCGGTCATGTCGGTGACCGTGGCGGCGGAGACCGTCATGGGGGCCATGAGGTCGGTCTCTTCGAGGCGCGGTGCGTCGGCCGCCCGGTAGATCGTCAGTCCCTTGCGGGTGTCGGCGCCCATCAGGCGATCGCGACCGGGTTGATGGGGCTCCCGGTGCCCCCGGTGACGAGCAGCGGGGCCACGGTCAAGAAGCACTCGGTGACGCCGTCGGCGCACAGCGGGGTGAGCACGAGGTGCTCGAGCAGCGTGATGCCCCGCTTGACCAGGAGCTCGATGTGCAGCGACAGGAACGGGCCGTCGAACGGGATCACCTCGACCGCAGCGTTGTCGCACCCGACGGCCGCGAGGTCGTGTCCGGCGATCCAGTCGACGGTGGAGGCTCCCAGGCCGGGCTGCATGAACGGGGGCTCCTCCATGCGGGCCGTGACGTCGGCGAACAGGTCGAGCCAGCCGGTGCGCACCAGGAGGATGTCGCCCCGGCCGATGGTCTGACCCGTGGCCTTCAGGCACGCGTCGAGGTCGTCGGCGGTGATGTTGGTGCCCGGCTCGAGCCACTCCACGCCCTGGTGCTTGGCCAGATCGAGGACCACCGCCCGACCGGCGAAGCCGCCGGTCTTCTCGATGCCGCACCACGGTGCGCCGTTGTGCGAGGTGAAGGACTCGGCGGGCTTGCCGTTGTAGTACTGCTTGTCGGCGTAGACGTGGCAGAGGGCGTCCATGTGGGTGCCGTTGTGCGCCGGGACCACGAGCACGTCTTCGTTGGCACCGACGCCGGGCACCGCGCCGTACGGGATGTTCATCTCCTCGTCGAGATGACTCGTGAGCGTGAGGCGCTGTGGTGCGCCGCGGTAGGGGAACACCGGCGTGCCGTAGCGCGACACCGGGAGGCCCAGGTTGTAGGTCTTGCCCGTCTTCGCCGCCTTCATCCCGGCGAGGACGACCTCCGGGGTCAGCAGGTTGAGCGCGCCGCGCTCGTCGTCGGCGCCCCAGCGCCCCCAGTTGGTGGTGGTGTCGGTGGTGGTCACAGGTTCCCCCTCGTCGGTACCGGATGGCGTCCCCGGTCGGGGACGTTCTAGGCGATCTCGACCAGTGTGTCACCATTCGAGAGCACCGCGGCGATGTCGCCGGGGCGCAGCACGAGGGTGGTGAAGCGGCTCTGGATGATGGCGGGCCCCTCGACGGC
>JBAXBB010000118.1:0-7886 GCA_037142235.1 Actinomycetes bacterium
CTGCATCACCGCGAACACCAGCCCCGCCGTGCTGAGCGAATGGCCGAGCGCCACCACCATGTAGGTCACGATGAAGGTCACCCAGGAGGCCTGGGCGATTCCCAGCAGGCCACCCACGCAGGACGCACGCCACAGCCGATCGCCGCGCGACAGAGCGCTCATCGGAATCAGGAAGTCGGCGAGTTGGAAGCAGACCAGACGATGCTGCACCCGCTCGTCCGGCGAAGGATCGATGCGGGCCCGGAACGGCCATGTGAGCAGGAGGACGGCGATGCTGGCGACCGCGACGATCACGGCCGCGTAACGCCAGCCCATCGATTCGATCAGCGGCGGGATCAGCAGACCGCCGAGGATACCGCCGAGCGGCACACCAGCCTGCTTGATCGAGAAACGAGATTGCGATGCGCCTTGGGAATGAAGCGGATCAGCACCTGGCTGCCTGCCGGATTGGCGGCGCCGGCGCCCAGGCCGACGCCCGGCGGGAGGTCTTGCGCGACTATTTCGCGGCGGAGTGGGCGGTGCAGTCGCGCGAGGAGCGGGGCCGGCTCCAGGCCCTCATCGGCACCAACGCCGCGGAAGTGGGCGCCCTGGCGGTGGCCGCCTCGACCCTGCTCGCCGCGGGGTTGACCCAGGTGGTGATGCTCGTGGTGGCGGTCGTGATCAGCCCGCTGGCGGCGGTGGCGATCGTCGGCGTGGGGGTGATCGTCGTGGCGGTGCTCCGACCGGTGGTGCGCCGGATGCGCCGGCAGTCGCGGCGCAACGTGGTGGCCGAGCGGCGTCTCGCCGGGATGGTCGCGGAGGCGGTCGTCGCGACCCGAGAGGCGCGGGCCTTCGGAGTGCTCGACCGGGTGGCGGCGTCGCTCGCCGTCGAGGTCGACGAGTCCGCCACGGCGTTCCGCGAGGCCCGCTTCACGGGCCTCGTCGCCCCGGTGGCGGTGCACTCGCTGATCATGTTGGCCGCGGTGGCGGTGCTGGCCGTGCTCGTGGCGTTCGACTCGCACGCGCACGTCGCCGCGCTCGGCTCGACCGCCCTCGTCCTGATCCGCACGATCTCGTACGGCCAACAGGTCAACGTCTCGGCCCACCGGCTGGCCGAACTCGCTCCGAACCGTGAGCTCCTCGCCGAGCAACTGGCCGAGTACCGCGGCGACACCTTCGACCCGGGGGTCGTCGACGTCCCCGACCTCACCCGCGTCGCCGTCGAGCGGGTGTCGTTCGCCTACGTCCCCGGCCGGCCGGTCCTCTCCGCCCTCGACCTGGAGGTGGCGCGCGGTGAGGTGGTGGGCGTCGTCGGGCCGTCGGGCGTCGGCAAGTCCACGTTGGTCCAGCTGCTGCTGCGGCTGCGGCGACCCACCGGTGGGCGCATCCTCTGCGACGGGACCGACCTGGCGACGATCGACGCCGCCTGCTGGTCGCGGCTGGTGGGGTTCGTCCCCCAGGATCCCACGATCTTCCGGGGCACCGTCGAGCACAACGTCGCCTTCTGGCGTGCGCTCACCCGCGACGAGGTGGTCGACGCGACCCGGCGCGCCCACCTCGACGACGTGGTGCGGGCCCTTCCCGACGGATACGACACCGACCTCGGAGGCGGCGACCACGTGCTCTCCGGCGGACAGCTCCAACGACTCGCGATCGCCCGGGCCCTGGCCGGCCGGCCGCGTCTGCTGCTCCTCGACGAGCCCACGAGCGCGCTCGACGCCGAGTCCGAGGCGGCGGTGCGCGCGACCCTCGACGACCTCCGCTCCGACCTCGCCACGATCGTCGTGGCGCACCGCGACAGCACCATCGCGGCGTGCGACCGTGTGGTGGTGCTCACCGGACCCACCGAGCCGGTCGACGGCCGCGGCTGACCGCGGCTGACCGGAATCGATCGCGACCGGACGCGGTCGGTCGCGTACGCTCGCGATCCGACGGGGGGCGGCGTGGACGCACCGAAGATCACGATGGTGGGCGCGGGCGGGATGTCGTTCGGCCCGACGATGGCCAACGACGTCGTCCACACCCCGGCGCTCCGCGGCGCGCGGCTGGCGCTCCACGACCACCCGCACCGCGGCCACGTTGCCGGGCTCGTGGCGTGACCGGCTCGAGCCCGACGAGATCGCCGAGGCCCGGGAGGTCCTGGCCCGCTTCGGGTGGGCCGCCCGCTACGACGGCCTCGCCTGAGCCCCGTCCCCGGAGGTCCGAGAGAGCGGGTCAGCCCCGGCGCAACAGGGTGCCGGTGCCGAGCCCGCCGCCGCAGCACATGGTCACGATGGCGTGCTCGGCGTCGGTGCGCTCCAGTTCGTGGAGGGCCTTGGTGAGGAGGACGGCGCCGGTGCCCCCGAGCGGGTGGCCGAGGGCGATCGCCCCGCCGTTGGGGTTGACCGTGGCCGGGTCGGGGGCGAACTCGCGCTGCCACGCCAGCACGACCGAGGCGAAGGCCTCGTTGATCTCCACGACGTCGATGTCGGACACGGACAGGCCGTGGTCGCCGAGGAGCCGGCGGGTGGCGGGGATCGGACCCTCGAGCATCAGCACGGGGTCGCACCCCACCAGGCAGGAGTCCACGATCGTGGCGCGAGGGGTGAGCCCGAGGGCGGCGGCCTTCTCGCGGGTCATCAGGAGCACGGCGGCCGCGCCGTCGGCGATCTGCGACGACGTGCCGGCGGTGTGCACCCCGTCGGGCCGGCCGGTGGGCTTGAGGGCCGCCAGGCCCTCGAGCGTGGTCTCGCGCGGACCCTCGTCGCGGGCGACCGTGGTGGAGCGGTCGGTGGGGTTGCCGTCGGCGTCGCGCTCGGGCACGTCCACGGGCAGCACCTGGGAGTCGAACCGTCCCTCCGCCCACGCCCGGGCCGCCCGGTCCTGGGAGGCCTTGCCGAAGGCGTCGCACTCGGCCCGGGAGATGCCCCACCGGTCGGCGATCCGCTCGGCACCCTCGAACTGGCTGGTGAACTCGTGGTGGGCCCAATAGGTGCGGGTGATGGGTCGACCCACGCCTGAGTCGCGGGGGACGGTCGAGCCCATGGGCACCGCGCTCATCACCTCGACGCCGCACCCGATCGCCACTTCGGCCAGTCCGGCACGCACCAGCGCAAAGGCCAGGTTGGTCGCCTGCTGGGCGGAGCCGCACTGCGCGTCCACGGTCGAGGCGGGGACCTCGAGCGGGAGTCCGGCCGCCAGCCAGGCGTTGCGGGTGACGTTCATGGCCTGCATGCCGACCTGCCCGACACAGCCGCCGACGACCTGGTCGACGTCGCCCGGGTCGATCCCGGCGCGCTCGAGCACCCCGCGTTGGACGTGGGCCAGCAGGTCGGTGGCGTGCACCGACGCCAGCCCGCCGTTGCGGTGCCCGATCGGGGTGCGGACGGCTTCGACGATCACGACGTCGTTCACGGGTTCCTCCGGGATCGGGTGGGGGAGCAGGGGGGTGGAGTCGGGACCCCAGGTGTATCAGGGATAGTGACGCAGCATCTCGATCGATTCGTGGAGGTCGGGCGGCCACCACGATGGAGAGGCCGACCCGGTGATCGACGACGGGTCGACCGGGCGGCGCTCGTTCGCCGCCTGGTAGACGGCGAAGCAGAGCTGCAACGACTTGCGGGCCAGGTCCGGGCTCATGTCCGGCACCGGGTCACCGGCGAGGAGGGCGTCGACGAAATGGGCGGAGCTCCGCTCGAAGCCGGTCAGCCAGTCGGCGTCGAGGTCGCGGAACTCCGTCGTGGTGCCATCGGGGTGGTAGAGCACGACCGGGGCCAGGTCGAGCATCTCGCCCGTGGCCCGGGTGACCCACAGCCACCCGTCGGAGCCCTGCACCTCGAAGAACTCGTCGGCGCCGTAGTACGTGCTCCGGATGTGCATCCGGGGTGCGTAGGTGACCTCCATCATCCCGAGGAGGGTGTCGCGTTCGTACTCCCAGATGGCGGCGGTGGGGGCCTCGAAGAAGATCGGCGCGCGCCGCACGATGGCCTGGACGGAGGTGACGTCCTGGTCGAAGAGCCACAGTGCGACCGCGTACTTGTGGGCCATGTCGTCGAAGAGATGACCGCCCGGGCTGTGCTCGTCGAAGCGCCAGGCGAAGCCCTCGTGCTCGAGGCGGCTCTGGAACTCGGAGTCGGTCGTGCCCACGACCGTCTTGATCCGGAGCATCGTGGGGACCCCGATCGCGCCGGACGCGATCAGCTCCTTCGCCTTCACGAGCGGCGGGTAGTGGAAGAAACACTCGCTCACCCGGAGCACGACCCCCGCGGCGCTCGCCGCCGCCGCCATCTCGATCGCGTCGGCGACCGTGTTGGCGATCGGCTTCTGGCACGAGACGTGCTTGCCGGCGGCGACCGCGGCGAGCACGTGCTCGCGATGGAGGTGGGTGGGGGTGAGGATCTCGACCGCGTCGACGTCGGGGTCGGCGAGGAGGTCGTCGAGGCGGGTGTACACCGTGGCCACACCCCACTCCTTCGCCATCGCGCGGGCCTTGTCCTCGCGCGGGTCGCACAGCGCGACCACGTCGCACCGGGGATGGGCGAGGTAGCCGGCCACGTTGAGGGGCGCGATGTTGCCGATCCCCACGATGCCGATCCGGACGCGTTCCATCAGTTCGTCTCCTGTTCCGCGGGTGTCGGCCCGAGTTGCTCCATGAACTCCAGGCGGATCCCGCCGGGTGCCTCGACGAACGCGATCCGGCGGGTGCCGAAGGCGCCGTGTACGACCTCGGGCCCCCAGAGCACGGCATGGCCTTCGAGTTCGCGGTCGAGGTCGTCGGTGAAGAGCGCGGGGTGGAGGAAGCCTTCGGCCGGGAGCGTGACGGCATCCTCGTAGATGGCCCGGGTGAACAGGGTCAGCATCACGGGACCGAGGAACACGTCGGCCCGCTCCCCGTCGGCCCAGGGCATCCGGTCGCGCACCGCGGCGCCGTGGCGCTCGTAATACGCCACCGCGGCGTCGAGGTCGGCGACCTTCACCGCCAGGTTCGCCATCCCGGTGACCGCCATGCGTACCTCCTGTGCGAGACTGGGCCCGTGCGCGTCACCCGGGTGCTCCACGCGAGCGTGAACACGAATCGTGACCTCGAAGCGTCGGTGTCGTTCTACCGGCAGGTGCTCGGGTTGTGCGAGACCGACCGTCCGGACATCCCGGGCGTTCCGGGCGCCTGGTTCGCCGTCGGCGGGGTGGAGCTCCACCTGGTGGGGAGCGCCCCGCTGGGGGTGGCCCTGGACCCGGGGGCCCACCACGTGTGCTTCGCGGTCGACGACCTCGACGCGGCCGTGGCCGAACTCGAGGCGTTCAGCATCGCCTTCGTCACGGGGGAGCAGCACCAGGCGCACGGTGTGGTCCGCCAGGTCTGGGTGACCGACCCGGTGGGCAACGTCGTCGAACTCCAGCAGGACTCGGAGGCGACTCCGGCTCTGGGGTCCGACGAGCCGATCCGTCGGTAGGATCCGCTGGTGGCCAACGCCGTGGCGAGCGTGTTCTCCGACGCCAAGACCGTCGAGAGCCCGTTCTTGAACCGCATCGGGGTACAGCCGTTCCGGGCCGTGCTGGCGCGGGGCCTCTACCGGGCCCGGGGCCGGTCCGCCGACCGGGTCGCCGCGGACCTCGCCCGTGACGGGATCGTCGTGGTGGAGGACTTCCTCGCCCCCGACGACTTCGCGGTGCTCGCGCGCGAAGCAGCCGAGCACGTCGCCACGGCCGAGCCCGGCTACCACCAGGTGCAGGGCACGTCCGACGTGCGCCACTTCTACCTCGATCCCGGTACGCCGGCCGAGCGACCGACCCTGGCGGCCACGGGTGGCGACGCGCGCCTGCTCGCACACTTCTCGGCGGCCGAGCGGCGTGACGTCGGGGTCCGCGACGTGGGAAGGATCGTCGAGGACATCCGCTTCGGCGACGCCTCGATCCCCGACCCGATGACCCGGCTCCACCTGGACACCTTCTTCCACACCCACAAGGCCTGGATCTTCCTGCACGACGTGGGGCCCGACGAGGGTCCTTTCGTCTACGTCCCGGGATCGCACCTCCTCGACCGGGTCCGGCTCGGCTTCGACTACCACGACTCGGTGGGCGAGAACATGCGGTCGCGACTGGTCTCCGACGAAGAGGTCGCGCGACGCGGCCTCGCCCGGCGCCCCACCACCTGTCGGGCCAACTCGCTGGTCATCGCCGACACGTGCGGCTACCACACGCGGTCGGTGGGCGCCGACGGTGCGACCCGGCGGGCGTTGCACCTCATCGTGCGGGGCAACCCCTTCGTGGTCCGGGGTGGTCGGGCGTGGCGCGGATGATCTGCCGCGGCCGCCGCCAGCCGGTCCGTGGCTGACGTGTCATCGCTGCGCCGGCTCGCCCGCCGGCTGCTCGGGCCGTGGCGGGGACGGCACCACGGGTACCTGTTCGTCGCCCGGCGGGTGTGGCGCAACCGGCGACGCGGGTGGGCGAGCACCGGCACCGTCGTGGTGCCCTGCCCCACGGTCGCCGTTGCCGAGCTCGATCCGGCCACGGCGGTGGTCCACGAGGTGCACCCCCAGGAGTTGATCGAGATCACGCATCCCGTCGACCTCGATCCCTGGCTCCGCGATGCGCCGGGGTGGCACCTCCGTCACGGGGTGCCCCCGCAGTGGGTGGTGGAGTTGCGCGGCGGCGAGGTGCTCGGCGACGAGGGCTGGATCGGCACGGCCGACGGCCGCATCGCCGTCGACTTCAACGACGGGATCGTCCACCCCGGTGACGCACCGTGCTCGGCCGCGGTCGCCGCCCGGGCCCGGGGCACGGTCGACCTCCCGGGCACGACGGCGTCGCTGGTGGTCCTCGGCGCCGGGAACTACTACCACTGGATGCTCCAGGCCCTCCCGATGCTCGGCCTGATCTCCGACGCGGTCGGCCTCGACGCCGTCGACCGCGTCCTGATCGACCCCTTCGCCCGCCCGTTCGTGCACGAGACCTTGGCGCGCGCGGGGATCGACGGTGACCGGGTCCGGGTGCTCGACGCCGAGCCCCCCGCGCTGCGGGCCGAGACCCTGGTGGCCGCGACGACCCTGCTGCACCACCTGCCGCCGCCCACCTGGGCCACCGACTTCGTGCGCGGCCTGTTCGCGTCCGAACTCGCGTCGGGTGGGGCCCCGGCCGGCGGCGGCGGCCTCTATTACCTCCGCCGCGAGGGGGAGGGCCGCAACCGGCGCCGGATCCTGAACGAGGACGCCCTCGTGGCCGCGCTCGCGCCCCTCGGGTTCGAGAGCGTGGCCATGGAGGGTCGGACCGTCGCGGCCCAGGCGGAGCTGTTCGCGGGGGCCCGGTGCATCGTCGCCGCGCACGGCGCGGGCCTCACGAACCTGGTGTTTTGCCGTCCGGGCACCCGGGTGGTCGAGGTCCTGCCGGCCAACGCCCTCGTCGCGATCTACGCCCAGCTCTCCTACCGCCTCGGGCTCGACCACCACGCGGTCGTCGGGACCGAGGCTCGCCCGCCGCGTCGGTGGCGCACGTTCATCGGCGATGCCGACGTCGTCGCCGACGTCGACCGCATCGTCGGGACCGTCGCGCCCCTCGCGGGCGGGCGTTGACCGATGGCCTTCCCGGGGCTCGCGAGCCGGATCCCTCCCGCCCGCTTCGTCGGTCACGCGCGGCTTCGACGCCGGCGCGAGCGCGCAGTCACGGGTCGGGTGGTCGTCGTGGCCGGGATGCGGAGGTCGGGGAACCACGCCGTGATCGCGTGCTGACCGAGGCGCTGACCGTGTGGTACGACGACGACTGCGGTCTCTGCGGCACGGTCGTGCGCTGGTGCCGTGGGCGAGTCGACTCCGGCGTGACCTTCCGGTCCAACCGGGGGCTCACCGACCCGGCGCTGCGGGCCACCGCCGCCGACGCGATCGTGGTGACGACCGGGGATTCGGCCTGGCGGGGGGTCGAGGCGGTACGGCGGGTCA
>JBAXBB010000119.1:0-7885 GCA_037142235.1 Actinomycetes bacterium
GGCCGGCTGCCAGACTGACGGCTGTGTCCACGCCCTCCAGCCAGTCCGACGCCATTCTCGTCGAGGGGCTGGTCAAGCGCTTCGACGACATCGTGGCGGTCGACGGGGTGAGCCTCCGGGCCGACGCCGGGAAGGTGCTCGGCCTGCTCGGCCCGAACGGCGCCGGCAAGACCACCGTGGTGCGGATCCTCACCACCGTCCTGGCCGCCGACGCCGGCTCGGCCGAGGTCCTCGGCCACGACGTGCGCCGCGACCCCAAGACCGTCCGGACCATCATCGGCCTGGCTGGGCAGTTCGCCGCGGTCGACCCCAATCTCACGGGGCGAGAGAACCTGCGCCTGATCGGCCGGCTCACCCACCTCCCCCGTGCCACGATCGGCCCCCGAGCCGACGAGCTGCTCGAGCGCTTCGGGCTGGTCGACGCCGCGAACCGGTCCGTGCGCACCTACAGCGGAGGCATGCGCCGCCGGCTCGACCTCGCCGCCGCGCTCGTCCATCGCCCACCGGTGCTCTTCCTCGACGAGCCCACCACCGGGCTCGACCCCGCCAGCCGGCTGGGCCTGTGGGAGTTGATCGAGGAGCTCCTGGCCGAGGGCACGACCGTCCTCCTCACGACCCAGTACCTCGAGGAGGCCGATCGCCTCGCCGACCGCGTCGTGGTGATCGACCACGGTCGGGTGATCGCCGAGGGCACCCCCGCCGAGCTCAAGGCCACGCTGGGCAACACCGTCGCCGAGTTCGGCTTCGCCGGCGCGGAGGCTGCGGCCGCGGCCCTGGCGGTGGTCGGATCCCACGGGGTCCGCCCGCCCACGTTGGTCGGCAACGCCGTGCACGTCGAGTTCACCGATGGCGCCCACGGACTCCTCGAGGTGCTGCGGGTGCTCGACGCCGCCGGCGCGGCGCCCAGTGCGCTCACCGTGCGCGAGCCCAGCCTCGACGACGTCTTCCTCGCCATCACCGGCAAGCCCGCGGATCAGCCCGACGGAGTGACGTCATGAAGCGCGGGCACGTGGTCTCCGACACCTACGCCGTCACCGCGCGCAACCTGATCGCGTACCGCCGGGTCCCCGAGCTGCTGGTGTTCTCCACGATCCAGCCCGTGCTCTTCGTCTTCTTGTTCCGCTACGTGTTCGGCGGCGCGATCAACGTGCCCGGCGTCGACTACGTCGACTATCTGATGCCCGGGATCTTCGCCCAGACCGTGGTGTTCGGCGCGATCGGCACGGCCGTGGGCCTCTCGACCGATCTCCAGTCGGGGCTGATCGAGCGCTTCCGGTCGCTGCCCATGGCTCGCTCTGCGGTGCTGACCGGACGGACCCTCGCCGACCTGGCCCGCAACGTGTTCGTGCTGATCCTCATGTGCGTGGTCGGGGTGCTGGTCGGCTGGAACGCCGGCAACAGCGTCGGCGGGTTCTTCGCCGCCATGGGCCTCATCTTGCTGTTCGGGTACTCGTGCACCTGGATCTTCGCCAGCGTCGGACTCGCCGTGCGCAACCCCGAGACCGCCCAGGCCGCATCGTTCCCGGTCATGGCGCCGATCGTGTTCGCGTCGTCGGCCTTCGTGCCGGTCACGTCGATGCCCTCGTGGCTGCAGGGGTTCGCCAAGTACCAGCCGCTCTCGGTGGTGTGCACCGCCAGCCGCGACCTCCTGCTCGGGACCGGCGACGGCGGCCACTGGGTGCTCGGGGCGCTGGCGTGGTGCATCGGGATCATCGTGATCGCGTTCCCCCTGGCCGTGCGCCGCTACCGCCGCAGCGCCTGAACCATGCGCCGATCCCGCGCGGCAGCCCTCCGGGCTACGGTGCGGGCCATGAGCACTGAACGCAACCGTGAGATCGTCCGCGCCTTCTGGGAGCTCCTCTACGCCCGCGACTTCGACGCCTGCGGGGCGTGCTTCGCCGCCGACGGCGTCTACACCGACGTCCCGGCCGGCGAGGTCGGCGCCACCGGCCCGGCCGAGATCGCGGCCCGCCTGCGGCTCGGGCTCGAGCCGATCACCGGGTACGTCCACCACCTGCGCCACCTGGTCGCCGACGGCGACGTGGTGACGACCGAGCACGTCGAGGAATGGACCTGGCACACCGGCGAGCACGTCGCCCTGCCGTTCGTGTCGGTGATGGAGCTCCACGACGGCAAGATCACGCGCTGGTGGGACTACTGGAACCTGCCCACCCTGCTCGACGCCGCCCCCCAGTGGTGGCTGGAGCACATCGCGCAGGGCTACCGCTGATCACGCCACCGCCGACCTGAGTTCCCCGGGTTCCCCGGGGAACTCAGTCGGCGAGGCGCGGCAACGGGCCCCGCACCCAGACCGGCACCGCCACCCGGCGCACGATCTTCCAGTCGTCGCCGTCGCGGGCCACGTCGTCGCAGTAGCGAACCCCCATCACGAGGTCGTCGTGGCCGTTGCCCGCCGCCTCCATGTGGTAGGCCACCGCGTAGGTCTCGACGTGGCCGGTGTCGGCCCCCGGCTCCACCGCCACGAACTGGTTGCCCATGAAGTGCATCGTGGCTTCGTAGGCCTCGACCCCCGGGCACAGACCGGCCCAGTACTCGTCGATGGGGGCCTCGAGGAGCGAGCCCTTCACCGTGCAGTCGTTGCGGAACAGCGCTCGCGACGACGCGAAGTCGCGGAGGTCGAGGCCACGGGCGTAGCGCTGAGGGAGCAAGGAGATCAACTCCCGGTCGCGCAGCCACTGCACGGTGCGCGCCAGGTCGGCCGGATCGGAGAGATCGGCGGGCGGGCGGGGGATCGGGTCGGGAAGGAATGACGGACGGGGTGCGTGAGCCATGCGCGCACCCTAACGTCTGGACCGTGCCCGAACCCGACCCGTCCGGACCCGGTTCCCCCGTCTTCCCCCCCACCGCCGCCGACCTCGAGCGGGCCGCCGAGCGGGCGATGGGTCGCGCCGCCTGGGACTACATCGCCCACGGTGCCGGCGACGAGGTCACGATGCGGGCCAACGTCGACGCCTGGTCGCGGTGGGCGCTACGGCCCCGGGTCCTGCGCGACATGACGCGGGTCGAGACCACCACCACGGTGCTGGGGATCCCGGTGTCGGCTCCGGTCCTGGTCGCGCCCACCGCCATGCACCGGTTCGTGTGCGCCGAGGGCGAGCCCGCCACGGCCCGCGCCGCCGCGCGCGCCGGGGTCGTGTACGTCACCTCCATGGCGGCCACCACGTCGATCGAGGACATCGCCGCGGCCGCGCCGGGCGCTCCCCGCTTCGCCCAGATGTACCTCCTCCGCGACCGGGGTCGCACCCGCGCCCTGGCCGAGCGGGCCGGCGCGGCGGGCTATCGGGCGGTGGTCGCCAGCGTCGACGGCGCCGCGGTGCCCCGCCGCAGCCGCCTCGCCGGTGGCGCACTGGTACCGCCCGCCGACTTCCGGTTCCCCAACCTTGCGGCGCCCGACGACGACTCGTCGGATCTGATGGGCATGGTCTCCGACTTCGACCCCGCCGTCACCTTCGACGACCTGGCGCGCTTCGGCGAGTGGAGCGGTCTGCCCGTGGTCGTGAAGGGCGTGATGCGCCCCGACGACGCCGTGCGCTGCGTGGAGGCCGGGGCGGCGGCGGTGGCCGTGTCCAACCACGGTGGCCGCACCCTCGACGGCGTCGCCGCCACCGCTTCCGTGCTGCCCGAGGTCGCCGCCGCCGTCGCCGGGCGTGCCGAGGTCTACGTCGACGGGGGCGTCCGCAGCGGGGTCGACGTACTGCGCGCCCTGTGCCTGGGTGCCGACGCCGTCATGATCGGTCGCCCGGTGCTCTGGGGGCTGGCGGTCGACGGTGAGATCGGCGCGCTCGCCCTGCTCGACCGGTTCCGTGAGGAACTCGGCCGGGCCATGGCGTTGTGCGGGAGTGCCACGGTCGCGACCTGCGACCGCGACCTGCTGGGGGAACCATGAACGAGCGGCCCGACCTGACCACCGACGAGTTGCTGAGCACGACCCGGGCGGTGCGCAAGCGGCTCGACCTCGAGCGAGCCGTCCCGCGCGAGGTGGTCGAGGAGTGCCTCCGCCTCGCGTTCCAGGCCCCCAACGGTTCGAACCGCCAGCTGTGGCAGTGGGTGGTGGTCGACGACCCGGACACCCGCGGGGCGATGGCCGACCTCTACCGCGAAGCGATCGGGGTCTACGTCCACGGGCTCGACGTCCCGCCCGTCGACTGGGCCTCACCCGAGGGCGAGCGGATGAGCGCGTCGGTCGCCCACCTCACCGAGCACCTGCACGAGGTCCCGGTCCTGGTCGTACCCGCGGTGCTCGGGCGAGCCGGGGCGTCAGTGGTCGACCAGTCGCTCGTGTGGAACTCGATCGCACCCGCCACCTGGAGCTTCATGCTCGCGTTGCGCTCCCGGGGTCTGGGCAGCGTCTGGACGACCGTGCACCTGGCCCTCGAGGAGCGCATGGCCGACCTGCTCGGCATCCCCTACCCCGCGTACACCCAGGCCGGTCTCGTCCCCGTGGCCTGGACCATCGGCACCGACTTCCGCCCCGGGCCCCGCGACGACCTCACCGAGGTCGTCCACTGGAACCGCTGGCGCGGGTAGTGCGAGGAGCGCGGGGAGCGCGGGTCAGTCGAACCAGTCCCACTGGTAGGGCATCACGGTCTCCAGCGGTCCGGCGAGCACCGGCCGCACCAGACCCGAGGTCCAGCGCTCCCGCACCAGCGGGCGGAGCGCAGCCGCCACGGTGAGTGGTGCGTCGTCGAGGTAGCAGACCGTGATCCGCCGGTGACCGGCGCTCCAGGTCGGACCCTGCAGCCTCGGGCTCGACGCGAACTGCCACACCCCGGCCACCCCCGGCACGGCGCAGGCGCGCTCGACCCACGACTCGCGGAGCGAGCGGATCCAGACGTCGAGCGCCTCGGGATCCGCTCCTTCGGCGGGCTCCTCCACGATCACGTACACCCCGCGGTTGGGTCGGTAGGGGACCGCCTCCGCGCCCACCAGCACCCGCGGTGCGGCGTGACCGTCGAGCCATTGGTGGGGGCCCACGAGGACGGCGTTGCGGTGCAGGTGGAACCTCCCCAGCGCCCGCAACTGCTGACCGACGTCCATGAACTCGCGCAAGGTGACGTCGATCGGATCGGCCATCAGGTAGAGCGTCATGTAGTGAGCGGCCGACACCGGCTCCTCGTCGACCAGGCGGGCGGCCCGGCACGCGGGCGTCGAGACCCAGCGCTGGCCGAAGACGATCCCGGGGATCGGGAGCTGCTCGGGCATGTGGTCGAGCTGGTGCCACTCGTTGTAGGCCCGGTGCTCGGCGGGATCGGTGATCTCGGTGAACGAGAAGAAACCGGTGGTGACTTTGTTCATGGTCCGGATGATACGGACCGCCCACCGACGGAGCAGCCCGGCGGCCGGTGAGCCCGTGGTCCACCCTGGGCTAGTGTGCCGCGATGGCCGGGCACCCGTTCCGAGACGTCGTGATCGCGGGGGCCTTCAACGCCCGCCAGGCGCGCGTCCTCGAGGGTGAGACGTCGCTGAGCATCTCGCTGGAGGCCGCCCGCGGCGCCATCGCCGACGCCGGGCTCCCCGTGACCGACGTCAACGGGATCATCGGCAACCACACCTCCGACATCGCCTTCGAACTGGGCCTCGGCCCGGTGTTCCAGTCGGGGTCCGGGCTCGGCATCCCGGCGGTCCTCGAGGCGGCGGCGCACGTGGCGCTCGGCCTGAGCGACGTCGTCGTGGTCGTCGGCGGCTCGGCCGGCGTCTACACCGACCGGGCCAGCACCGCCCCCTGGACCCGGCCCAACAACGAGTTCGTCGCGCCCTACGGCATGTTCACCGCGGCCGAGTTCGCGCTCATCGCCCGCCACCACATGCACCGGTTCGGCACCACGCCCGAGCAACTGGCCACGGTCGCTGCCACCATCCGCAACAACGGCCACGCCAACCCGCAGGCCGTGTACCACGGGCGCGGGCCGTTCACCCCGACCGACATCCTCGAGTCGCGGATGGTCGCCGACCCGTTCCACCTCCTCGACTGCTCGATGACTGCCGAGGGCGGCACCGCGCTCGTGCTCACCCACGCCGACCGGGTGGCCGACCTCCCCGAGCCGCCGGTGTGGATCCTCGGAGGGAACTCCGACCGGCTCGGCCCGTCGTACCGCCACGCCCCGTCGTGGGACCTGCACGGTCGGGTCGGTGACGTCAACGGCGTGGTGGGACGCCGGGCCGCGCAGCGTTCGTTCGCCACCGCCGGGCTGTCGCCCGCCGACGTCGACGTCTGCGAGTTCTACGACCCGTTCTCGTTCGAGATCATCCGCCAGTTCGAGGCGTTCGGCTTCTGCGGCGAGGGCGAGGGCGGCCCGTTCGTGATGGACGGCACCATCGGCCCGGGCGGCCGCTTCCCGGTCACCACCGACGGCGGCACCATGTCGTTCAGCCACGGCGGCGCCAGCGTGCAGCTCCTCCAGCGCGTGGTGCGCGGCGTCCAGCAGGTGCGCGGCGAGTGCGTCTCGGGGCAGGTGCCCGACGCCGCAGTGGCGATGTGTACCGGTGGCGGCGCCGGCGCCCTCTTCACCGACGTCCTCCTCCTCGGAGCGGAGCGACCGTGAGGGTGCGAGCCATGGAGACGGAACGACCGTGAACGAGCTGCTGGTCCCCCAGCCCCCCGAGATCCCCGCGCCCTGGCCGTCGCCGGTGTCGGAGGCCTACTGGGAGGCCGCCCGCCAGGGTCAGCTCTGGTTCCAGCGTTGTACCGAGTGTGGCGAGGCCGGGTTCGACCCGGCGGCGGCGTGCCGCCGCTGCGGCGGCGGGCTCGACTGGCAGCGCAGTGCCGGGCTCGGCACGGTGTCGTCGTACACGGTGGTGTGGCGGCCGCAACAGCCGTCGTTCGTGGTGCCGTACGCGCCCGCGATCATCGATCTCGACGAGGGCTACCAGATGCTGGCCAACCTCATCGGCTGCACCGTCGACGATCTCGCCGTCGGCGCGCGCGTGGCGGTGGAGTTCCATCCGGTGTCCGACGGGTTCGTGCTGCCGTACTTCCGACCGGTCTGAGGTCGGGCCCGGACGCGAACCGGGCCGGTCGTGACGACCGGCCCGGAACGAGGTGCAGCGGTTCGGCGGATCAGCCGATCACGAGGCGACCGGCGTCGAGCACGACCCGGTCCTCGACCCAGGTCTGGAAGATCGCCTCGTTGCCGTCGACCCACACCTTCACGTCGAGGGTCTCTCCCGGCATCACCGGCGACGAGAAGCGTCCCTCGATCGACTTGAACTTCGCGGGGTCAGAGCCACACACCGCGTGGACCAGCGCCCGGCCGGTAAAGCCGTAGGTGCACAGCCCGTGCAGGATCGGCTTCGGGAATCCGGCCATGGCCGCGAACGCCGGGTCGGAGTGCAGCGGGTTGCGGTCACCGTTGAGGCGGTACAGGAGTGCCTGGTCGGTGCGGGTGGCGTACGACACCACCTGGTCGGGGGCCCGGTCGGGCACCACGACGGTCGGGCCGCTCGGGCCCCGCTCGCCGCCGAAGCCGCCGGCGCCGCGGATGAACGCCGACATGGTGTTGGTCCACATCGGGGCACCGTCGGGGCTGGTGGCGTTGACTTCGAGCACGACCACCGCCGCCTTGCCCTCACCCTTGTCCCACATCGCGGCGACCTTGCCCTGGAGCATCGCCGTGCCCGCGACGGGGACGGGCTGGTGCAGCACGACCGACTGCTCACCGTGCACGAGCATCGCCATGTTGAAGTCGCCGATGGCGCTCATCGGACCGAAGGACCCACCGCTGCTCGCGGCGATCACCACCGGCATGGTCGGCAGCGCCTGCTGCACGACGTCCTTCGAGTTCTCGGTGGTGAACTCGAGCTCGAAGCCCGTGGGGTCGGTCACCCCGGCGCCCACCCCGAGCGCGTAGAGGAGCGAGTCCTTGGA
>JBAXBB010000120.1:0-7884 GCA_037142235.1 Actinomycetes bacterium
CGCGAACGAGCTCGCCAACGCCGCAGGAGCGCTGGCCAGCAGCCAGATCGACTGGGAGACGATCGAGACCAACCTCGACCAGGCGATCAAGCTGGCCTCACGCCTCCGCACCGCCTACGAACGAGGACGCACCGAGGCACGACGTCAACTCATCCAGACGCTCTTCAGCGCCATCGAGGTCGACACAGACCGGCTCACGTCACGCCTCGCCGATCCGTTCGCCGCGCTTCTCGCTGACGATCTCATCGCCACGATCCAACAGGGCGCCCACACCGCCCACACCACTGACCTGGACGACCAAGGGACGGTCGACCAGGCCAATGGTTTGAAAGAGAACCATCTGGTGGAGACGATGAGACTCGAACCCACGACCCCCTGCTTGCAAAGCAGCCGAGGCGATGCGCGTTGGTACAGGTCAGAGCGCGAAAGGCCAGGTCACAGGCCCGCAACTGTGCCAGCCAGTACCGGCCCGTACCCGCCCGTCACCCCCCTCTCGCGGAGTTTTCGCGGATTTCCCCACGCCGTCGCGGGGGTAGCGGAACTTCACACCCACCCCGTTGCACGGGTACCGGACTTTGGCGCGCATCGAACATCGTTGCGGAAGGGGCGACTCGCCCTGGTCCAGGTCGGCCACCCACTTCTCACCCGATATAGACGCGAAGCATCCAATGATCGGAAACGTAGTTTCCGCTCGACCCCATACCCCGGAATCGGCTTGGCGACGCGAGGTACTGGAACGGTGCCGACCGCCCAAAATGGTCGAGCTTTTCTGGGATGTCCGAACCCTGAGTGGGGTACGTCACGGAATAAGGGCTCACTCCAGCTTCCCAGTGATTGGTAGCGCCATTGAAGTTGAACCATGTGACGAGATTGCTGCTGAGGTAGTTGCTGCCGCAAGTCGATGCGGGATAGGGCCAATTGCATTGGATGGAGATGTTGAAGTCGCCACCAGCCTGCACGCCAGTAAAGACCGAATAGTCATGGACAAAGTTGTTCAGCTCGCCCAACTGCAAATGAGCAACGTCATCGACAGTTGAAATGAAGTTGTTCTCGAGGTGCGTGCTACAGGAAACGTAGTTGAGCACCCAAAGGCTTGGTCTAATACACAGCAGTTTCCGGGCGTGTCCCGGTACTTGATTGCCGTATACGTAGCGGGTAACCCAGGGGTCACCCCAGGTACCATCTGCCCGCCCAAAAACCGTTAGACCGTTCTGAGGGCACGCGGTTGCACTCGACATATACTGTTCCGTTACGTAGTTCCCCACAGTGAACACGAGTTGCCCAATTAGGAACGCGTACTGGTCGAGTGTGTTCGGATCCAGATCTGTGCACGTCTCCTGTGTGGCGACGGTCGTTGGCCAATCACCTGTCGAATATGCGTACTGCCAGATCTTGTCTCGCAGGAACGAGACGCTCTCCAGACCTCCCGTGTTTCCCCAACCCGCCCCGTTCACTCCGCCGAGGACGTTGAAGGTCACGCCATTCGCGTAGGCATTTGCTGATCGAATGCCGGCAATCTTCCTGGGAGCAATGGCAAGGCCAATAGTCCCGATTGTACTCAGCAACGCAACGAGGCATAGGGATCGCAGTCCGCGCATGGGATTTCCGGATCCTTTCCATGACTGCTCGGACCCGTGTCCGGAACAGTCGGCTCGTTAGGGAACGTAAATGACCGCGGCTAGCTGGTCGCCCATTCGCCCGATGGACAGCGAATAGCCGTCGATCCAGACGAGTCCCCGATCGCCCCTGGGCCCAGGGGCAGCAGACGTCCACTTGCCGATGCTCGGGTCAAGTGACAACGCCACGCCTGGCCAGGCTGGTGAAGTCTCGTCAGCCTCGACGTCCGGCTGCCAGAACGCGTAACTACTGCCCGTCCATGCGCCCCACAGAAACGTGTCGATCGGCGGGATCTCGGTCGCTTTCGCACCAGGAGGCGGCGGCCGGGTGGCCAGATCGCTTGGCGCTGGCGGCACTACTTTCCAGCCGCCAACCGAGTCGTCGAAGAACTGGCCCTTCTGCAAGTCGACGGAGATCAGAAGGGCACCAGTGGGGCCGCAGACGACTTTCGCGTATTCGCTATCACCGGTCGCGAGCTTCACCCCAGGGTAGTTCGTCCACTCGGTGTCGCCAGGTCGAAATGTTGACACGGTCCACATGCCTTTGGCCGCAACATCGGCTTGAACCGCAGCGATAGACTGATCGCCCGCACAATACGCCTGCGTCGTTGCGGGAGTACCCGGTACTGCCTGCCACTTGTTGTCGCTTGGCGAGAGCATCCAGGTCGCTCCGGACACCGTAAAGAATGCATTCCCCCCCACAGCGCCAAGCGCACGCTGATCGCCTCCAGAACTTCCGGATTTGTATGCGCTCCGGTCGTGGGGGGGAGGTTCGATGGCTTCCCAGCGGTCGTCCTTGGGATGGTATGCGGCCGCCGACAGCGCTCCAGGACTGCATACAGGTGCCTCGTCCTGAGGATCGGCGCTGTTGTTGCCGCAGAGGGTGCCCAGAATGATCAAGCGATCACCGGTCCAAAGCCCAACCGGATTCGCCACGGGTACCTCGAAGCTCGACGCCGCGAGGCGTCGCCACGCGCCAGCGGCCGGGTTGTATGCGACCCCCCCGGAGCGCTCCATCCCCTTAGAAATATCGCTGCCAAATGCCAGGAGCTCACTGCCTGTCCACACTTGAACACTGCCGAACGTGTCGTTCAAGAGTTCGGACGGGACCGCACTTGCGGACCGGAGACCCGGAGTCGTGTAGTCAGTGATGGCTGTACCAATCGTGACATCACCGTCTCTCTGGGCCACCATCATGAACGCTGCAACTCCAACTGCAATCGTCGCAATCAGGCCAGCCGAGTGCAGGAAAGTCTTGCGCGACGTCAACGACATGTTTCCTCGTGACCTCTTGCTAGCGAGATGGTGGGATGTGCAAAACGTAGCCCATCTCGCCCAAGTGCGCCCTCATTGCGCACCATCCGCGAAAGAGCCGCGGGGGGTTTCGACGCCGTCGCGAAGTCGCGATCCTCGGTTCTCGCGAACTGGCAATAGGCAGGATGGCGGAGAACTTGAGCGCGAACGCCCGCGCGAGCCGATGGTCCGCGGCGACGCGCACTTCGGTCGCGGTGCAGCCATGGCATCCGGTGACCGTCGTGCTGGTGCACCGCATCCGAGATCGACTGGGGGTTGTCTCCTCTGAACGGATTGTGGGATGAACGAGTTGCCGGCGCTGCGCGACGACCGCTCGGTCGGGATCTATCAGATCGCGTCCTGCGACCGCGCATGTACGGAACACGGGGCCGGTCAGGTGCCTCTGCACAAAGGATGTGGAATCGACCGTCAGCACGCTGGTGACCTGATGATGTCATCCCATACGAAGTCCGGGGCGATTGGTCAACGTCAGCCGCGAACTTCCGACCTGCTTACGGGCTTACTGGGTCGTGGGTCAACAGACGGGTGCATTGGCCCGGGCGGGACATGCGGCGAGATTCCGATGCGGGCGGTGGTCGTCGTGATGCGGGTCACGACGTTGAAGGCGACGTCGGCTCGGCTGCCCGGTCTGCTCGCCTACTACGCCGGCCTGGCCGAGGACCGTGAACGCCCGGGGGTCGGGCGGGGTCCGGTGGACTACTACCTGGATCCGGACGGGCCGCCGGGCCGCTGGTGGGGCGCGGCCGCGAGGCCCTCGGACTCGACGGACCGGTGTCCGGTGCGGGCATGCGAGCCGTCCTCGAGGCACAGCATCCCGAGACCGGCCGGCGGCTGGGACGCCGGTTCGGGGATGCGTCGGCGGGGGGGATCGACACCACGTTCTCCGCCCCGAAATCGGTGTCGGTGCTCTGGGCACTCACACCGGATGCGTACGTTCGGGCCGAGGTCCTCGCCGCCCACGACGCCACGGTCGACGCTGCGTTCGGCTGGCTCGAATCCCATGGGGCGGCGACCCGTCACGGCCGAGACGGCGTGTTCCAGCTCGACACCCGCGGGCTCATGCCGATCCCACCCCACTCGTCGGGAATCAGCATCCCGAGCAGGCCCAGCTCGCCCATCTCGCGCAGCAGGTCGGTCGGGCACACCGCCGCCGCCCAGGCCGCCGGGGCCCTGGGGGCGATCTCCTTCTGGGCCAAGACCCGGCACAACTCGACCAGGTCGCGTTCGGACTCGTTCAGCGTGAGGTCCACGCCCGGATCGTATTGAACCGATCGGTACAGGATGTTCGGTGGGTCAGCGGGCCGGGCTCGGAACGGTGGTCGTCGTGTTCGGAGCCGTGTTCGGAGCGGTCGTGGGCGTGGTCGGAGCCGTCGACGGCGCAGCCGCCGGGCCCAGGACCGGGAAGGACAGCACCTGGCCGAAGGTCTTGTTGGCGTAGACGTCGGTGATGCTGATCCAGAGTGCCCACTGGCCCGTCGGCGCGTCGGCACGTACCTGCACCGTCTGGGAGAACGAGCACACCGTACGAGCGGCGTCGCACCGGCGCTCGACCGGCATCGAGTAGTCGACGTAGGGGCGACCGGTCGAGTCGGCGAACGAGTACCCGCCGGCGGCGAACCACATGATCGCGCCATCGATGCCCGACGCATCGGTGGCCGACCAGGTGACCGTCACCGCCTCGCCCACCCGGACGGGCCCGGAGAGCCGGATGTCGGAGAACGCCGGCGGCGAGCTGTCGGCGTTGGCGCCCTCGATGCGGAAGGACGCCCAGTCGGAGAACGTAGCGTTGCCGAAGAAGTCGGTGGCCACGACCTGAGCGGAGTAGTCCGTCGCCACGGCGTCGGCCGGGAAGGTGCACGAGAGGCTCCACTGCCCGTCGAAGACGGTCCCCGAGACCGGGGTGGCCGACTGCCCGAAGCCACACCCCGTGTAGATGCCGGGAGCCCAGCCCACGGAGAGCCCGGAGTGCTGCACACCGGCCGAGTCGAGGAGGCGCCACGAGAAGGTGACGGTCGATCCCGCTGCGACGACGGGAGGCACCGAGAACCCGGAGATGACGGGGCCCGAACCGTCGACGGTGCAGGTCCCGACGACACGGTCGCCGGTCTGGCAGGCATTGCTGCCGGAACCGGGATCGAGGACGTCCTGGCCGTCACCGCCGGCGAGGCGGTCGTCGCCCACACCCCCTGCCAGCGCGTCGTCACCGGCGCCACCCGTCACCGCATCGTTCCCCGCGCCGCCCGAGATGGCGTTGGCTCCGCCATCGCCGACCAGAACGTCGTCGGCCGGACCGCCGGTGAGGTTCTCGTCGCCGATCAGGGTGTCGGTCCCCTGCCCCGTCGCCGTGCCGGCGGCGAGGTCGGCACGGATCGGCGCCGACGCAGAAGCGAAGTCGGCCGCGTCGGTTCCGGCTCCGCCGTCGATCCGATCGTTGCCGAGTCCACCGGCCAGCACGTCGGCACCGTCGCCGCCCGAGAGCTGGTCGTTGCCATCGGCGCCGGTCAGGCGGTCGTTGCCGACGCTGCCATCGACGGTGTCGTTGCCCGGACCACCGTCGATCGAGTCGTTGCCGGGCCCGCCCAGGAGGAGGTCGTTGCCGCCGAGACCCGAGATCGAGTCGTTACCGCCGAGGCCGCAGATGACGTCGGCGCCGGCCGTTCCCCGGATCGTGTCGTTCGCGGCGGTCCCGGTGATCGTGCAGCGGACCCCGGACGTCTGCGCGCCGGCTCCGGGCGCGGCCGCCACGAGCCCCGCCCCTGCCGATGCGATGGCCATGACGATGGCAGCGCCCCGCGCCTTCCCGAGCCTCATGGCCGATCCAACCGCCGTTCAGTCCACCGCATTCCGGATTCACGAATCATAGTTCCGATCGCCGGCGGGTGAGCGCCCGGGTCTGCGACTGCGGTGGCTCCGACGGCGTGCCCGCCGCCGGCCGGTCAACAACCTTCGACGAAGACGAGGCTCCCGGAGGCGGTCAACTCGTCGATGCGCACGTTCTTGTAGGGCTCATAGTCTGCCGATCCGTACCAGGCCTCGGCGACCTCCATGCTCGGGAAACGAAGCACGGCCGCCCAGTTCCCGCTGAACGAGCCTTCCTTGGTGGTCGGGGTGCTCGACCCGGCGATCATCTCGACCCCCCAGGCGTCGAGGATGGGGAACACGTGCTGCGCGTAGCGCTCCATGAACTCCTCGGGGTTCGTGATGTCGAGCTGCACCAGCCCGTAGACGGGCTTCTCGGCGTCGGTCATCGTCGGTCGCTCCTCGGTCGGTGGCCGTTGGTTGCAGTTTGCAATCTAACCCGGTGGGTTGCAAATTGCAACTCAGTGCGTCGCCGGGTGCGCCGGTCGTCGTCAGATGCTGTCGACCATGGCGGCGTGGAACTGCCTGAGGTGCGACTGCGACCACTTGCCGAGCTCCTCGAGTACCGGCTTGAGCGCCGCGCCGCTCGGAGTGAGCCGGTAGGCGTTGTTGCGGGCCGCTCCGTCGGGATCGGTGCGCTCGATGATCCCGAGCGCGGTCAGCAGGCGAAGTCGGTCGGCGAGGATGTTGGTCGAGACGTGCTCGGGGGACTCGCGGAACTGCGAGTAGGTCCGGGTCCCGTGGGCGATCAGATCGCGCACGACGAGCAGCGACCACTTGTCGCCGAGCACGTCGAGGCCGGACGTGATCGAGCACACCGACCGCCAGTCGATCGTGCGCTCCCCGGATTCCGTTCCCATGCCACCACCTAACCTGAAAGCGACGCCGCCATCTCCCGGATCGACGTTTCCATCGGCGTCGGCTGCCAGTCAAGTACGTCGAACGTGGCCCGGTTGTCGTACGAGATCTTCTTGCCCAGCATGGGAACCATTCCCCTGGCCTCCCGGTCGAAGAGGCTCATGAGCTTGATCGCCGCGTTCGGTGCCCTGCGTGAGGGGACCTTCGAGTAGCCGGCGGCGCGGAGCACCTCGGCGAAGTGGGCCATGCTGACCGGCTCGGCTGTCGCGACGATGAAGCGCCGTCCGGCGGCACCGGCGGCCGTCATGGCCGCGACGTGCAGCCGGGCCACGTCGCGGACGTCGACCATGCCCATGGCCACGTCGGGGATCATCGGCATCTTTCCGCCGATCATGTCGGTGATCAGGGCCACGCTCTGACCGTCGATCCGGGCGCCGAGGGACGGGCCGAAGACCGCCCCCGGATTGACGACGGAGAGCTCCATCTCGCCGCCGGCCGCCGCGTCCCAGGCGGCCCGCTCGGCCAGGGTCTTGCTCTTGGCGTAGGCCCCGACCCGGGCGCTCAGGTCCGACCAGGCGTCGGGGCCGTAGCGGCCGCTGGGCTTGCCCGCGGTCATGGCGAAGGTCGAGGAGGTCAGCACCAGGCGCCGTACACCAGCCCGGCGCGCGGCCTCGATCACCCGGCGGGTGCCCTCGACGGCCGGTCCAATCAGGTCGTTCTCGTCCTTGGGCTCGGCGAGCACGAAGGGGGAGGCCACGTGCATCACGTACGTGCACCCCTGCATGGCCTCGTCCCAGCCAGCGTCGGAGAGAAGGTCGGCCTCGACGAAGCTCAGTCCCCCGACGGGGGCGACGGCCGCGATTGCGGTCTTCGTGGCGTCGGCCCTGGCCGACGAGCGGACGGTCCCGACGACCTCGAAGCCCCGGTTCAGGAGCTCGGCGCCGCAGTGCTGTCCGATGTAGCCGCTGATGCCGGTGACCAGGACACGCTCAGCCATGGCGGGGACCCCTTCGCTCGGGCTTCAATCGCTTGTGATTTGCAATCTATGGCGATGGCTCTCGATCTGCAAGTCACTGGTGGAGGGCGCGGCGCGAAGGCGGGGGCGACGTCGGGTGAGATCCCGACGGTTCGCGGTGTGGACCTGAACCTCCAGGCCCAAACCGTGCGGCTGAGCGGGTCGACGAAGACCGACGCGAGGACCGCAGCCCTCACCGGGTGGGGTGCCGTGCAGCTTCGG
>JBAXBB010000121.1:0-7772 GCA_037142235.1 Actinomycetes bacterium
GGCTCGTTCTTCGTCAACGTCGGTCGGGGTTCGCTGTGCGACGAGCCGGCGTTGATCGACGCCCTGGCCCGGGGGCACCTCCGCGGCGCCGCGCTCGATGTCGCCAGCATCGAGCCGTTGCCCGCCGACCATCCGCTCTGGGACGCGCCCAACCTCACGCTGTCGTACCACTGCTCGACGGCGCCGTCGGCGCTCTTCGCGAACCTCCACCGACTCTGGACGACCAACATCCGGCGCTGGCTCGACGGCGAGCCGCTGATCAACGAGGTGCTGTGAGCGAGCGAGACGACGGGTTCGAGATCGGCGACACCTACGCCGCGGCGCGCGAGGCCCGGCGGTTCACCGAGGCGGACCTGGTGGCCCGGTTGACCCCCTGGTTGGCGGAGCGGATGGGTGTGGCCGACCTGGCGCTGCACGACCCGATCGTCCCCCAGGGCGCCGGCACCTCGAGCCAGACCGTCCTGGTCTCGGCCACGTGGCGCGAGGCGGGGACGGACCGCGGCCGTGACCTGGTCCTCCGGGTGGAACCGGACACGTACCAACTCTTCTTGGAGCCGGACTTCTCGATCCAGTACCGGGCCCTCGAGGCCCTGCACCGCGAAGGCCGGGTGAAGGTCCCGGAGCCACTCTTCTTCGAAGCCGACCGGAGCCTCCTCGGCCTGCAGTTCTTCGTGATGGAACGCGTCCATGGACGCGTTCCCGTGACGTCGCCGCCCTACATGGGTGAGGGTTGGCTCTTCGACGCCACCCCGGACCAGCGCCGCGAGGCCTGGGAGACCGCGATGGAGCAACTCTGCCTCATCGCCCGCTCGCCGCTGACGAACCACGGCTACCTCCGGCCGACCGGCGGGGGCACCACCGGGCTCGACCGCCAGTGGGGATACTGGCTCCGCTCGTTCGACTGGGTCCTCGGGTCGGAGCCCGCGCCGCAGTTCTCCAGGCTGCGCGACTGGCTCACCGCGCACTACCCGGCCTCGCGCCCCGATGGTTTCTCGTGGGGCGACGCCCGGATGGGGAACATGCTCTTCGACCCGGAGTTCCGGTGCGCCGGCGTCGTCGACTGGGAACAGGTCAGCGACGGTGGGATCCGCAAGGACCTCGCCTGGTGGCTCTTCTTCGACCGCTTCCACACCGAGGGTCGTGGCCTGGCCCGACTCGACGGGCTCGGCGACCGGGCCGAGGCGATCGCCCTCTGGGAGGACGTCCTCGACGAGGAGGCGGGTGACCTCACGTGGTTGGAGGCGTTTGCCGGTCTGCAGGTGGCGATCCTCTCCGAGCGGACCTTCGATCTCATGGGCTTCGCCGATCGCACGCCCGACCTCAATCCCGCACTCTCCTTGGCTCTGGACTGCGCGGGTCTGCCGAGGGGAGCCTGACGTGCCCCGCTCGCCCGCGCCGCTCGATCCCGAGGTGCTCCTTTCGCCCGAGTGGTGCAGCGAGATGCTCGGGGTGCCCGTGGTGGCGGTCGAACGGGTCGAGGAGCAGGTGACGATCGCGGCCAAGGTCCGGTTCCGCGTCACCTACGCCGATGGAGCCGCCGACGGTCGCTCCGACGCCTTCTGCGTGAAGGGCTACTTCGCCCCCGAGAGTGCCGGCTTCGTGGACCTCGGGCAGCTCGAGGTGCACTTCTACGAAACGCTCGCGCCGGCGCTCGGGCTCGAAGTTCCCGAGTGTGTCTACGCGGCGATCGACCCGGAGACCGGCCACGGTCTCGTCGTGATGCGCGACCTCGTGGCTGCAGGGTGTCGGTTCCTCACGCCGCTGAGCCCGTACTCGGTCGACCAGACGGCGCAAACCCTTGCCCAGCTGGCGCGTCTGCACCACGGACGGCCGGAGGAGATCGCCGGAACGGTCGACTGGTTGGCCCCCCGGCTCGGGAACTACCTCCAGTACGTGCCCGAGGCGCGCCTGCAGGAACTCCTCGACGACGGCCGCTCGGCATCGTTCGCTCCCGAGATCGCCGATGCCCGGCGCCTCCGAACGGCGTTCGCGACGGTGGCCGAACGGGCCGCCGCCCGACCGGAGCACGTCATCCACGGTGACTCGCACGCCGGGAACCTCTACCTGACTCCGGACGGACGCCCGGGCCTCGTCGACTGGCAGGTCATCCAACTGGGTCCGTGGTCCCTCGACGTGGCCTACCACATCGGTGCCGTCCTCGATCCGGCCGACCGAGAGCACTCCGAGGCCGACCTGGTGCGGGAGTACCTCGACGCCCGCCGGGCCCTCGGCGACGACGTTCCCGACTTCGCCACGGCCTGGGACGATTACCGCGACGCCCTGGTCTACGGCCTCTACATGTGGGCGATCACCCAGCGGGTGCTGCGACCGGTCCTGGAGGAGCACGTGGCCCGGCTCGGCCGGGCGGTCGAGTTCCACGATTCGCTGGCCCGACTGGGCGCCTGAAGCGAGTGCACTCGTGGCATGACGTTCCGCCGCACCCTCGCCAGCCTCACCGTCGCCGCCGCACTCGTCGGGGGTGCCGCGATCATGACCACCGACGTCGCCGGCGCCACCCCGACCGGCAAGCTCACCCTGACGTCGGCTCCGCCCACCTCGACCAACGTCGACGTCGGCACCCCGGGAGTCGGCGTGGGGGACTACACCACGTTCTACGCCGCCGTGACCGACAAGACCGGCAAGGCCGTGGGCTGGCTCTACGGTACGAAGACGCTCGTCGCCCTTCCCGGTGAAGCCGGGATGCCCGCCGACCGCGGCATCTTCGAGAACCTGCTGACCTTCCGCTTCACCGACGGCAGCACGATCGTGGTCGGCGGGACGCAGACGGCGGTGCTCGGCGCTTCCGGGTTCGCCGGGTCCGCCGACCCCGGGGACCGGGCCGTCATCGGCGGGACGGGCAAGTACGCCGGCGCCCGCGGCGTGCTCAGCACGTCGGCCAACCCCGACAACTCCCGCAAGCAGGCGTTCGTCTTCGTCAAGTAGCGTTCGGCCGCCCAGCGGCCGACAGCGCGGAGACGCACCCATGGACCTCGGACTCGACGGGAAGCTCGCGCTCGTCACCGGTTCGTGGCGGGGGACCGGGGCCGGAGTCGCCCGGGTCCTGTCCGACGAAGGGGCCACCGTGCTCGTGCACGGTCACGAAGTCGGTCAACCCGACGCCGTCGTGACGGAGATCCGCGACCGGGGTGGCGACGCCCGGGCGGTGGTCGGCGACCTCCAGACCGAGGCTGGGACCGCCGCACTGGTGGCGGCGATCCGGGCGACGGTCCAACGTGTCGACATCGTCGTCAACAACTACGGCATGCCCGAAGGCGGGACCTGGGACGAGTCCGACACGGCGTCGTGGCACCACAGCTACGACGTCAACGTGGTCAGTGCCGTGCGGGTCACCCAGGCGTTCCTCCCCGACATGCGGGCTGCCGGTTGGGGCCGGGTGGTCTTCGTCTCGACGGTCGGCGCCACCCGGCCCGGCGACCGGATCCCGGAGTACTACGCGGCCAAGGGTGCCCTGCCCTCGGTGGCGGTGAGCCTGGCCAAGCACCTCGGGGGCACCGGGATCACGGTCAACTGCGTGAGCCCGGGGATCATCGCCACCCCCGAGGTCGTGGCTTCGTTCACGGAACGGGCCCGACGCCAGGGACGGCCCACCGACTGGCCGAGCGTCGAGCGGATGATCCTCGACACCTCCTTCGCGAACCCCTCCGGCCGGGTCGCCACTCCCGACGACATCGGCCGGGCGGTCGCGTGGGTGGTGAGTGAGCCGGCCTGGCACCTCGACGCGGCGCACCTGCGCTTCGACGGCGGTGCCGCCGACGCCGTGACCTGAGCGCCGGATCCGCGCGACGCGATCAGTCGCGCCCGGGGTAGGCCGACGGGATGTCGACGAACCCCTTGCGACGCCGGAATCTCCAGCGATCACCGTCGCGGACGAGTTCGTCTTCGTGGCGACCCATCATCCGGAGCACGGGCCGGTTGTCGGCGTCGCGCTGGACCACCGACCACATCACCACCGCCGAGGCGCGGTCGCCGTCGAGGGTCACGCGTGGATTGGTGATGAGGTGGAACGAGTTGCCGACGAGGCCGGTCAGGGTGGGCGCCATCATGGCTTTGATCGCCTCGCGGCCCGTGGCCCGGCCGATCGGACCCAAGAGCAGCTCGCCGTCGTCGGTGAAGCAGTCGGCGTAGGCCTCGAGGTCGCCGGCGTCGAGGTGGTGCCCGTACTCGACGAAGAGCGCGTTGATGGACTGGAGATCCTCGAGGCGTTGGAGGCGGGCGTGGAGATCGTCGGTCACGGGCGGACGGGCCGCAGCGGCGCCTGGGGGTCGCGGTGGAGCAGGGCGCCGAGTGCGGCGGTGACGGCGATGAGGTGCGAGCGCGTCACCACGTCGAACGGCTGGGGGTAGGGGAACCAGACCCCGACGGCCCCCACGCACCGGCCGTCGACGACGATCGGAAGCGCCGCGCCTGACTGCGCGCGCGACTCGGGCCGGGTGATGTGCGGGTAGCGGAGGTGGAGGTCGTCGAAGTCGCGGAGCCACACGGCCGCACCCGACCGGATCGCGTCGGCGACCGGCACGCGCTCGTCGAGGTCCATCACGGAGAAGGCCCGGATGGCCTGCTGAGGGAACCCGTGGTGGGTCCGGACCTCCAGCGTGCGCTCGTCGAGCAGGGTGCACACGACGAGGCCGACGCACCCGTCGTCTCCGAACCCGATCCGGACCAGGGTGCGCACGGCGTCGTGGAGGTCGCCGCTGGTGCTGACGACGCCCTGAGTCTCCTCCACCGGGAGCCAGTCGTCGGAGGAGGAGGTGGGCAGCGCCTCCGAGATCCGCAGCTCCGACCAGAGCGAGCCGACCGCGTCGAGCAGGCGCTCGCTGCGGTCGAGCCGCACCCGGAGCTCGACGACCTGGTCGAGCAGGGCGGTCTGGCGGGCACGGAGGTGGTGCAGTTCTTCGAAGATCGCCGGGATGTCGCCGTCACGATCGAGTTGATCCATGGTCCCTCCGCCCGCTGAGGGTAACCCATCGTTGTGTCAAGGAGGCCAATGGTGGAATCGATTGCATTACCATTGGCACAGTCGATCAGTCCACAGATTGCAGATCGAGGAGCCCCATGGCCAAGCAGACGGTCCGACCCCGCGACATCGCGTCCCGCCAGTCGCAGATCGGCGACCCCGAGCGTTTCGGCTCGGCCCTCCGCGAGGGTCTCGCCGAAGCGGGCTGGACCCAGACCGACCTGGCCGAGGAGCTCGGGTCGGTCACCCAGAGCATCGTCAGCCACTGGTGCAACGCCAAGTTGGTCCCGGACCCGGCCACGGTGTTCCTCATCGAGGCGCTCCTGGGGTTCGAGGCGGGTGGACTCTCGCGGTTGCTCGGATTCTTGCCCCTGGACGCGGCGCCGACTCCCGAGGTCACCACGGCGATCCGGGCCGACCGCGGTCTGAGGCCGGCCGACCGGACCGCGCTGGTCAGCGTCTACCGCTCGATGCTGCGCAAGCGCTGAGCCCTCGGATGCCCCGGTGACTCCGGGAGCGGCTCACGCGACGGCTCGGAAGCCGGTGATGCCGAGGAGCAGGGCGAAGCCCAGCGAGACCGCCACGCTGATGGTGCGCTGGTTCCGGTGGAGCCAGGCGCCGAGAGCCGCGAGGGTCGCGGGGCCGCGCCGCCCCAGTGCCGCGACGACCACGAGCGGACCGTAGGCGGGGACCAGGACGATCGCGCCGGTGATCACGAGCACCGCGATCCGCTCGACGGTCGGGATGGACGCCGTGGCGGCATCGCGCACCGCCGGGATCAGGAGCACCAGCGTCGTGACGTTGGTCAGCATCGCGGCGACTCCGAGCAACACCGAGCGGACCGGATGTACCCGTCCGTCGCCGTCGTCGGGGGGCGGCTCGGCGTCGACGGAGGTGCGGGGGGCGAGCGTCGTGCGCACCGCCACTCCGAGCAGCACGATCGCGAGGGTGATCTTGATCCACCCGCTGATCAACCGGTCGGTCGCGGAGGTGGTGGCGGTCGTCCGATGGTGGCCGAGGACGACGACCAGGACGACGGTGACGACGACGGTCGTGCAACCCAGCAGCACCAGGAGGGCTCGGGCCACCGGGCGGCGCTTCGACCCGAGGGTGGCCACCTGCAGGAGCAGGATGACGGGGCTGACGGCTGCGCCCAGCGCCAACGGCAGTACCTGCGCCAGGGTGGATCCCACGCGTGGAGCCTACGGGGAGGCGACCTCGCCCCGGCCGACCAACGGGACGACCTCGGTCGAGACCTCCGCCGTTCCTCCGGGGTGCACGATGCGGAGGTTGAGCAGACCCCGGTGGTGGCCGAACAGGTCGATCGCGTTGGCCGCCCCGACGGGACCCGAGGCGCAGACGACCCGGTAGGAGCCGTCGGCTTCCGGGACGGCGGTGCTCGCCGTCACGAACCCGTCCCCGTCCTCGTAGTTGTCGAAGTTCTCAGCCCACCAGGAGCAAGCCTGGAAGTTCCAGGTGTCGCAGGGGGGCAGGGCGAACCTCACGACCAGGGCTTGGTCCGGGGCGAGGTCGAACGACCCGAAGTACATGAGGTGGTCGGGGGAGCCGCCCGAGGACCGGTACTGGGGATCGATGGTGGCGAGGGTGTTGGGAGCCTCGGCGAGGGTGTGGGCCCAGCCGACGAACCGGTGCGCGGAGCCCAACACGTTCTGGGCGGCGATGGCCAGGTTGCGCGCGACCTCCGAAGCACCGACGGGCCGTACCGGCTCGGGAGGCACCCGTTCGACCACGAGGGTCATGGGCTCCTGCGTGGCGCGGTCGGTGAACGTCTGTCGCACCATGATGAACGACGAGTCCGGCTCGAGTCGCAGCCAGTTCGGACCCTCCTCCTCGGTCGAGCACGCGATCGTGAACGAGCCGTCGGGCTCGAGGGCGAGGTCGTGGACCGAGAGGAACCCGGTGGCGCGCAAGGCTGTGGGATCGAAGTGCTCGAGGTCGGAACCGGGAGGCGTGGCGACCGGCCGACTCCCGGCGTCGGCGGGGACGGCGGCAGCGAGCGCCAGGAACGATGCGTACGGGACCGATCCGCGCGTTCCCCGGATCCGGTACTCGGAGCGACCGTCGATCTCGATCAAGGGGTGGTCCTGGTCGGGGCTCTGGATCGCGATGCTCACTCGCCACGGAGTGGGGCGGACACGCGGGCGGAAGGCTTCCTGGTTCTCGACGAACCGCTCCAACGAACTGCGGAGCAACCGGGTGAGATAGCGGTACCCCTCGGCCCGTTCGAGGTCGTCGCGCGCTTCGAGCGCCACGAGGTCACCAGCGGCCTCCAGGGCGGTGCAGAAGTCGCGCCAGGCCTCGCCGGACCGCAGTCGTTCCACGCGCTCCCGGTCGAGCGCCTCGGGTCCGGTCACGGCAGGTGGGGGAGCACGTCGGTCGCGAGGAGGTCGATGGTGTCGGGAGCGGCGCGGTCGTGGAGGAAGAAGACGAACTCGTCGAAGCCCAGGTCGTGGTGCTCGAGGATGCGATCCACGATCCGAGCGGGCGTGCCGATGTAGCCGCCGTCGTGGAGCCCCCAGCCGGCGCCGGGGAAGCGCCGTTCCGCCCGTTCCCGGGCGGCGTCGACCGCACGGTCGTCGGGTGCGACCACCAGGACGGCCTCGAGGGAGCGACGGATCGTCGACGGATCGCGGCCCACCGTGGCGCAGGCGGCGTCGAGGGCGGCGCTCTTGCGGGCGAGCTGGCCGAGGCCGTAGGTCGGGACGTTCCAGACGTCGGCGAACCGGGCGACCAACGGGATGGTGCGCCGCTCGCCGATGCCGCCCACGTGGAGGGG
>JBAXBB010000122.1:0-7757 GCA_037142235.1 Actinomycetes bacterium
TCTCCGGACCGTTCACCACGGTGCCGCGCTCGTCGGTGCTCCCCAAGCCCGCCCAGGGTTCGGCCCTCCCAGTCGTGATCGGCGGTTCCACTCCGGTGGCCGCCCGCCGCGCCGGCCGCCTCGGCGACGGTTTCTTCCCCTACGTCTGCGGGCCCGACGACTACGCGGACCTGGTCACGACGATCCGCTCGACCGCCGCGGACCACGGTCGCGACCCCGACGCCGTCGAACTCACGGTGTGGCCGGGGAGCTACCGGTACGGCAGCGCCTTCGACCTCGACCTGGCGAAGCGCTACGCCGAGGTGGGCGTCACCCGGTTCGTGGTGTCCGCCCAGGAGGCCACCGGGCCGTCGTTCGACGACCTGCGTCGGTTCCTCGCCGACTACCGCGAGCAGGTCCTCGACCGACTCTGAGCGCACACACGAGCGGGCCCGGTCAGCTCCGGTTGGCCTCCACCATCCGGGTGATCCCCGTGCGCCAGTCGATCGTCGCCGCACCGATCAGTGCGTGCATCCGGGTGTTGTCGGTGGTGACCGACCCGATCGTGTGCTCGGTCTCGCTGAACTCCGGGGTCACACCCGTCAGTTCGCCGATCAGCCCGCACCAGTCTTCGAGACTGGCCGGCGCGCCCGCCCAGTTGACGGTGGTCGCCGGCACGGTCGCCACCTCGAGGAGCCGGGGCACCTGGGTCACGATGTCGTCGGAGTGGATGGGGTTGAAGCGGTTCGGTCGGTCGGGGTGGACCGGGATCGGGATGCCCGCCTCCATCATCTTGAGGTGGAACCAGGGCCAGCCGCCGTGGTCGCCGTACGGAACGTTGAGGCGGGCGATGGTGGTGGGCACACCGAACTGCCGACACGCGGTGCGGGCCACCACTTCGGAGGCGATCTTGGCGATGCTGTAGGTCGCGAACATCACGCGGTGGTTGTCGCCGAGCGGGTCGGTCTCGGCCACCGGGTGCGCGCCGGCCGGCTGGTACACCGCGGTCGACGAGCAGTGCAGCACCGAACGCGCCGAGCGGCAGTGCTGCACCAGCAGCCCGACCGACTCGCCGTTGGCGGCGAGGTCACGGTCCCAGTCGGCGTCGGAGCCGCGCGCGATCGCGAAGTTGACCACGTGGTCGAAGTCGTCGGGCAGGCCGGTGAAGTCGGAGGTGGAGAGGTCGACGACCTCACAGCGCACACCGGCGGCCTCGAGGCGCTCCCGGGCCGCGGCGTCGCCGAAGCGGGCGACACCCCAGACCTCGTTGCGCTCGGCCAGGTCGAGGGCGACGGGGAGGCCGACGGTGCTCGTCGGGCCGGTGACCAGGATCTTGCGTCCCTCCACGGGGACCTCCTCCGAGAACGGTGACGTGGAACCTCAGTCTGCATCGGGTGCAGGCACCACCACCACCGGGACGTTCGCCTGCACGCTCAGGTCGTGCGCGACGCTCCCGAGCACGAGCTCGCGAACGCGACCCTGACCTCGCGACCCGCACACGATCAGGTCGGCTCCCACCTCGGCGGCACAGCGCAACACGCCCGGGACGGGCAGGTCGTCGACGAGGCAGACCTCGGCCCCATCGCCGACCACCCGGTCCGCGTCGCCAGCCAGGTCGGCACGGGCGCGCTCGTGAAGCGCGGCCGGGTCGTGAGGGCCGGGGCCGCCGAGGTCGTCGAGCGGGCTCCACGACCGGACCACCACCAGCCGGGCGCCGGTCTGGGCGGCGAGTTCGTGGGCCCAGGCGAGCGCCCGGTCGGCAGGCGCGGAGCCGTCGTGAGCGACGAGCAACGTTCGGACGGCCATCAGGCCTCCCCCGGTTCGGTGCCGCGGGGCGTCGCCCGCAGTGACACGACGACGGTGACGGTCAGGACCACGACGATCACCCCCAGCGACAAGAGGGTCGGGACGTGGTACCAGTGCGAGACGATCATCTTGGTCCCGACGTAGGCCAGAATGATGCCCAGGCCCACGTTGATGTAGCGCAGTCGGTCGGCGACACCGGCCAGCAGGAAATACAGCGCGCGCAGGCCGAGGATGGCGAACGCGTTCGACGTGAGCACGATGAACGGTGAACGCGACACCGCCAGGATCGCCGGGATGGAGTCGACGGCGAACACGACGTCGGTGACCTCGATGAGCACCAGCACCACGAGCAGCGGCGTGGCGAACGTGCGGGCGTCGATGCGGGTCACGAATCGCTGACCGTCGTACTCGCTCGACACCGGGACCACCCGACGCATCAGCCGCAGCACCGGATTGCGCTCCGGGTGGATCTCGGTGTTGTCGTGGGTGGTGACCCGCCAGGCGGTCAGCACCAGGAAGCCGCCGAACACGAACAACATCCACGAGAACCGGTCGAGCAGGGCGACCCCGGCGAACACGAACACCGCGCGCAGCACCAGAGCGCCGAACACCCCCCAGTAGAGGACCCGGTGCTGGTACGCCTTGGGCACGGCGAAGTACCCGAGGATCACCGCCCACACGAAGACGTTGTCGACCGACAGGCTCTTCTCGATGACGTACCCCGTGAGGTACTGCCCCGCGGCTGCGCCACCGAGGAAGACCCAGACGAACGCGCCGAAGGCAAGGCCGACCGCGATCCAAAAGGCGCTCGAGCGTGCCGCCTCGGGAATCGAGATCTCGTGGGCGTCGCGGTGGAAGACCAGGAGATCGACGAGCAGGAGCACCACGATGAGAGCGACGAAGAAGATCCACTCCCACGCCTCGACGCCCAGGTCGGCCCCAGGGATCTCCGACGTCGCCGCCAGCATCGTCTTCATCGCCGAGCGCCTCCTCGCACCCGACGGTACCGGCGGGTCGAGCGCCCGTGACCCGCGTCAGCGCAGCTGGTCGACGTAGGTGTCGGTCCCCGGGATCGTCGGGAAGAAGGGGGCGCTCAGCTCGACCCGCCCGAGGCCCGAGGCCGCGACGGCGTCGCCCGCACCGGCGAAGACGTCCCAGCACTCGTCGGGGGGCGCCTCGGTGAACGTGAGGAGGGTCACCCGACGGTCGAGGCCGGGCACGTCCTCCACGTAGGCCATCTTGTCTTCGGGCAGTGGGTACGGCTCGAAGCACAGCGTCATCGCCGCCGAGGAGCCCGCCAGGCGCTCGGGGAGCAGGTCGGTGCGCAGCCAGTTCTCGAGGGCGACCCGGTCGTCGGTGGCGTCGACCACCTCGAGCACGAGGCCCCGGTAGGGGTGATCGAGCGAGTGGATGTCACGCGGCCCACCGGCGTCGCGGTACACCGCCCCCGCGTACTCCTGGAACGAGGTGTAGACGTGCGTGCGGTCGAGGTAGACCCGACCGTCGGGGAGCAGGCGCTGGTTGGTCGCCACCGTCCAGCGCAGATGGTCGTCGTAACGACCCTCGGTGATCCAGTAGCACGAGAGGTACTTGCCGGCCTCGAGCGGCTGGGCGATCTTCGAGTCGGCCGGGCTGCGCAGCGCCTGGAGTTGGCGTGGCGCCACCCACCGCCGACCACCGAACATCCAGGGCATGGCCATGGCGCCCGAGTAGAAGTGGTCGTCCTCGTACCAGCGGTTGTAGGCGTGGTCGTGGCCCTCGTGGGGCTCGACCATGGTGATCAGCGCCGAGCCGATGGCCACTCCGTAGGGGCCTTCGGCGGGAAGGGTGCTGTAGGGGCTGGGCGTGGCGGCGGCATCGGTCATGACCGGAGTCTGACGGCCGGGCGGGGTCGGTGTCCAAGGGGGCGACGCCCGGCGGGCCGACCCCGGAAGCGGTCATACCGTGGTGGTACCGTCGGACCGTGACCGTGCGGAAGATCTCGATCTCCATCGAAGCCGACGTCCTCGAGCAGGTCCGCACCTGCGCCGAGGCCGACGGCGTGAGCGTCTCGGCCTGGTTGGTGGAGGCCGCCCGGGACCGGGCCCGACTCCTCGGCTGGCAACGGCTCCTCGACGACCTGGCCGAGGAGCAGGGGCCGCCCACCCCCGAGGAGGTGGCCGCGGCCGACGCCTGGGTGCGCGAGGCCGAGGACGAGCTCCGCGCCCAGGGCTGGCGACCCCGGTGAAGGGGATCGTCACCCTCGACGCCGGGATCCTCGTGGCCCTCGAGCGTGACGACCGCCGGGCCCGGGCCACCCTCGCGTCCCTCGTCAGGTCGGGGTGGCTCCCCACGGTGCCGGCCGTCGTCGTGGCCGAGGTGTGGCGCGGACCCCGCCAGGCCCGACTGGCCCGGGTCCTCGGCGCGAGTCGGATCGAGCCCCTCGACGAGGCCACCGCCCGGCGGGCGGGCCTGCTCAACGCCCGGGCCGGACGCGACGACCCGGTCGATGCCGTCGTCGTCGTCACGGCCGCCACCCACGGCGGCCAGCTCTGGACCCTCGACCCCGACCTCCGTGAGCTCGCCGAGCACCTGCCGGCGGGCGGGCCTCCGCTGACGGTCCGCGTCGACCGCTGACCGCACGGCTCCGACCCGACCTCCGTGGGGCCGCCCGCAGTGGGCCGGGCATCATGGCGGGCATGGCCGACCACCGCGACTGGATCGCCCGTGACGCCGCGGTGGTGTGGCACGGCTTCACCCAGATGGCCGCCTACCCCGACAACGCGCCGGTGGTGGTCGCCCGGGCCGAGGGGCACCACCTCTACGACCCCGACGGCAACCGCTACCTCGACGCCATCTCGTCGCTGTGGGTCACCACGCTCGGCCACCGGGTCCCCGAGCTCGACGCCGCGCTTCTCGCCCAGGTCGAGCGGGGCGCGCACACCACGCTGCTCGGCAACGGCAACGTCACCACGGTCGAGCTCTCCGAAGCCCTGGCGCGGGTCGTGCCGGTCGACGACCCCCACTTTCTCTACGCCGGCGACGGCGCCAGCGCGGTCGAGCAGGCGCTCAAGATCGCGTTCCAGTACTGGGTGAACCGCGGGGTGGCGGGCCGCACCACGTTCCTCGCCTTCGGCGACGCCTACCACGGCGACACCATCGGCGCGCTGTCGGTCGGCGACGGCGGCTTCGGCACCGACCTGTTCGAGCCACTGCGCTTCCCGGTGGTGCGCGCCCCGCGCTTCACCGATCCCGACTGCTTCGACCGGGCGGTCGCGCTGGTCGCCGCGCACGCCAGCGAGTTGGCCGCGGTGATCGTCGAGCCGGTCGTGCAGGGCGCCGCGGGCATGCACCTCGCCGCCCCGGCCGACCTCACCCGGCTCGCCGCCGCGTGCCGCGAGCACGACGTCCTGCTCATCTGCGACGAGGTCGCCACCGGCTTCGGCCGCACCGGCACCCTGTTCGCGTCGGAGCAGTGCGGGGTGCGCCCCGACCTGCTCGTGCTCGGCAAGGGGCTGACCGCCGGCTACCTGGCGATGTCGTGCACGGTGGCGAGCGGACGGGTGTTCGAGGCGTTCCTCGGCGACGACCTCGGGCCGCGCACCTTCTACCACGGGCACTCGTACAGCGGGAACGCGCTCGCCGCCGCCGTCGCGCTCGCGCACCTCGAGGTGATCGAGGCACGCGCCGTGCTCGCCAACGTGCGCGCCCGGAGCGAGCAGCTGCGCGCGCTCCTGCACGACCGCATCGCGTCGCTGCCCCAGGTGCGCGAGGTACGCCTCCACGGCCTCATGGGTGGCGTCGAGCTCGCACCACCCGCCGACGGCCTGCGATGGGGCCGGCGGGTGTGCGCGGCCGCCGTGGCGCGGGGCGTGCTCCTACGGCCACTCGGCGACGTCGTGGTGCTGATGCCGCCGCTCACCGTCACCCCCGAGGAGATCACCGAGATCGTGCACGTGCTGGCCGAGGCGATCGTCGAGGGCGCGACGTGAGCGAGCTCCGGTGGGTCGACTGGGCCGACCACGAGAACGACCGGGTGCAGGCCGCCGGGCAGTGGCGATCGCCCCGTGACTTCGACGCGCTCGGCCCCGTCGGCACGATCGACGGCCGCCCGGTGGTGTCGTTCGCGTCCAACGACTACCTGGGGCTCACCGCGCACCCGGCCGTGATCGCCGCGGCCCACGCGGCGCTCGACCGCTGGGGCACCGGCGCCGGGTCGGCCCGCCTCATCGTCGGATCGCGGCCCGTGCACACCGAGCTCGAGCACGCGCTCGCCGACTGGAAGGGCACCGAGGCCGCGGCGCTGTTCCCGACCGGCTTCGCCGCCAACCTCGGTGTGCTCACGTCGTTCGGTGGTCCCGACGTGCTGATCTGCTCCGACGCGCTCAACCACGCGTCGATCATCGACGGCGCGCGGTTCTCGCGCGCCGAGGTGATGGTCTTCCACCACGCCGATGCCGACCACGTCGACCGACTCCTCGCCGAGGCGCCCGGACGCCGGGCGATCGTGGTCACCGACACCGTCTTCTCGATGGACGGCGACGTCGCGCCCGTCGACGCACTGATGGAGGTGTGTACGCGTCACGGCGCCCTGCTGGTGCTCGACGAGGCGCACGCCGTGCTCGGGCCCGACCCCGATGTCGCCGGCGCCACCGGTGCGGAGGTGCTGCGCATCGGCACCCTGTCGAAGACCCTCGGGGCGCTCGGCGGCTACGTGGCCGGGCCCCGCCGGTTCGTCGACCTGGTCGTCAACCGGGCGCGCTCCTACATCTTCACGACAGCGCCGCCGCCCGCGACCACCGCTGCGGCGCTCGCCGCCCTCGGGGTCGTGCGGTCACCCGAGGGCGACGCGCTCCGCGGCCACCTCCGTCGGCTCGTCGACCGGGTGGCACCGGGGCACCCGTCGCCGATCGTGCCGGTGGTCATCGGCGACGAGGCCGCCACGGTCACCGCCGCCGCCCGCCTGCTCGACCAGGGCCTGCTGGTGCCGGCGATCCGGCCCCCGACGGTTGCGCCGGGCACGTCCCGCCTGCGGGTCGCGCTCTCCGCCGCCCACACCGACGACCAGGTCGACCGCCTGGTCGCCGCGCTCACCGAGGTCCGCCCCCGGTGAGCCGCCCCGACCGACTGGTCGTCGTGACCGGCACCGGCACCGAGGTCGGCAAGACCTGGTGGACCGCCGCCGTCGCCCGGTCGCTGCGGGCAGTGGGGCATCGGGTGGAGGTCCGCAAGCCGGTCCAGTCGTTCGCCCCAGGCGACGACGCCGCCGGGCTCACCGACGCCCAGGTGCTCGCGGCCGTCACCGACGCCGACCCCGAGACGGTCTGCCCGCTCCACCGCTGGCTGGCCACGCCCATGGCGCCCCCGATGGCGGCCGCCGCCCTGGGGCTCGCCCCGTTCACCGTGGCCGACCTGGCGGCCGAGATCACCTGGCCGCCCGGCACCGACCTCGGGTTGGTCGAGGGGGCGGGGGGCCTGCGCTCGCCGCTGGCCGCCGACGGCGACACCCGTGACCTGGTGGCGGCCCTGGCCCCCGACGCCGTACTCGTCGTGGCCGACGTCGGCCTCGGGGTGATCCACCAGGTGCGGGTGGTCGCCGACGCCCTGGCCGCCGTCGGGATCGACCCGACCCGGATGGTGGTGGCCGCCAACCGCTTCGACCCCGGCGACCCGCTCCACCGAGCCAACGTCGCCTGGCTCCGCGAGCACGACGGCCGATCGGTCGTCACCGACCCCGGGGAACTGGCCACCGCCTGGACCTGATTCAGGACGACCCAGGGGCGACGGAACCTGGCCCACTCGGTCCACCAGCGTTTGTTCAGTTGTCGCGCCCCTGGCGCGGACAACTGAACAAACGCTTACCACCCCCGACTGCGAATGGAGAGATCGCCTCGGTACCCTCGAGGAATGCTAAGAAGTCATGAGAGCCGGAGGCCTGCGAACCGTTCGCTGGCGCCCCTCATGGTCCTCGTGCTGGTAGCTCTGCTCGCGGT
>JBAXBB010000123.1:0-7678 GCA_037142235.1 Actinomycetes bacterium
GATCGGCCTGGCCGGGCTCGTGCTGGTCTGGGGGATGCCCCGCCGCCGGGCGCTCGCCCTCGCGGCGGCCACCGTGGGAGTCTCGGCCCTGGTCCTCGTGCAGTTCGTCCTGGCCGGGTTCGCCGACGCCTTCCGGGGGATGGTCCTCCAGCCCGTCTTCGACCTCCGGGGCGGACGCCACCTCCCCGTGCCACCGTCGTGGGGTCAACTCGACGGTTACCTCCAGCGGATCGGCGGGACGGCGCGACTCCTGCCCTGGCCCCTCCCCACCCTGGCCGCCTCGCACGAACTGTTCCTCTGGTTCGTTCTCAACCTCGCCTGCATCGCCGCCCTGGTGGTCGTGGGCGTCGTGGCGGTCCGCCGCGACGCCACCTCGATCCGGGCCCGAGCGGTGCTGGTGGGAGGGGCCCTGAGCCTCGGGATGCTGTCCCAGACCCTCCAGCGCCCCGACTCCACCCACATCGCCTGGGTCAGCTGCGTCTCGATCGGCCTGGTCGCCACGGCGGTCGTCGAGGGCTGGCGCAGTCCGGAGCGCGGTCCGCGCACCTTCGTCGGCCGTCACGCCCGCCTCGTCGCCTGCGCCGTGCCGATCGTGATCGTGGGGCTCATCATCCCCAACTTCACGGTGCGCACCTACGCCGACTTCGTGGCCCAGACCTTTGGGCGGCACCGGTCGTCGTACCTGATCGAGCGCAACGGCGTCCGCTTCTACTACGGCGATCCCACGGTCGCGGCGGCGGCCACCGCGATGTTGCCCACCCTCGACCGGCTGGTCCACCCGGGGACCCGGCTCTTCGTCGGCCCCGCCGACCTCTCGCGCACCGTCACCAGCGAGGCCTGGATCTACGCCCTCTACCCCGAGGCCGTTCCGGGCACCTTCTACATCGAGATGGATCCGGGGATCGCGAACGCGCAGGGATCCCGCCTCGCCTCCGACCTCGCGAGCTCCGACGTGGTCGTGCTGTCACGGAACTGGGCCGACTGGTCCGAGGCCAACGACTCCGTGAAGCCCGGGTCCGGAGCGGCCGTCCGCGTGCTCGCACGCGACTTCTGCCCCGTCGCGACCTTCGATCCATGGTTCGAGGTCTACCGCCGCTGCCGTCATTAGGATCACTCGGTGCGCACGCTCGTCATCACGCCCACCTACGACGAAGCCGACAACATCGAGGAGTTCCTCCGGCGCACGCGAGCCGCCTACCCCGAGGCCGACATGATGGTCGTCGACGACTCGAGCCCCGACGGCACCGCCGAGATCGCCGAGCGGGTGGGCGCCGAGTTGGGTCGGATCGACGTGTTCCGCCGGGCCTCGAAAGAGGGACTCGGCGTCGCCTACCGGGCGGGCATCGCCCGCGGCCTCGACCAGGGCTACGAGATCATCTGCCACATGGACGCCGACCTGTCCCACGACCCGGCGGTGCTCCCCGACCTCGTCCACCCGGTCGCCGCCGGCCGCGCCGACCTCGTCATCGGCTCCCGCTACGTGCCGGGTGGCTCGATCCCGAATTGGCCCGTCTTCCGCCGGGCACTCTCGAAGGTCGGGAACCACTACGCGGGCCTGGTGCTGGGCACCTCGGTGCGCGACAACACGTCGGGCTACCGGGCGTACCGGGCCGACGCCCTGCGCGCCATCGACTTCGCCAGCACCCGCTCGAAGGGCTATGGCTTCATGATCGAGACCGCCTACCGGGTCTGGCAGACCGACGGCACGGTCACCGAGGTCCCGATCGCCTTCACCGACCGCGAGCGCGGACACTCGAAGATGACCCTGCACGTGGCCGTCGAGGAGCTCGCACTCGTCACCTGGTGGGGTGTCCGAGACCGGATCCGGCGCCTCGTCCGGCGCGGCCCGCGCCGCTGATCCCGCCCCCGGCGTCCCGCACGGCCCGGCCGGTCCGACCGTAGGATGGCGCTCATCCGGACCCTGGTCATCATCCCCGCCCTCAACGAGGAAGCCGCCCTGCCCTCGACGTTGGCCGCGCTGGCCAGCGCCCAGCCGGGCGTCGACGTCGTGGTCGTCGACGACGGGTCCGTCGACCGCACCCGTGACGTCGCCGCCGCCGGCGGCGCGACGGTCCTGTCGCTCCCGTTCAACCTCGGGGTCGGGAGCGCCGTGCGCGCCGGGCTCCACTTCGCCCGGGACCGCGGCTTCGACCGGGCGGTGGTCTTCGACGCCGACGGCCAGCACGACCCCCGCGCCATCGACGACCTCCTCGCCGCCCTCGACGCCGGGGCCGACATCGCGTTGGCCAGCCGGTTCGCGGAAGGGACCGACGCCTATCCGGTCGGCCGGGTCCGGAAGAGCGCGATGCGCTTCATGGCCGGGTTCGTGGCCCGGCTCACCCACCAGCGGTTCACCGACCCGACGTCGGGGTTCCGGGCGTTCGACCGGTCGGCGATCGAACTCCTCTCCCGCGTCTACCCGGTCGAGTACCTCGCCGACACGGTGGAGGTCCTGCTGATCGCGGCGTCGGCCGGGCTGCGCCTCCAGGAGATCCCGTCGTCGATGAAGGTGCGGTCGCTCGGAGTGCCCTCCACCCGACGGTTCCGCCTGATCGCCAACTACCTCCGGGTCCTGGTGGGGCTGATGGGCGCGGCCGCGTTCCGCGCGCCCTACCGCCGGGTCAACACCGCGCGGCGCCCCCCGGAGGACACCGCGTGAGCCTCGGGACCCACCTCGCGTTCATCGCCGTCGCCGTCGTGGTCGTCCTGGTCGTGCTCCGCCTCGTTGCGTCGCGCCAGTTGCGCAGCAAGTACGCGCTCCTCTGGCTGCTCGTGGCCCTGGCCCTGGTCGTGGTGGCGCTGTTCCCGTCGCTGATCAACCGCTTCGCCGACGTCGTGGGCGTGAAGTACGCACCGACCCTGTTCCTGCTGCTCGCGCTCGCGGTCCTCGGCGGGCTGGTCGGCCACCTCACCTGGGAGGTCTCGCGCCTCGAGACGCGCATCCGCACCCTCGCCGAGGACGGAGCGCTCCTGCGCAACGAAGTCGACGAACTGCGGGGTCGGCTCGACAACGGAGCCGACCGGTGAGCACCGACCTCGCGGTCTCCGGCGAGGCGACCGAGGCCGAAGCCCACACCCACGTCGCCCGCGACGGGTTCTTCCCCGGGTTCGACGGCCTCCGGGCCCTGGCCGCGCTGATGGTCCTGGCCACCCACGTGTGGCTGGCCAGCTCGTACCGCGGGTTCGGCTCGAGCTGGTTGACCCAGCTCGACGTCGGCGTTCCGGTGTTCTTCGTGATCTCGGGCTTCCTCCTCTACCGGCCCTTCGTCGCCGCCACCTTCGCCGAGCGACCCCAGCAGTCCACGGTCGGCTTCTGGAAGCGCCGAGCCCTGCGGATCTTCCCCGCCTATTGGGCCTGCCTCGTCGTCGTCACCCTCTGGTTCGACAACGGCACCCACCCGATCGACTCGGTCAAGGCCTTCCTCACCCACGCGTTCCTGCTGCAGATCTACACCCATGACCGGGTGATCGGCGGTCCGGTCCAGCAGTCCTGGACGCTGGCGGTCGAGGTGGCCTTCTACGCGTTCCTCCCCGTCTACGCCCTGGCGATCCGGCGCATCCGCCGGCCCCGCTGGTCGCCGGTGGCGGTCGAACTGGCCGGCATCGCGACGCTCTACCTGGTCAGCGTCGGCTACCGGCTGTTCCTGCTCTCGCAGCACCTGACCCCGGCCGAGTACTCCCACGAGCGGTTGTTCCTGCCGGGCTTCCTCGACACCCTCTCCCTCGGTATGGGACTGGCGGTCGTGAGCGCGTGGCTCACCCGCGACGGGCGCCGCCCCGTCGCCCCCCGCTGGCTCGCCGCCGCCGCCTGGGTGAGCGCGCTCGCCTGCTACGCGGTCCTCGCCCGAGTGCTCGGGCTGGGCCTCCTCGCCACCGACGCCCGCTCGCCCGGGCAGTTCCTCTCCGAGCAGTGCTTCCGGGGGCTCTTCGCCCTGGCGCTGGTCCTCCCCGCCGTCTTCGCGGCCCGTCGACCCGGAGCGATCGGTCGGTTCCTCAGCGCTCGGGTGATGGTGGCCCTCGGCCTGATCTCGTACGGCATCTACCTCTGGCACGAAGCCGCGATCGACGCCTTCCTCCAGTGGCGCCACCTCTTCCTCTTCCAGCCCCAGATCTGGCAGCTCGGCGCCTTCGTCGTCGCGACCACACTCCTCGTCGCCACGGTTTCGTACCACGCCATCGAGAAGCCGGCGATGCGGCTCAGGAGCCGAACGCTCTCCCCTGGATTCGTCCGCCGGCGGGTCGCGACGTGGGGTCGCTTCGAGAAGACACTCCTGCTCATCGTCGTCGTCGGCCTGGTGATCCGGTTCGCGTACGCGTGGTTCGAACGGCGGCCGCACTTCGCCGAGTTCGGCGTGGTCGGCGACGCCAACTTCTACCACCGGGGCGCTCAGCTCCTGGCCGAGGGCAAAGGTTTCATCAGCACCTTCTCCTTCGACGTCTTCCACAAGACGATCCAGGACGCATCACACCCGCCCCTCTACATCCTCTGGCTGGCGATCCCGTCGCTGCTGGGCTGGTCGTCCACGACCGCCCATCAACTCTGGACCCTGCCCGTCGGCGTGGCCACCGTCGCGATCGTGGGCTACGCCGGCAAGGACATGGTGTCGAAGCGGGTCGGCCTCATCGCGGCGGCGCTCGCCGCGGTCTACCCCAACGTCTGGTCGCACGACGCGCTGATCCTCAGCGAGACGATGGCCATCTTCACGACCACGCTCACCGTCTGGATGGGCTACCGCTACTGGCGGGCACCGTCGATGAAGCGGGCCTGCGCCCTCGGGATCGCCATGGCCCTGGCCATCTCCGCCCGCTCCGAGATGGGGATGCTGGTCGTCTTCCTCGTGATCCCCGTCATCCTGGCCAGCCGCGACACCTCGTGGCGCGACCGGTGGAAGCGACTCGTGGCCGCCGGGGCGATCGTGCTCGTGGTCATCGGACCGTGGGTGGGTTGGAACCTGACTCGGTTCAAGGATCCGGTGACCCTCGCCACGGGCTACGGCGTCACCCTGCTCTCGGCCAACTGCCCCCTGACCTACTACGGCAACGACATCGGCTACTGGCGCATGGACTGCGTGCTCCCGACCGGGGACAAGATCCACGCGCTCGAGATCGACCAGTCGGTCGCCGAGGCGAAGTACCGCAAGGTCGCCCTCGACTACATCTCGGCCCACAAGGGTCGGTTCGCGTACGTGACGCTCGTGCGCTGGGCCCGGTACACGGGGATCTGGGACCTCACCCACAACTTCGACCAGGTCAGCAAGGACATCAGCCCGGAAGGCCGCGAGCCCGCCCTCGCCTGGAGCGCACAACTCATGTGGTTCGCCATCGGACCCCTGGCGCTGGCGGGCGTGTTCGTGCTCCGTCGGCGCAAGGTCCCGAGCTACCTCGTGTGCGCGCCGATCTTCGCGACGATCGTCACCACGACGATCACCTTCTACCAGAACCGCTACCGAGCGAGCGCGGAGACCGCCTTTTGTCTGCTGGCGGCCGTGACGCTCGACGCCGTGGTGCGCGTCGTGCAGCGACGTCGCGGCACCGCGTCACCCGCAGCGTCACCCGTGTTGTCGCCCGGGGCGGTGCTCCCGGACGGTCCGGCCGCACCGGACGGGGGTCACGCCCCGCCTGCGGTCACGGCGTCGTCCTCGGCGAACTGACCCGCCATCTTCTCGCTGAACGACCCGCGCTTCATGAGCGCGCCGAGCGCACCCACCCCTTCGTCGCGGCGCTTCCACGCCGCGCCCCAGAACCGGCGGCTCATCAGGACCTTGCGGTCGAGGTAGCCGAGCTCCCAGATGCCCAGCAGGCCCCAGAAGGCCAGGTCGCTGCTCGCGCCACCGGGCTCGACCTCGATGCGCACCCGGGTCGAGATGTGGACGAAGTAGACGAGCACCTTCTCGATGGCGTCGGCCAGGACCCCTTCGTTGATCCGGACGAGATCAGCCCGGTCGGGCGGCGGCACGGCCTGGCGGGTGACGTGGCGGTGCGGGACGTCCACGACCCAGTAGGGCAGGTCCGACGACGGAACCTCGAAGACGATGGGCCGCTTGACCGCCAGCCGGCCCGCGCCCGGCGGCAACGCCCGCACGAACTTGGTGAAGTAGGTCCGGAACGCTTCCCAGTCGACGGTGCGACCGGCCTCGGCCGCGGTCTGGGCCTCGAGGCGGGGCGCCATCTCTTGCGCCAACGCCTCGAGGTGCGACTCACGGTCGGAGTACCAGTCGACGTCGGTGAGGGTGAAGCCGGCGTCGTGCGACCAGGAGTCACCGGGTGACATGACCACGACCTCGGTGCCGGGCAGCCCGGCCGTCCGGGCCCGCTCCTGCACCTCGTAAGGCGACACCAGGTACTGGTTGAGGTCACGACACTCGGGGTGCAAGAACGCCACCATGCTGCCGAAGGGCACGGCGTACTTCGGTCGGATCTCGCGCATACGCCCGACGAAGTCGTCGAAGTAGACGTTGCGGTCGATGATCTGCAGTTCCGCCGGGTCGGACGACGTGTAGGTGATCGGGTAGCACTGGGCGAACGAGTAGCTCTTGAACGCGAAGGTGGGCTGGCCGAAGCGCTCGACGATGCGCCGGAGCGAGGTGCTGCGGATCTTGCAGTCGTTGAGGTTGAAGAGCACGTCGGTCCCGTCGTCGACGACGAGCACCGTGTCGTCGAAGCCGTACTGGAACGAGGCGATCCGCACACCCCGACCCAGCTCGATCGCGTCGCCGTGGTCCAGCTCGCGGACGTCGGCGAACCCGATGCCGCTCATCTCCTTGCGCATGGTCTCGAGGCCGAAGCGCGGGATCAGCACCTTGGTGCGCGGGTCGAGCGACCGCGCCGACGGGTAGTGGAGGTGGTCGAAGTGGTGGTGGGTGAAGTACACGTAGTCGGGGGCGAGCCACTCGGGTCGGATCTCGGGACTCGGCGGGTAGTGCCACCACGACCGCCAGTAGGCCGATCCCTTCAGCCACGGGTCGACGAGGATCGAGCCGGCCTCGGTCTCGATGAAGAGACACGAGTGGTTGATGACCGTGAACTTCATGGCGGAGACGGTAGTGCCAGCGCCCCGGGGACCGTTGCCGACCGGCCAGGTGGACACGGCGCTCGTTCGGGAATATCGTTCCCGCTGTGAGGAACGTCATTCTGGATCGACCGAACCTGGCCGACAGCCTCGCTGAGCGCGCCGTCGGGGAACGGCGCGACCGCTACGCCGACGAGGTCCGCCGCCTGGTCGACGCCGCCTACGAGGTCATGCGCGCGGCGGGCGACCTCGACCCGCGCGTCGCCGACGTGGTCCGCACCGCCGGCCTGTCGAACCAGGCCTTCTACCGGCACTTCGCGTCCAAGGACGCCCTCCTCCTCGCCGTCCTCACCGACGGCCAGGAGCGACTGCTCGCAACCCTGACCACCCGGATGGAACGGGTCGGTCCGGGCGCCCCCGCGGTCGCGGCGTGGATCGAAGGCGTGATGGCCCAGGCCCGCAACCGCGAGGCCGCCGAGAACACCCGTCCGTTCGCGGTGCACGGTCGCCGCCTCGCCGACCGCTTCCCCGACGAATGGGCGCGCTCACGGGCGGCCCTCGTCGCGCCGCTGTGCGCGGCCCTGGCCGAGGCCGGGGCCGACCCCGACCGGGCCCCCGACATCTCCCACCTCGCCATGGGGCACATGGAGGACGCACTCACGCTCCGCC
>JBAXBB010000124.1:0-7581 GCA_037142235.1 Actinomycetes bacterium
GTTCGCCGGTGGCCGCCTCGACAAGGTCGTCCTGGCCCGCGAGGTCGAGGTGCACGCCGACACGCCCTTCGACCCCCGAGCGGTCCTCCGCCGATTGCGCACCCAGCAGCCCGGCTGCATCCTCTACGCCGACTCCGGCTTCGTGGGGGCCACCCCCGAGTTGCTGCTGCGCCGCCGCGGCTCCACGTTCGAGTCCCGACCGATGGCCGGGACCGCGCCGGGCTCCGTGCCCGCCGAGGTCGCCATCGCGCTGGCGGCATCGGGCAAGGACGCCCGCGAGCACCGCTACGTCGTCGACGCCGTCAGCGACGCTCTGGCACCCGTGGCCACCCACCTCGCGGTGCCCGCCACGCCGGTCGTCGAGCACTTCGGCAGCCTCGCCCACCTCGTCACCCCGATCCAGGGCGAGCTCGCCGTCCCGCTCGACGCCCTCGCCCTCGCCCGGGCCCTCCACCCCACGCCCGCCGTCGGGGGCACGCCCCGCGCCGAAGCGCTGGCGCTGATCGCCCGCCTCGAGCCGTTCGACCGCGGTCCCTACGCCGGGCCGGTCGGCTGGGTCGACGCCGCGGGCGACGGCGCCTTCGCCGTCGCGCTCCGAGGTGCCGAACTCCACGGCGACACCGCCGTCCTGCGGGCGGGGGCGGGCATCGTGGCCGGCTCCGACCCCGAGGCCGAGTGGGCCGAGACCGCCGCCAAGCTCGAGCCGATGCTGCGCGCCCTGGTGGTGCCCTAGCCTCCGACCCGACCGGCCCACCGCGGGCCCCACCGGGAGGAACACGATGGCGGACGGCACGCACGTCGATCTCGGGCAGGCGCTGATCACGATGGTCGAGCCGACCCGTGACCCGGAGCGGCTGCGCGAGTACCACCGCTGGTACGAGCACGACCACGCGCTGGCCGGCGTGATGGTCGGGCCGGGCGCGTTCGCCTACCGCCGCTTCGTGGCGACCCGCGACTTGAAAGCGCTGCGCACTCCTGCGGTGAGCACGGTCGCCGATCCACTGGCCACCGGCACGTTCATTGCCCTCTACTGGATCCTCGACGGCACGGTCGACGAGCACTACGCCTGGTCGTTCCCCCAGACCCGCTGGCTCGCCGAGCAAGGTCGCATGAACCCCGACCGCGAGCACGTCTCCACTTCGCTCTACGACTTCCAGGGCGCGGCCAACCGGGTGGGCTGGCCGGTGCCGGCCGAGATCGCGCTCGACCATCCATACGGTGGGCTGGTGGTCACGTGGCTCGACCGCGCCCCCGGTACAACCCTCGACGCCGTGGTGGCCTGGGCGCGCGACGAGTGGATCCTGACCGTGCTCGGTGCGGGCGAGCGGATCGGCCAGGCTCTCGTGTTCACGCCGCGCGACTTCCCCGGCGTACCCGACACCGGCGCCGGGGTCGGCGAGAAGGTGTGCGTCGCGTGGTTCCTCCACGACGACCCGCGCGCCGACTGGCCGACGGTCGAGGCGGCCCTGACCGCACCCTTCGCGGGCACCGACGTCGCCACGCTCGGCTTCCTCGGGCCTTTCGTGCCGGTCGTTCCCGGCACCGAGACCCACCTCGACCAGCTCTGGTAAACGCCTCAGGTGCTGGTGGCGTCGAGCGCGGCCACCACCGCTGCCCACGCGGCCCGGTGGGCGTCGACGTTGGCGGCCCGGTCGGTGCGCACCCGCACCATCCGCACGCCCCCGGTGGCCACCGATGCCCGCACGGCGTCGGGCAGGGCCGCCGCCGACGTCACCTCGGTGACCGGCACGCCGTGGACCGCCGCCAGCGCGGCGACGTCGATGCCATGGGGGGTGCCGAACAGCGCCTCGAAGTGCTCGGGGACCGCCGCGGCCTGGGGCAGGAACGAGAAGATGCCACCGCCGTCGTTGTCGACCACCACGTACGTGCAGTCGACGCCACGGGTGGTGGCACCGAGCAGGCCGTTGCCGTCGTGGAGGAAGCAGAGGTCGCCGAGCAGCGCCACGACCGGACCGCCGCCGAGCGCGAGCCCGAGCGCGGTCGACACCACGCCGTCGATGCCGTTGACCCCACGGTTGGCGACGATGCGCACGTCGTCGCGCGCCGCGGCGAACGACTCCACGTCGCGCACCGGCATGCTCGACGCCACGAGCAGCGTCGCGCCGGCGGGGACCGCCGCCACGACGTCACGGGCGATGCGGCCCTCGAAGGGCACGTCGGTGGCGTCGAGGTGGGCATCGAGCGCGCCGCGCACGGTGCGTTCGACGGCCAGCCAGTCGTCGAGCCAGGAGCGGTCGGCCCGGCCCCCGTCGAGGGTGACGGCGAGCGCCCGCAGGAACGGGTCGGGGTCGGCGACGATGTGCTCCACGGCATCACGCGGCGGGTCGGCCCAGGTGTCACCCGGGTCGACGACCACGGTGGGCAGTCCGGCGACGAACTCGTTGCCGAGGCGGCCACTGGTGGGGGCGCCGAGACGCAGGACGGCGTCGGGCCGGTGCGTGGCGACGAAGGCGGGCGTGCGCAACAGCGGGTCGTAGGTGCTGATGGCGTCGCCCACGCGCAGTCGCGAGATGGGCTCGGCCAGCACCGGCCAGGCGCACGACTCGCTCACCCGGGCCACCAGCGCCGGGTCGGCGTCGGCACCCCATCCAGCCACGATCACGCCGCGAGGATGCGCCCGCACGAGTGCCGCCACCCGGGCGACGGCGTCGCGCGGCACCGCCCGCAACGGCACCCCCGAGCGCGTCCAGGGAGCACCGTCCGCCCGACCCGGGGCGTCGACGAGGGGTTCCCCGGTGGGCACCAGCGGCTCGCGGAACGGCAGGTTCCAGTGGACCGGCCCGGCGACCGGCCCGGAGGCGGCGGTCACCGTGCGCGCGGCGGTGGCCCGCCACCACGCCCCGGCCCCCACGACGTCGGCCGGCGCGCCGAGGTCGACGAACCAGCGCACGGCCCGTCCGTAGAGATGAGTCTGGTCCAGCGTCTGGCCCGCCCCCACGTCGTGGAGCTCGGCCGGGCGATCAGCGGTGGCCACGATCATCGGCACCCGGGCGTGGTGGGCCTCGAGCACCGCCGGGTGGAAGTTGGCGGCCGCGGTCCCCGACGTGCACAGCACCACCGCCGGGCGCCCGGTGGCCCGTCCGAGCCCGAGCGCGGCGAACGCCGCTGAGCGCTCGTCGAGGAAGACGTGCACCCCGACGCGGTCGTCGGACGCGAGTGCGAGGGCCATCGGCGTGGAGCGCGAGCCGGGAGCCACGCAGGCGTCGGTCACCCCACCGCGGACCCATTCGTCGACGACGGCCCGGGCGAAGGCGGTGTTGGCGTCACGTTCGGTCATGCGACAATGCCTCCGTGCGCACCCTGCTCGTCCACGGCTTCACGCAGACCGCGGCGTCGTGGGACCCCGTGCGGGCGCACCTCGCCACCACCGACACCCTGGCCCTCGAGGTGGGTGACGGCCTCGACTGGGACGCCACGGTGGCCGCCCTCGCCGAGGCCGGGGGCCGCGGCCGGTGGGTGGGCTACTCGATGGGCGGACGCCTGGCCCTGGCGGTGGCGCTCACCCGCCCCGACCTCGTGGAGTCGCTGGTGCTGGTGAGCGCGGCGGCCGGCCTCGCCGACCCCGAGGCCCGTGCCGCACGGGTGACGGCCGACGAGCGCCTCGCCGCCGAGGCCGAGCGCGACGGCCTCGAGGCGTTCTTGGAGCGTTGGCTCGCGCAGCCGCTCTTCGCGACCCTGTCGGCCGGCGCGGCCGGCCTCGACGCCCGTCGGGCCGGCAACACCGTGGCGCGCGTGACCCACCAACTGCGCGTGCTCGGTCAGGGGAGCCAGCCGGTGTACGTCGACCGGCTCGGCGAGCTCGGTGCACACGGCATGCCGGTGCTGCTCGTGACCGGGGCGCTCGACACCAAGTACTGCGACCTCGCCGCGGCGATGGCCGCGGCCATCGGTCCGACCGCCCGGCACGTGACGCTGCCCGGCGCGGGCCACGCCGCGCACGTGGAGCGCCCGGCCGAGTTCGCCGTCCTGCTCGGCTGAGCCGGTCACGACAGCACCAAGCCGAGGGCGGTCAGCACTGCGAGCACGATCGTGCACCGCACCGTGGCGACCAGCGCCGCCACCAGCCCGGGCGGGTCGGTGCGGGTGAGCACCAGGCGCACCGGCACCACCGCGAGCGCCAGCGCGACGAACCCGAGTGCCACCCAGTGGGCGTCGAGGAGCATCGGCACCAGGGCGACGAACGCCCCCGCCAGGCACCCCACGAAGAGTCCCCGTGCGCCGGGCGCACCGATGCGCACGGCGAGGGTGCGCTTGCCCGTGACCGCGTCGGTGGGCACGTCGCGGATGTTGTTGGCGAGCAGCACCGCCACCGTGGGCAGCCCGACGACGAGCGACCCCCACCACGCCGTGGCCGGTACCGACTCGTGCTGCACGTAGGCCGAGCCGACGGTGGCGACGAACCCGAAGAACACCAGCACCATGACCTCGCCGAGGCCGAGGTAGCCGTAGGGCTTCGGTCCGCCGGTGTAGAGCACCCCCGCAGTGATCGCCGCCACGCCCACGAGCAGCAGCCACGGGTTGACCGCGAGCGCGAGCACCAGGCCCACGACCGCGGCCACCAGGAACGCACCACCCGCCGCCCGCTTGACCGCGGTCGGCGAGGCCAGCCCGGTGGCGGTGAGGCGCACCGGCCCGCGCCGCTCGGCGTCGGTGCCGCGCACGCCGTCGGAGTAGTCGTTGGCGTAGTTGACCCCCACCTGCAGCGCGAGCGCCACCACCAGCGCGGCGGCCGCCCGCCACCACACCAGGTCACCACCCGCCTGGTAGGCCGCCGCGGTGCCGACCACCACCGGGGCGGCCGACACGGGCAGCGTGCGCGGCCGCGCTCCCGCGACCCACTTGGCGAGGCCTTGGGGGTGCGCGGGTGTCGGCGGGGTCACGAACGTCTCTGGCGCGTCAGGGTCGGCGCGGGAAGCGCTCGAACTCGGGGCGACGCTTCTGGAGGTAGGCGTTCTTGCCCTCCTGGGCCTCCTCGGTCATGTAGTAGAGGAGGGTGGCGTCGCCGGCGAGCTGCTGGATGCCGGCCAGGCCGTCGTCGGCGGCGTTGCACGACGCCTTGATCATGCGCAGCGCGAGCGGCGAGTGCTCGAGCATCGTCCGACACCAGTCGACCGTCTCCTCCTCGAGCGCCTCGAGCGGGACGACGGTGTTGACGAGACCCATGTCGAGCGCGTCCTGGGCGTCGTACTGCTTGCACAGGAACCAGAACTCGCGGGCTTTCTTCTGGCCGACCGAGCGGGCGAGCAGGCCGGAGCCGTAGCCACCGTCGAACGAGCCCACTCGCGGTCCGGTCTGCCCGAACCGGGCGTTGTCGGCGGCGACCGTGAGGTCGCAGCAGACGTGGAGGATGTGCCCGCCGCCGATGGCGTACCCGGCGACCATCGCCACCACGGGCTTGGGCAGTCGCCGGATCTGGATCTGCAGGTCGAGCACGTTGAGGCGGCCGATGCCGTCGTCACCCACGTAGCCGTCGTCGCCGCGGATGCGCTGGTCACCGCCCGAACAGAACGCCTCGGGGCCCTCCCCGGTGAGGAGGATCACCCCGACCTCACGGTCGTTGCGGGCGCGCTCGAAGGCGTCGGTGAGCTCGAAGAGCGTGGTGGGCCGGAAGGCGTTGCGCACCTCGGGCCGGTCGATGGTGATCTTGGCGACGCTCGCGCCGCCGGGGCCGAGCACGGCCGTCTCGAGCCGGATGTCGGTGTAGGAGGTGCCGGGGAAGGCCCGCCAGTCCGCGCCGGGGCGGATGGCGCGCGGGTTGCCGTCGGCGTCGAGGGCGAGCGGCGAGGGCTTGGCGGGGCGATCGGACACGGAGACGCTCCTGGGTCGGTCTGGTGTGGTCTGGTCTGGTCTGGGCTGGGTCGAGCACCGGAAGCGGCGGCCCCGGCGGAGAACCATGGGAGTGATCACTCCCAGGGACGGTACGGTAGTCGTCGTGGCGGGCACCCCGGACACCGACCTCTGGGCCGTCGTCGGCCCCCGGACCTTCGCCGCCGAGCAGATCCGGGCGGCCTGGGACGCCGGCGCCGCCGTGACCGCCCTCGACCCGTCCGCACCCCTCACGGTGCAGTCCGATCTCCTCGCACAGTTGCGCCCGACCCACCTCGTCGACGCCGACGGCGTGCGCCGGTTCCCGGGTGGCACACCGGTCGCGGCGGGGACCGCGGCCGTCGTCGTCACGTCGGGCACCACCGGCGTGGGCAAGGGGGTCGAGTTGACGACCACCGGCGCCCGGGCGGTCGGGGAGGGCTGGGCCGCCGCGCTCGGCCACGACCCCGCCGACCGGTGGCTGGTGTGCCTGCCCCTCCACCACGTGGCCGGGCTGGCGATCCTGGCGCGGGCCGCGGTGAGCGGCGCGGCGGTGACGGTCCACGATGGCTTCGACCCCGCCGCCGTCGGTGCGGCCGTCACCGGCGGCGGCGCGACCCTCGTCTCGGTCGTGCCGACCATGCTCGCCCGCCTCCTCGACGCCGGCGTGCCCGTGCACCGCTACCGCGCGGTCGTCACCGGTGGTGCGCCCGTCTCCCCCGCGCTCCGGGCCCGGGCCGAGGCCACCGGCGTCCGGGTGGTCGACGCGTACGGGCAGAGCGAGACCTGGGGCGGCTGCGTCGCCGACGGTGTCGCCATCCCCGGGGCGTCCGTCCGCCTCGGCCCCGCCGACGAGGTCGAACTGCTCGGCGCGATGGTCATGCGCGGCTACCGGCTCGACCCCGAGCGCACCGCCGCCGCCTTCACCCCCGACGGCTGGCTGCGCACCGGTGACGTCGGCGCGTTCGACGACGGCCGCCTGCGCATCGTCGACCGCCTGCGCGACCTCGTGATCACCGGGGGGGTCAACGTGAGCCCGGTGGAGGTCGAGCAGGTCCTGGCGCAGCATCCGGGCGTCACCGACGTGGCGGTGACCGGCGCTCCCGACGCCGAGTGGGGCGAGCGGGTCGTGGCCCACGTCGTACCCGCCGATCCGGCGGCACCACTCACGCTCGACGACCTGCGGGCCTGGGCCCGCGACCGCCTGCGCTCCCCACAGCTCCCGCGTGAACTGGTGCTGGTCACCGAGGTCCCGCGCAGCGCAGGCGGCAAGATCCTGCGGCGGGTGCTGCGCGACGGCTGACCACGCGAGCACCCAGATGCCCAGATGCCCAGATGCCCAGATGCCCAGGTGCCCAGGTGCCCAGGTGCTCAGCCTCGCGGAGCGAACCGGATCGGTACGGCCGTCGAGCCCTGTTGGAACTCCGACGGGGGCGTCACGACCCCGGTGGCGTCGACCTCCCACTCGGGAATCCTCGCCAGGAGCTCTCCGAGCAGCACCACGCCCTGCTGGCGGGCGGCGTGCGCGCCGATGCAGAAGTGCAGTCCGTGACCGAACCCGAGGTGCCGCTCGATCCGCCGCGTGACGTCGAAGCGCTCGGCGTCGAAGAACTCCGTCTCGTCGCGGTTGGCCGACGCGTAGAGCAGGATCACCCGCTGCCCGGCCCGCAGTGACACCCCCGCCACCTCGGCGTCGACGACCAGCGTGCGCACGCCGAACTGCAGCGGCACGAACAGCCGCAGGCACTCCTCGAA
>JBAXBB010000125.1:0-7568 GCA_037142235.1 Actinomycetes bacterium
CAACAATTCGCCGGTCACCGTCACACCCCCCGACTACGATACGAACATATGTTCGACTGGACCGAGGAGATCGACGAGCTCCGCACCCACTCGCTCGAGTGGCTGCGCGAGGCCCGGGATTCGGCCGTGCGCGAGCAGCGCCGTTGGCGGATGCGCGAGCTCGCCATCGTCCGTGTCCTCGACGAGCGCGGCGCCGCCGACGACTCCCTCGCCGCCACCGACGGCATCTCGGTGCGCGACGCCCGCGCCGCGGTCGAGACGGCCCGAGCCCTGGAGTCGCTCCCCCACGTGGCGGCGGCGGCAGCAGCCGGTCGGCTGAGCGACGAGCAGCTCGCCGCGGTCGTCCGGCTCGCCGACACCAGCACCGACGCCGAATGGGCCGAGGTGGGTCCGCGCTGCGCCCCCACCGAACTGCGCCGCGAAGTCAGGGCCCGGCACGTGCCCACCGTCGAGGAGTCGCGCCGTCGTCACGCCGCGCGCGGGCTGTGGAGCCGCTACGACGAACGTGCCGGCCTCTGGCACGGCGGCTTCGACCTCCCCGACGTCGAGGGCGCCGCGTTGATGGCCGTGCTCGAGGCCCGAGCCGAGCAGATGCGCCCGCCCAAGGGCGAGGCCTGGGCGCCGTTGCGTCACCGCCTGGTCGACGCCCTCGTGGAGACCGTCACCGGCACGGGCCCCGAACGGCCGCCGATCAACGCCCACCTGCTCATCAACGTGCCGGTCACCGGGCCGGCCGAGGTGCACGGCGTGCCGATCGCCCACGAGCGCCTCGAGCAACTCGTGGCCAACGCCTCGATCGAGGCCAGCTTCGTCGACGAGCACGGCACCGTGGTCGGCATGGCCCGCGCCCGCACCCTGTTGTCATCCCGGGTCGTGCGCGCCGTCAAGACGCACGACGCCCAGTGCCGCTGGCCCGGGTGCACCACCACCAACGGCCTCGAGGTACACCACCTCGTGCCGCGCTCGTGGGGCGGCACCGACGACCTCAACAACCTCGCTTCGGTGTGCCCCCGCCACCATCGCCAACTCGTGCCGCACGGGCCGTTCGCCCTGATCGGCGCGCCCCGCCGGGTTGGCGGGCTCGACCTCGTCTCCGCCGACGACCTCCTCGCCGACCTCGACCGCCCGGTCGGGGCCGGCAGAGGGGCCCGAAGCCGGGCGGGGCCGAGCGGCTGAGCCCGCGTCGGGCGCGTCGGGCCTTCCCGGCAACTTCCCCGGCAACCTTCCCACCAGATCCTTGACAACTTCAGGGTGGCCGCCCGCGGCCCCGGGCGACCGACGTTGCCCGATCAAACCGGCACGCGGCGCTGGCGTGATCGGCGGAGGCGTCGTGGCGGGATCAGCCGGTGAAGGTCGGCTCGGGCTCGGGCGGCGGCAACTGCACCTCGAAGGCGCCCACGTCGATCCGGCCGTACTCGACCCTCACGTAGCCCGGACCGCGCTGGTCCCAGGCGTTGCCGGGAAAGTTCGGCACGGTGGCCGGGCCGGCGTCGATCGCCGGGCTGCCCTCGAGCAGCGCGTGCGTCCGGGTCGGCCCGCCGTTGTCGGCGAGCGGGCCGAGGTGCAGGGCGGCGGCACTCACGTCGGTCCGGGTGCCGCCCGCGTCGACGAGCGTGATCTTCTCGGGGTCCACCGCTCCGAGGATCGAGTGATCGGTGTCGACGGTGATGGTGCCGGCGCCCGGCCGACCACCGATCTCCGGCGCGGCCACCGGCTCACCCGACACGATGGCCACGTCACCGGCGACGATCGTGCCGGTGAGCACCAGGTGGTCGGGGAGCACCACGGGCGGTGGGACCGGCGGCCGGGGAGCCGGAGGCGCGGAGGACGCACCCGCGCCGGGCCGGAGGGCAGCGGGCAGGCCGGCGACGTGCTCACTGCGATCGGGACCCGCACCGTCCGACTCCGTCGAGCAGAGGCTCACGACCGACGACGAGCAGCTGCTGACCCTGTCGACCTGGATCCCGGCACCCCGGACCGGCGAGTCGGACGTCGCGACGTTGTCGGTCACCGTCGTCTCGACCAGCGCGGCTCCGCCCAGGCTCCCCCCGATCCAGGCTGCCGCCGCGTCCTTGGCCCGGTTGCCCGAGATCGTGGAGTTCGCCACGAGCACCCCACCCGACGGGATGGACCCGGCGTAGACGCCACCGCCGTAGAGGCTGGCCTCGTTGCCCGAGATCGTGGTGCCGGTGATCTGCGCGACCGTTCTCTGCATCCCGATCCCGCCACCGAAGCCCGCGACCACGTTGTCGGCGATCGTGGAGTCGGTCACCGTCAGGGTCGAGGAGAGGGCGCGAACACCACCGCCGCCGCCGCCGGCGGAGTTGCCCGAGACGGTGGTGCCGTCGAGCGTGAGCACCGAGTATCCCAAGGTGCCGATCCCACCGCCTTCACCCAGCGATGTGTTGTGGGTGATGGTCGAGTCCTCGAACGTGGCGGACCCGTAGGTGGTGACCGCCACGCCACCACCTTCGCCGGCGGTGACCGAATTGCCGCTGACCGTGACCCGGGTGAGCGTCGCCCCACCTCTCCCGATCACCAGGCCACCGCCCGCGTATCTGGCCTCGTTGCCCGTGAAGCTGGTGTCGGCGATCGTCACGGTGACGTGGCCGAACAGATCACTGGTGTCGAGCCCTCCGCCGGAGTATGCCGAGTTGTGCGAGAACGTGGTGTCGGTGAACGTCACGTGGCCGGTGTCGAGGTAGAGCCGGGCCGCACCGCCGGACGCGGTGGCCACGTTCGCGTCGAACACCACGTCGGAGACGGTCAGGTCACCGCTGCTGCCCCTCCAACCCAGAGCCGGACCGCTGAACGAATGGGTGTGGGCGATCGTCAGCCCACTCACCGACGACGTCCCCTCGGCGGCACTGACCCCGTAGAAGCTCAAGGCCGAGTACCCGCCCGCACCGTCGATCGTGAGCGCACCCGACCCCGGGCCCACGATGTGGACCGCGTCGTAGATCGTGGGGAGGTTCGCGACGTCCAGGGTGATCGTGCCCGTCACCGAGAACGTGATGAGGTCCTCGCCGGGCGTCGAGTTGGCCTGGTCGATCGCAGCACCCAGCGAACCGGGCCCGAAGATGGAGAGCGTGTCCACCACGATCGGTGCGTTGGCGCCGGCCGTGCCCGAGCCGCCCAGCACCAGCGCCGCGCTCGCCCCCGACGACACCAGGACGGCCGCGGAACCCAGCGCGGTCAGCTGGCGGCGACGGCCAGGGCGCAGATCGCGGTCGAGGCGGTCCTCGGGGTCGGCGCGGTCGGCCGAACGAGCCCGGTCGGCGGCACGCCGCTGAGCACGGTTCATCCGTGAACTCCGATCTGGGAGGGCGACCACACGACCCCGAAGGGAGGCCGGCCGAGGGGGTACCGAACGGGGATCGAGCAGGGAGCGGACAACGACGTGGCGCGGGGGTGCTGGGCCGGGTCCGGCCTCCGTGACCGCCGCCGCCCCACGGAAAACCTAGTCCGCGGCCCCACGCCCGACCGACTCTCGCCAACGGCTCTCGCAGCCGAGGCCGGAACCGGAACGGGCGCCATCTCGGAGGTCCGAGACCTCACCGACGCCCGAGCCCTATCCGACGCCCGAGCCCGTGCCCGAGCGGCGGTCGCCACCGATCTCGACCACCTGCCCACGGTTCATGCTGACCCAGTCGCGAGCGTCGAAGTACGGCCGGAACACCTCGGCGAGACGCCGCTCGTCGACGGAGGTCTTGGGCCGCTGGAGCTCGAAGAGCCGGGGGAACTCGGTCCAGGCGACGATCGCGTCGAAGAGCCGGACCGCCGCCTCTCCCATGGGCGGATCGACGAGCACCGGGCCGAAGAGGCACTGCCCGTCGGGGAAGAAGAGGGTCGGCACGCCGAAGCCGCCGGCGTCGAGGACCCGCTGATGGTCGGCGCGCACGTCGTCGTGGGTGGTCGGGTCCGCCAGCGCGGCCTCGACGGCACCCGGATCGAGGCCGAGCTCGCCGAGCAGATCGCGGGCGACCGCGGGCGTGTGGGCCTTGCGGCCCTCGAGGTGCAGCGCCCGCCCGGCACACTCGTACCAGGCGTCGAGGAGGTCGGGGTCGGTCCGGCGCAGCCACGCCCCGATGCGCATCAGCGACCACCCGTACGACCACTCGCGCTCCCACGGGTGCTTCTTGCCCTCGACCAGGTTGACCTCCTCCAGGCTGAAGAAGCGCCAGTCGATCTGCAGCCCCGTGTGCTCGCGCACCTCCCGGATCCACACCGAGGTCTGGAAGGCGTACGGACACATCACGTCGAAGTGGAAGGCGAGGCGACCGGGCCGCGACGGTCCCGAGCCGGGGCCGACCGGAGAGGAGGCGGCCGGGTCGGACGCCCGCGGGTCGGAGGGACGCGGGCCACGCTCCGAGGTCATCGGCGCATCGTAGGGAGCACCCGGCCACCCGGCCACCCGGCCACCAGGCCACCCGGCCACCCGGCCACCCGGCCTCCGGACCGAACCGGAGCGAACCGGAGCGAGGCCGTCGGCGGGGCTCGGCACGAATCGTTCCGGCCGAGCCCGTCCCGGGGTCGGCTCGACGCCTGCGCAGGGTCAGCGCCACCGCGTGCCGGCGATCACGGGACGTGGCCGACGTCGAGGATCCAGTACGCGAAGGCAACCTGGGCCACGACGAGGGCCATGAACACCATCGCCCGCGTGGCGACCGATCGGCGCTCGAGCAGGGTGCCCGCCACCGCGAACGGCGGGAAGCACTCGTTGGCGTAGCGGCCCGCCCCCACGATCCCGAGCACGAGCGACGGCACCACGTAGAGCACCGTGAACGCCGTCCACGCCCGTGGGATCCGTGAGCGACGGGAGAGCACCAGCCCCACTGCCAGCGCGGCCAGGGCCAGGTGGACCAGTGCATCCAGGTGCACGTGGCCGAACAGGCCGAGGAAGGTCACCTCGTGCCAGGCCGCCTTGGCGTCCCAGAAGCGCAGGGGGTCGCCGGTGCGGAGCTGGTTGTAGCCCAGCCACGCCAACAGCGCGACGCACGGGGCGAGGCAGACCCGCACCAGGCGGGCACGGTCGAGACCGACCACCAGTGCGAGAGCCACCACGATCCAGAACCCGTTGGGCCGCGCCATCGTCGCGAGTGCGGCGCACCCGCCAGCCGCCAGGTCGCGGTGCTCGTCGAGCAACACGAAGGCCCACACCGACGCCGCGAAGAACATCGCCGAGGGGTAGACCATCGAGAACACGATCGACGCGGGGAACAACGCGAGCGTCCAGACCGCGAGGCTCGTCGCGGTGGGCGAGCACCGGCGGCTCAGGAGCCGATGGAATCCGACGAGACCCACGAAGAAGGCCAGGTGGTTCGCCACCACCCCGGTCGCCACGAGGTGCGCACCGAGCGCATGACCGATCGACATCACGATCGGCAGCAGCGGGAAGAACGCCCAGCCGGTCTGGTGGTGATGGCCGATCAGCCCCGGGTAACCCGACTGCGCGATGTGGCGGTACCACCGTCCGTCCCAGACGCCGAACCGGCGCCAGAACGGCCACTGCATGTGACGACTGAGCGCGACCACGAGCACGTCGGCGAGCAACCGCGACACGACGAACGGCACCAGGACCGCACGCGCTCCCGAACGGAGCGGATGGCGCGGACGGGCCGGCGCCTCCTGGTCGTCCACTCGTTGCAGAACGGCCATGCAGCAGGTCCCTCGTCGACCCACACCCTGGGTGCAACCAGTGAACCGCTCCCCCGCTGAAGGCGCTCTGAACGCGCTCGGCCGAGGGAACGCCCTTCGGTCGTCAGGCGACGGGCGGGCCGGTGCGCTCGCTCCGACGGCACACGGTGCGCTGGTACTGCTCGAGTCGCAGGTAGACGCCGGTGAGCTCGGGGCTGTCGGACAGCGCCACGAACTCCGGGTCGAGGTTCGTCGGCTCAGGACGCCAGGCGTGCCGGGCGTAGATGGCGTTGAAGTGGGCCTGGGCGTCGGCCGAGGCCTCCGCGTCGGCTCGGATCAGCTCCGGGGCGACCCGGGCGGCGTGCCGCGAGAGACGCAGCAAGGCGGTGAGATCGGCCCGCACCCGCGACGGTCGGGAGCTGGCGAGCAGATCGAGATCACCGATGCGGGTCTCGACCGCGCAGTAGGCCCGGCCGGACCGGACCAGCGGTGCGGAGCTGGACCGGGTCGCCGCCGACCGGACCAGCGGTGCGGAGCTGGACCGGGTCGCCGCCGACGCCCAGATCGGTCCCGCGACCGACACGACCGACACGACCGACACGACCGACACGATCGACGCGATCGACAACGCCACCACCGCGGCAGCCACGCCCCGAACGCCCCCGAGGCCCCGTGCGATCCCGCCGCGACGAGGCTCTTGTCGGGGGGCGGAGGAGAGGAAGAGGGTTCGCGGCGGAATGACCCGTTCCTCAGGCGAAGATGATGAGGCTGAGCGCGCCGGCCACCAGGCAGTACACGGCGAACGGCCAGAGCGTGCGCGTCTCGAAGAACCGCACCAGGAACCGCACCGTGAAGTACGACGCGATGCCCGCCACGACCGCGCCGACCAACGCCTGGCCGCGCACACCGTCGCCGTTGTGGCCCAACAGGCCCGGGATCTTGTAGAGCCCGGCGAGCAGGATCACCGGGGTTGCGAGCATGAACGACAGGCGGGCGGCGTCTTCGTGGTCGAGGCCGCGGGCGAGCCCGGTGACCATCGTCACGCCCGAGCGGCTGATGCCCGCGAACAGCGCGACGATCTCCGACGAGCCGACGATCGCGCCGTCGGTGAGCTGCAGCGACTCGAGGCTGCGACCCGGCTCGGGATTCACGTGCTGGGGGTGCGCCGCCGCCAGCGCCCGCACCGACGCCCGGCGGCGGTAGAACTCGCCGGCGATCAGGATCAGGCCGTTGATGCACAGGAACACCGCGGCCGCGGTCGGCTTGGCGAACACCGTGCGCAACTTGTGCTCGAAGACCAGCCCGACGACGCCCACCGGGATCGTGCCGACGATCAGCAGCCAGGCCATGCGCTGGTCGGGGGTGTCGATCCGCCGGGTGCGCAGGGTCTGGAAGAACCCGATCACGACCCGCTTCCACTCGTCACGGAAGAACACCAGCAGCGCGAGCGCGGTGGCGACGTGCAGGGCGACGAGGAACGCCAGGTAGAACGACTCGTCGGCCGACTGCGCCTGCACCACGTTGTGCCAGCCGAACCACTCCGGCACCAGGACCGAGTGCCCGAGGCTGGAGATGGGAAAGAGCTCCGTGACCCCCTGGATCAATCCGATGAGGATCGCCTGCAGGTAGGTGATCGGGGCCTGAGCAGCGGAGAGCACGGAGAGAGTGTTCACCCGGGGATTCTCGCAGCCCCGGAGCCTTCAGCTCCACACCCGGCGGGATCAGGCGGCCTCGGGCTTCGCCTCGTCGTCGGCGCCGACCTTGATGCCGTCGCGGAACTCCTTCGAGGCCTGCCCCATGGAGCGGGCCAACTTGGGCAGCTTGGCGCCGCCGAAGAGCAGCAGCACGATGAGCAGGACGATGATGAGTTCGGTGGGTCCGATGTCCATGGGGACTCCTGAGGGTCGGATCACCGGGGCGGCGCCCCGGCG
>JBAXBB010000126.1:0-7566 GCA_037142235.1 Actinomycetes bacterium
GGCCCGCACCCCGGCCCAGCGGCTCGCGCCCGACCCGGGCACCCCGTTCAGGCCGCGCCGCCCGACCCGACTCACCGCGCGCCCGCGCCAGCTACCGGCAGCGGCGGATCGTCATCGGGGCCTTGCTCCTCACGCTCCTCGTGATCGCGGGCTACGGTGCCTACGCGCACTTCTCGGCCGGTTCCACCTCCACCTCCGCCAGCGGACCGGTGTCGTCATCGGACGGCGCGGCGCTCATGGACCATTCCGTCGGCGCCGGGTTCATCGCCATCACCCTGGGCCTCGGCGAGCGCAACCTCAAGGACCAGTACACGGTGCGCGACGCGATCAACGGCCAGATCACCTCGGTCCGCGACGACCGCGCCCAGCTCGTCGCCCTCCAGGGCACGACCCAGGGGGTCCGGGCGACGGCGCTCCAAACGGCGATCGACGCCTCGAACCGGCTCGAGACCGCCATGGCCCAGTGGCGCGACGCGCTGTTCAACCTCCGGTTCGGGTCGATCGACTCCGGCCAGACCGCGATCAACTCGGCCATGACCGACCTGGCCCAGGCCCGCGACTCCTGGAAGCAGGCCGGCGCATGAAGCTTGCGCTCGTCACTCCCGTCCTCACCCGTCTGCCGCGCTCTCACGCCACCTGGGAAGACCACGCGGGGATCGCCGAGGTCGCCCGCATCGCCGAGGTCGCCGACCGACTCGACTACCACCACCTCACGTGCAGCGAGCACATCGCCATCCCCACGAGTGTCGCTCCCACCCGGGGCGCCACCTATTGGGACCCGCTGGCGGTGTTCGGCTACCTGTCGGCCGTCACCGAGCGCATCCGGTTCACCACCTTCGTCGTGGTCCTCGGCTACCACCACCCGCTCGAGCTCGTGAAGCGCTACGGCACGCTCGACCGGGTGAGCGGCGGCCGGCTGATCCTCGGGGTCGGGGTCGGGTCGCTGCGCGAGGAGTTCGACCTCATCGGAGCGGAGTTCGCCGGCCGCGGCGAACGCGGCGACGATGCCGTCCGGGCGCTCAAGGCCTCGTTCGGACGACCCGAACCCGAGTACCACGGCACCCACTACGACTACTCGGGCTTCGTGGTCGACCCCACGTCGATCCAGGTCGATCTCCCGATCTGGATCGGCGGGCGCACCGCCCGATCACTCCGCCGGGCGGTCGAGGTGGGCGACGGCTGGGCGCCGTTCGGACTCGCCCCCGCCGAACTGGCCAGCATGCTCGACCGCGCCCGCGGCACCGACGCCTGGCAGGCCCGCACCGCGCCGATCGAGTTGGCGCTCCAGACCGCCGCCCTCGACCCGGGTGGCCAGCCCGACCGGACGCGCACCGCGCTGGCCGAACTCGAGGCGATGGGGGCCACCACCCTCGAAGCCCGGTTCGTGCACCACTCGCTCGAGCACTACCTCGAGCAGCTCCAGGCGCTGCGCGAGATCGTGGGACGCTGACCCCGGTCGGGGTCAGCCCTGCCGCTGCGCGTTGGGCCGCCAGAAGATCCCCAGGAACACGGCCGTCCCGCCGACCCCTGCCGCCAGAGCCACGACCAGGCTCAGCCAGGGCTCGAACGGGAATCCCAGGCCCACGACGTGGTCGAGCGACCAGTTCCCGGGGCCGAGCATGGCGAACACCGTCGAGAGCACCCCGATCGTGGCGACGTACTCGTAGCCCTCACCGGGGTTGTTGATGAAGAACCCGTTGCGCCAGTGGTTGGTGACCACGGCCACGAAGACGATCGAGGCGCACGCCCCGTAGGCCAGCGGGGTCAAGAGCCCGAGCACCACCATCGCGCCGAAGAGCAACTCGGTGTAGGTCACGTTCATGGCCTGGAGCGGGCCGTTGCGCAGTCCGAGGCTCGTGAACCAGTTCGCCATGCCCGGTCCGGTGCGGATCGACTTCAGGTGCCGGTACCCGTGGGCGAACATCATGCCCCCGAGCCACAGGCGGGCCACCAGCACGGCCAGGTTGCCGGCAGACGGGTGCGCCAGGAACTGCGTCACGGAACCACTCCCTCCGGCCGGGACAGCCCCGGCACGCCCGTGGACTGTATCCGAGGCGTTAGGCTGACGCCGACGTCAGCAACCTCCGGAGGTTTCCATGGCCCGCTCCGACGACATGATCCTGATCAGCGTCGACGACCACGTCGTCGAGCCCCCGACGCTCTTCGCCAATGCCCCGGCGCGACTCCAGGAGTACGCGCCGAAGTTCGTCCACAAGGACAACGGCACCGACGTCTGGACCTACGAGGGTGCCGAGATGCCCAACGTGGGCCTCAACGCCGTCGCCGGGAAGCGGCCCGAGGAGTACGGCATCGAGCCGACCGCCCTCGCCGACATCCGCAAGGGCTGCTGGGACGTCGACGAGCGCGTCGCCGACATGAACCGCAACGGCGTGCTCGCCTCGATGAACTTCCCGAGCTTCGTGGGCTTCTGCGGGCAGTTGTTCGCTCGTTCCCAGGACCTCGCCATCGGCCTCGACCTGCTCCGGGCCTACAACGACTGGCACATCGACGAGTGGTGCGGCTCGCACCCCGGGCGCTTCATCCCGCTGTCGGTGCCGGCGATCTGGGACCCCGAGCTCGCCGCCGCCGAGGTCCGCCGGGTGGCCAAGAAGGGCTGCCACGCCGTGACGTTCTCGGAGAACCCCGCCAAGCTCGGCTGGCCCGCGATCTGGGACGAGCACTGGGACCCGTTCTTCCGCGCGTGTGAGGAGGAGGGCACGGTCATCTGCCTCCACATCGGCTCCTCGTCGACCGTGCTGGCACTCGAGCCGGGCGCCCCGATCGACATCATGATCACGCTCACCCCGCTCAACACCATGCACGCCGCCACCGACCTCGTGTGGTCGCCGGTCCTGCGCAAGTACCCCAACCTGAAGTTCGCGCTGTCCGAGGGCGGCACGGGCTGGCTCCCCTACTGGATGGAGCGCCTCGACTACACCTACCAGCAGCACCACTTCTGGACCGGCCAGGACTTCGGCGACAAGCTCCCGAGCGACGTCGTGCGCGAGCACTTCTCGTTCTGCTTCATCTCCGACAAGAACGGCGTCGACGACCGCCACAAGATCGGCGTCGACTCGATCACCTGGGAGTGCGACTTCCCGCACTCGGACTCCACGTGGCCGAACTCGCCCGAGATGCTCGAGAAGCAACTCGAGGACGTGGCCGACGACGAGGTGGCCAAGATGACCCACGAGAACGCCATGCGGATCTACAACTTCGACCCGTTCTCGTCGGTCCCGAAGGACCGGGCCACGGTCCGGGCGCTGCGCTCACTCACCACCGACTGAGTGTCCGGCGCCACCCCGCCGGACACTCCGAACACCTATGAGCGGCCGGCCTCCGTGCCGGTCGCTCGTGGTTCGTGGCGCAAGCCGGGGACCAGGCCCACCATCACCAGACGCCGCACGGCCCGCTCGGCCTCGACGTCGATCACCAGGGCGTCGCCGGGTGAGCGGCTCACCACGAAACTCACCACACAGTCTCCGCAGGTGCTGGTGCCCTGCATCTGGCATTCGTCACAATCGATTCGCATGTCCCCAGGCTCGCACGGGGGTGTGACAGTCACGCCCTGCCCTCCCGCTGCACGGCGAACGGACCGGTGAACGGCCCCGTGCGGGCTGCCCCTGACCGTCAGCGGCCGTCGAGCAACTCGGCGGCGAGCGCCTGGACCCGCCGGTCGATCTCGTCGCGGATGGGTCGGACCGCCTCCACCCCGAGACCCGCCGGGTCGTCGAGCGCCCAGTCGAGGTACCGCTTCCCGGGGAAGACCGGGCAGGCGTCGCCACACCCCATCGTGATCACCACGTCGGCGCCCTCCACCGCTTCGTGCGTGAGGAGCTTGGGCACCTCGGCCCCCGCGTCGAGGCCCAACTCGGCCAGGACGGCCAGCGCCACCGGGTTGACGGCGTCGGCCGGGGCGCTGCCCGCCGAGCGCACGCGGATCCGATCGCCGGCATGGTGCGCCAGGAGCGCCGCCGCCATCTGGCTGCGTCCGGCGTTGTGCACGCAGACGAACAGGACCACGGGGGTGTCGCCACTCATCGGATCTCCTCGGCATGGGGAACCACGACGGCGTCGGCGCTCTCACGGGCCCTGGGGTACAGCACGAGGATCAGCGCCAGCCCGACCGCCCCGCCGAGCACCTGCGCCACCACGAACGGAGCCACCGACGCCGGAGCGATGCCGGCGAAGGTGTCGGTGAAGGCTCGACCCACCGTGATCGCCGGGTTGGCGAAGCTGGTCGACGACATGAAGAAGTAGGCGCCCGTGATGTAGGCCCCCACGGCGAAGGGGGCGAGCACCGACCGCCCGGAGCGGACCACCCCGAACACGACCAGGAGGAGCCCCACCGTGGCCAGCACCTCCGACAGGAAGTGCGCGCCGGTCGCCCGATGGTTCCGGGACCACTCCACCCCCGGCAGCGAGAACGTGAGGTTGGCGATCACCACACCGGCGATCGCGCCGAGCGTCTGGGCCGCCGCGTACGCGCACGCCGCACCGGTCGTGATGCCACCGAAGAAGCGGTCGACCGCGGTCACCACCGGGTTGAGGTGGGCACCCGAGACCGGTCCGACCATCAAGATGATCGCCACGAGGGCGCCGCCGGTGGCGATGGCGTTCTCGAGGAGCTGCAGGCCCACGTCACCGGGACTGAGCCGCTGCGCGGCGATGCCCGAACCGACCACGGCGAGGCCGAGGAACGCCGTTCCGACGAACTCGGCGAGAGCCCGGCGCACCATCGACATCAGCAGCAGGGCCGGCGCGAGGCCCGGGCGGTGGCGCCCGCCAGGGCGCGCACGGCATCGGCCAAGGCTCCGAGCACGTCGGGACGGAGCCGGTAGTAGGTCCAGTACCGGAACCGCTCCCCCTCGATCACGCCGGCCTCGCGGAGCACCCCGAGATGGTGGCTCACCAGCGGCTGAGCCACGTGGAGATCCTCGACCAGGTGGCACACGCAGCACTCCTCCACGGCGAGGCGCTCCACGATGGCCAGACGGGTGGGGTCGGCGAGGGCCCGCAGGAGCGTGGCGTCGGGGGTTGGCGTCGGAACCGGCGCTCGGGGACGGCGGGGTGGCGAGAGGGTGTTCATCTGTATCTATACTGATCGATATGGAATCAGACGTCAAGTCCCAGCCGGGGTCGCGCCTACAACTCGCGATCGACGTCGCCGACCTCCACGAGGCGATCGACTTCTACACCCGGCTCTTCGCGACCCCACCGGCCAAGGTGCGCGAGGGCTACGCCAACTTCGAGATCGTCGATCCTCCCCTCAAGCTCGTCCTCCTGGAGAGCCCCGCCACGGCCGGATCCCTCAACCACCTCGGCATCGAGGTCGCCGACCCGGCCGCGGTCGCCGCCGCCACCCAGCGGCTCGGCGGCGAGGGGCTCGGGTTGCGCGCCGACGACGGCGTCTGCTGCTTCGCCGACCAGGCCAAGGTCTGGGTCGACGCCCCCGACGACGTCAGGTGGGAGGTCTACGCCGTCGTGGCCGATTCCCCGACCTTCTTCGCCGACCCCCAGGGAGGCCCGACCAGCGACTGCTGCGCCGGCTGAGCTCAGTCGGCCGGCGGGGCCGGCGGGGCCGGCGGCGCGACGCCGGCACCGGGCTCGGAGCCGTCGACGGTCTGGATCGTGGCCCCCGAGGCGCCGCACCAGCGGCACTCCACCGCCTCGACCGACTCCTCGAGCACGGTCTCCTCTTCGACGACCAGGTCACCCCCGACGCTGTAGTGGTAAAACGCACGGGTCCGGCGGGTCGCGACGACGTCGAAGCGGGTGAGGTTCCCGCACCCCGCACAGCGGTACCTGGTGTTCATGCGCCCCGAGCATAGGTGCCCGATGCACGATCCCGAACGCCTGTTCGCCTAGAGTCGCCGGATGGCAGAGTGGTTCCCCCACCTCGAGCCGGTCGGCCAGCGGTCGTTCGCCGACCTCGGCACCCCGCTCCACGACGTCACGTTCGTGGTGGTCGACCTCGAGACCACCGGTGGCTCGCCCGCCACCAGCGCCATCACCGAGATCGGGGCCGTGAAGTACCGCGGCGGCGAGTGCCTCGGCACCTTCCAGACCCTCGTCAACCCCGGAGTGCCGATCCCACCCACGATCACGATGCTCACCGGCATCACCGAGGCGATGGTGATGCCCGCCCCGACCATCGCCGATGTGCTGCCCACCTTCCTCGAGTTCGTCGGCCCGGCCACCACCGACCGCGTGCTCGTGGGTCACAACCTCCGGTTCGACACCTCGTTCCTCGACGCCGCCCTCGTGGTGAACGGCTACGCCCGCCTGCCCCACACGAGGGTCGACACCTTGGCCCTGGCTCGTCGCCTGATCCGCGACGAGGTCCCGAACCTGAAACTCGGGACGCTCGCCCGCCACGTGCGCACGCGCACCGAGCCCAGCCACCGCGCCCTCGACGATGCCCGCGCCACGCTCGACGTGCTGCACGCCCTGCTCGAACGGGCGGCCACCCTGGGAGTCCTCGGACTCGACGACCTCCTGGCGCTGCCCACCATGCGGGCGCACCCGTCGTCGGCCAAATTGGCGCTCACGGCCTGCCTGCCCCGCACCCCGGGCGTCTACCTCTTCCGCGACCGCCACGGCGGCGTGCTCTACGTCGGGAAGGCCACCAACGTGCGGTCGCGTGTCCGCAGCTACTTCAGCAGCGACGACCGCCGCAAGGTCCCCCAACTCCTGCGCGAGACCGACTCCATCACGGTCGTCCCGTGCGCCCATCCACTCGAGGCGGCGGTCCGCGAGATCCGCCTCATCCACGAGCACGACCCGCGGTTCAACCGTCAGGCAAAAGCCTGGCGCGCCTACGCCTACCTCAAACTCACACTGGGAGAGCGCTTTGCGCGGCTCACGGTCGTCCGCGACGTCCGCGACGACGGCGCGCTCTACCTCGGCCCCTTCCGGACTTCCGCGGGCGCGCACCGGGTCCGCGAGGCGATCGAGAGCGCCGCACCGCTGCGGCGATGCCCGCGCCGCGTCGGTCGCTCGGCCCCCACCGTCGGAGATCCCTGCCTCCCCGCTCTCCTCGGGAACGCCGCGTGCCCGTGCTCCGGGCATTGCGCCGAAGCCGACTACGCCGCGATCGTCGAGCAGGTCCGCCGCGGGCTGACGAGCGAGCCCGATGCCCTCCTCGGTCCACTCGAGACGCGCATGCACTCCCTCGCTCGCGACGAACGGTTCGAAGAAGCGGCAGCCACCCGCGACCGCCTCGCCGGTCTCGCCCGGGCCCTGGGACGGGAACGGCTCGTGCGGGCGGTGCGGTCGGTCGGACGGGTCGTGATCGAAGACGGCTACGGCACCATCACGATCGACGGTGGCCGCCTCGTCGACCACGACCCGGTCCCGGCACGCCCCGACCCCGCCCGTCCGCCCGCCCGCCAAGAGATCGACGAACTGCTGGTCGTGGCGCGCTGGCTGCTCTCGGCTCCACGGGACGCACGACGGATCCACGAGGTCGACGGCACCCTGGCCTCGGTGTACCCGGCACTCCCCCGCTACGCACCGGCCCCGTCACCCCTCGCGGCGGTGTCGGCCCACCGCTGACACCTCGCG
>JBAXBB010000127.1:0-7487 GCA_037142235.1 Actinomycetes bacterium
AACCGGCGGAGGGGGCGGTCACGGCAGCCGGGCCGACCAGCCGCCGTCGACGGGGATGATGGCGCCCGAGACGAACGACGCCCGATCGGAGCAGAGGAACGCGGCGACCTCGGCCACCTCCTCGGGGCGACCCGCCCGCCTCATCGACGACTTCTCGTACATGGCGGGGAAGTGCTCCCCTCCCGAGGCGCCCATGATCTCGGTCTCGATGAAGCCGGGGCACAGGGCGTTGGCCCGGATGCCCTTGTGGCCGTACTCGGCCGACGCCGACTTGGTGAACGAGATCACCGCCGCCTTGGCCGCGTTGTACACGGACACCGGCATGCGGTCGGAGGCGGCGTTGAGGCCCCCCACCGACGACCAGTTGACGATCGAGCCGCCACCGCCGGCGATCATGGCGGGGATCGCGTGCTTCATGCCGAGGAACACGCCGCGGCAGTCGACGTCCATCACCGCGTCGTAGGTCGAGCGGTCGGTCCTGGTCATCGGGGTGGGCAGGCCGATCCCGGCGACGTTGAGGAGTGCATCGAGGCGCCCGAACTCGGCGACGGCCCGCTCGACCGCGGCGGCGACGTCGTCTTCGTCGGTGACGTCACAGTGCACCGGCACGACGTGGTCACCGAGCTCGCGGGCGGTGTCCTGCTCGGCACCGCTGAGATCCGCCGCGATCACCCGGGCTCCCTCCGCGACGAACAGGCGCGCCGAGGCCTTGGCCATTCCGGACCCGGCGCCGGTGATGACGGCGACTTTCCCGTCGAGCATTCCCATGGTGGTTCCTCCCGGTTCGGCCGCCGCCGCCGGCGACTCAGCGCACGCGGGCTGGGAGGGTCTCCCAGCCGCGCACGGTGGACGTGGACGCGAGGTGGGCCCGGTCGAGGTCGACCTCCCACTCGGGGAAGCGCGCCAGGATCTCCTCGAGGGCGATCCGACCCTGCAGGCGGGCGAGGGCCGCACCGAGGCAGAAGTGGATGCCGTACCCGAACGCGAGGTGGGAGCCGATCTCCCGGTGGACGTCGAAGCGCCCGGCGTCGGGCCAGCGGCGTTCGTCGCGGTTGCCCGATGCCACGACGAAGAGCATCGCGCTCCCCGCGGGCACGGTCTGCCCGTGCCACTCGACGTCGGCGGGGACGTAGCGGCCGATGTGTGGACCGGGTGGCTCGAAGCGCAGCAGCTCCTCGATCGCGTTGGGGACGAGCGACCGGTCCGCGACCAACGCCGCGCGCTGGTCGGGGTGCTCTCCGAGCACCTTGCCCGCCCAGCCGATCAACTTCGTGGTGGTCTCGTTGCCGGCCCCGGCGACGACCGTGGTGTACATGAGGGCCTCGTCGCGCGTCAGGGTGCGGCCGACGCCGTGCTCGTCGACGAACTCGGTGTGGAGCAACTCGGTCATCAGGTCGTCGGACGGGTGGTCGAGGCGCCAGTCGATGTAGTCGGCGAAGCCCTCGCTGCCGAAGGTGGGGTTGTCCTCGACCACCATCGGCTTGCCGGCTTCGGTACGCAGGCGGGCGTCGGAGGCGTCGCGGACCTTGGCCTGGTCGTCTTCGGGGATCCCGAACAGCATGCCCACGACCTTCATGGGCATCTGGGCGCCGAGGTCGGCCACGAAGTCGATCTCGTCGGCATCGCGGAGCGGGTCGAGGCACTCGGCGCACCAGGCCCGGATCTGCGGCTCGAGCGCCGAGACCCGGCGGGGGGTGAACACGCGCGAGAGCAGGCTGCGGTGGACCGTGTGGCTGGGCGGGTCCTCGAAGATGAGCGTGCCCGGGGGCATCTCGAGGTCGGCCTTGATGAGCTCGAGGATCCCGCCGCGTCCGGAGACGTGGTGGCGGGCGTCGACCAGGCCGCGTTCGCAGTCCTCGTACCGGGTGACCGCGTAGAAGTCGAATTCGTCGTTGTAGTACAGCGGTGCCTCGTCGCGCATCCGCGAGTAGAGGGGGTACGGGTCGGCGGCGATGTCGGCGTTGTACGGGTCGAACGAGATCGGCTCCACGAGAGCTCCTGGCTGGTGGCGTCCGGTCCGACCGTTCTACCCGATGCCCGCCGGACGGGCCAGGGTCGGTCGCCGGGTCAGTTGCCGAGGAACTTGGCGACGTTGCGCTGGAGGTCGTCGGTGTCGAACGACGCCGACTCGGCCCCCAGGGCGAAGTCGATGGTGTCGAGCACCGCCCGCTCGACGTGCAGGTTCAGCACCCGCTTGGTCGCCTCCACCGCTTGCTGGGGCAGGGCGGCGATCCGCTCGGCGGCGGCCAGGGCGGCCTCGAGGACCTCGCCGTCGGGGACGACGTGGTTGGCCAGGCCGATCTGGGCCGCCCGCTGGGCGGTGATGCGGTCGCCGGTGAAGGCGTACTCCTTGGCCAGCAGGAGGCTCGTGTGCAGGGGCCAGACGATCGGGCCGCCATCGGCCGCGACGAGGCCCACCGCCACGTGGGGGTCGGCGAGGAACGCCGACTCGGCCATGTAGACCACGTCGGACAGCGCGACCAGGCTGCACCCGAGCCCGACGGCGGGTCCGTTGACCGCCGCGACCACCGGGACGCGGCACTGGAGCATGTTGAGCACGAGCTCACGACCCTCGGCGAGGGTGGCCCGCCGGATCTCGCGGTCGTCGATCATGGCCTGCAGCAGGCCGAAGTCGCCTCCGGCCGAGAAGGCCCGCCCGTTGCCGGTGATGACCGCCACCCGCGCCCCGGTGTCGGCGCTGAGCAACGGGAACACCTTGGTGAGCGCGAGGTGCAGGTCGGGGTTGGTGGCGTTGAGGTGCTCGGGGCGGTTCAGGCGCACGATGCGGATCGGGCCGGCGGCCTCGACCGTGATGGCGTCGGGCAGGGCGTCGTACATGGGGGTCCTCTCGGGGTGCTCGGACGTGATCGGACGTGATCGGACGTGCTCGGCGTGGCGAGGCGGCTCAGGCCGGGAGGCCGAGGATGCGGGTGGCGATGATGTTCTTCTGCACCTGCGACGTGCCCCCCATGACGCTCTGGGCCCGGCTGTACAGGTAGGTCTTGAGGGCGACGTTCTCGGTGTCGGTGACGGCGTGCGCGCCCGCCACCGCCAGAGCCGCGGCACCGACGGCCTGCTCGACCCAGGTCATCAGCAGCTTGTCGATGGAGCCGTCGGGGCCGTGGTCGATGCCGTCGAGGCGCTCGGAGAGTCGGCGGCTGACGTGCTTGCGCAGCATCTCGACCTGGGTGCGGGCCCACACCACGGCCTCGCGCTGGTCGGGTCGGTAGGCCCCCAGATCGGCGCGCACCGTCTGCTCGAGGTCCTTGACGGTCTTGTTGTAGCGGCTCACGTAGCCGAGCTCACCGGGTTCGCGCTCGTGGCTCACGATGGTCATCGCGAGTCGCCAGCCCTCACCCGGTGCGCCGATCATGTGGTCGGCCGGGACGCGGGCGCCGTCGAAGTGGACCTGTCCGAACTCGGTGGTGATGCCGTTGATCATCTTCAACGGGCGCTGCTCGATGCCGGGCTGGTCCATCCGGATCGCGAAGGCGGAGAGGCCTTTGTGCTTGGGGGTGTCGGGATCGGTACGGGCGAGGAGGAGACACCACTCGGCGATGTCGGAGTAACTGGTCCAGATCTTGTGGCCGTGGATCACGTACTCGTCGCCGTCGCGCACCGCGGTGGTGCGCAACGCGGCCAGGTCGGAACCGGCGTCGGGCTCGCTGAAGCCCTGGCACCAGCGCTCGGAGCCGTCGATGAGCCCGGGCAGGAACTGGTCCTTGATCGCCTCGCTGCCGTGCACCGAGATCCCCTGGACGAGGTAGCCGAGCGACGGGCGCGGTGGTGCGCCGGCGTCGGCGAGCTCGTCGTCGAGGATGACGTCGAAGACGGGTGGGAGCTCGTGGCCGCCGTAGCGCTGCGGCCACGACAGTCCGAAGAACCCGGCCCCGTAGAGCGCGGTGTGCCACTCGGCCGCGCGCTCCCAGTACTCGTCGTCGGTCGAGGAGGCGGGCAGGCCGGGGTTGTGGTCCACCAGCCAGGCGCGCAGGCGGGCCCGGAAGTCGGCCTCGGCCGGAGAGTCACAGAAGTCCATCGTCGACCCCCAGTCGGGAGGCGCCCAGGTGGGCCAGGGCGGCGCCGTCGTCGCCGAACCACTGCGACGACAGCAGCGCCCGGCGGAGGTAGACGTGCACGATGCACTCCCAGGTGTTGCCGATGCCGCCGTGCACCTGCACCGCCGTCTCGCACACGGTCCGCGCGGCGCGCACGGCGTAGGCCTTGGCCATCCGGCCGGCCTCGAGCGCCTCGGCCGGCGGGAGGGCGTCGACGGCCCACGCTGCGTACTGCGAGATCGAGCGGGAGCCGTCGAGCAGGCACCGGGCCTCGGCGAGAAGGTGCGCCACGGCCTGGAAGGAGCCGATGGCCACGCCGTACTGGTGGCGGTCGCCGGCGTACGTGACCGTGAGGTCGAGGACGCCGCGCATCAGCCCGACCAGGTCGGCGCTGGTGAGGGCCAGGCCGAGCGCGGTCCAGGCGGCGAGGTCGTGGGCGGTGAGGAGACCGCTCGTGGCGACGGGCGTCACCGTCGTGCCGGCGGGGACGGTCCGCACGCGGCGGGTGAGGTCCGTGGCGTCGGCGTCGGGGGCGGGGACCGTCAGCGTGGCGAGTCGATGCCCCGGGCCGTCGGGGACGAGCACCCACGCCGCACCGACCGCGGGCTCCACGTCGACGGCGACGAGCCCGATCGTGGTGGTGGGGTCGGCGACCGCCGCGACCGTCGACAGGTCGGGGGTGGACGCGACCGCGGCGGCCGGACCGGTGACGCCGGCGCGGCGGCCGAGATCGGCGGCGAGCAGCGGGCCGGTGAAGGCGGCGTCGGCGACCGCGCCGCCGAGGGCGTCGGCCACGATCGCCGCCTCGACGCCGCCGGCGAGAGGGGCGCCGTCACCGGCGTCGTCGCGGAGTTCGAGCCAGCCCGCCGCGGTGATCGCAGCCCGGAGTCGGGCGGTGCGGTCGGCGTCGTCGAGGTCGGCCACGGTGTGGGCGGCGAGCTCGGCGCTGAGCCGCCGGGCCGAGCTGCGCAGCTCGGCCTGCTCCGGCGTGTCTCGGGTGTCCATCGTGGGGAGAAGGTAGTTATCGACCGAGGAGAATGCAATACTCGCCGATGTGAAGACGCCGTCGACCGTGCCGCTGCCGGCGATCGCCGACCTGCGGGTGGTCGAGCTCGGCGTGTGGGTCGCCGCGCCGGCCGCGGCGGGCCTCCTCGCCGACTGGGGTGCCGACGTCATCAAGGTCGAGGCCCCCACCGGCGATCCGATGCGCAACGTCTTCGGGGCCATCGGCGCGGCCGCCGACCTGCCCAACCCGGCGTACCAGCTCGACAACCGCGGCAAGCGGTCCCTGGTGCTCGACCTCACCACCGAGGCCGGCCGGGCCCGGATGGAGGCCCTGCTCCACGACGCCCACGTGTTCGTCACCAACCTCAAGCCCGATGTGCTCGACCGCTTCGGTCTCGACGCGGACTCCACGTCGGTGCGTCATCCTCACCTCGTGTACTGCAGCGTGAGCGGCTACGGCCTCGCCGGGCCCGACCGTGACCGGCCGTCCTACGACCTGGGGGCCTTCTGGGCGCGCAGCGGGATGTCGCACCAACTGGCGCTGAACGGCGACCCGCTCAACGCACGCGGTGCGATGGGTGACCACGTGACCGCCCTGGCCGTGTTGGCCGGGATCCTCGGCGGGGTCCTCCAGCAGCGGGCCACCGGCGAGGGGTGCGTGGTCGAGACGTCACTCCTGCGCGCCGGCACCTACATGCTCGGCTGGGACCTCGGGCTCCAGTCGGCGCTCGGCAAGGTGGCGGCGGGCGAGGCGCGCGACGTGACCCAGACGCCCCTGATGAACTGTTACCTCACCGCCGACGACCAGTGGCTGTTCCTCACCTGCCTCGAGGCCGACCGGCACCTGCGCAACGTGCTGGTCGCGCTGGGTCGGGAGGACCTGCTCGACGACGAGCGGTTCCAGAGTGGCCGCACGCTGCGCCGGAACAGCCGCGACGTCATCGCCGTGCTCGACGCCGAGTTCGGGTCGCGCCCGCTCGCGGAGTGGGCGGAGCGACTCGACGCCGCGGGGGTGTGGTGGGCACCGGTGGCGTCACCCGCCGACGTGCTCGCCGATCCGCAGGTGCGCCTCAACGACGGCATCGTGCGCGTCCCCGATCCGGTGGGTGACGCCTTCACGGAGAGCGTCAACGGACCGGTCACGTTCCGCGGGCGCTCCCGCACCGTGACCGGTCCCGTCCCCCGGCTGGGCCAGCACCCCGACGCCACCTTCTGAGCGTTTGTTCGTTGGTACGCGCCAGGGGCGCGACCAACGAACAAACGCTGGTCACTCGCGGGCGCGGGCGAGGAGGCCTCGGGCGATGACGAGGCGCTGGATCTCGTTGGTGCCTTCGCCGATGATCATCAGCGGAGCGTCGCGGAAGTAGCGCTCCACCGGCAGGTCGGTCGTGTACCCGATGCCGCCGTGGATGCGCATCGCCTCGGTGGCGATCGTGAACGCCGCCTCGCTCGCGAAGAGCTTGGCCATGCCCGCCTCCACGTCGCAGCGCTCGCCGCGCGCCTTGCGTTCGGCCGCCGACTTCGTGAGCAGCCGGGCGGCCTCGAGCTGGGTGGCCATGTCGGCGAGCTTGAGTTGGATGGCCTGGTGCTCGGCGATGGGCTGGCCCATCGTGTGACGCACCTGGGCGTACGCGAGGGCCGCGTCGAACGCCGCGCGAGCCACGCCCACGGCGCGTGAGGCGATGTTGATGCGGCCCACCTCGAGCACGCTGAGGATCTGGGGCAGGCCCCGGCCGGGCGTGCCGACCAGCGCGTCGAGGGGGAGGCGGTGGTCGACGTAGGCCATCTCGACCGTCTCGATGCCCTTGTACCCGAGCTTGCCGACGTTCTTCGAGACCGAGATCCCCTCGAACACCGGACCGGGATCCTTTTCCACCACGAACGCGGAGATGCCCTCCTCGGTGCGGGCGGCGAGGGCGACGAGACCGGCCCGCTCGCCGTTGGTCACCCAGGCCTTGGTGCCGTTGACGACCCATTCGTCGCCGTCGCGCACCGCTCGGCAGGAGAGGTTGCGGGTGTCGGTGCCGGCATCGGGTTCCGACAGCGACAGCGCGCCGCGCCGAGCGCCGTCGACCATCTGGGGCAGCCAGCGCTGCCGTTGCTCGTCGGTGCCGTGGGTGGCGATGAGTGTGGCGCACATCGTGTGGGTGTTCACGACACCCGACAGGGTCATCCAGCCGTAGGCCAGCTCCTCGATCACCCCGATGTAGGTGAGGAGGTCGAGGCCCAGGCCGCCGTGCTCCTCGGGGATGGTCAGCCCGAACAGCCCGAGTGCCTTCATCCCCTCGACGATCTCGGCGGGGTAGGTGTCGGCGTGCTCGAGCTCGCTGGCGACCGGGATCACCTCGCGGGCGACCCAGGTGCGCACGGTGTCGATCATCTGGGCCCGGATCTCGGGGTCGGTGGGGGCGTTGGTCAGCATCGGGG
>JBAXBB010000128.1:0-7486 GCA_037142235.1 Actinomycetes bacterium
GGGCCCGCCTTGGTGCTCGGGAAGGGGGAGGCGGAGTCCGGCGGTCGCGAGAAGCGGTCGGTGCTGGCCGACGCCATGGAGGCGGTGATCGCCGCCGTGTACCTCGATGCGGGGTGGGAGGCGGCGCGCACGCTGGTCCTGGGTCTCTTCGGGCCGCTCATCGAGCACGGGGCCACCGGGCCCGGCGACGACGACTTCAAGTCTCGGCTCCAAGAACTTACGCTCCGCCAGTTCGAGGTATTACCCCGCTACCAGGTGCGCGACGAGGGCCCTGACCACTCGAAGCGGTTTTTCGCGATGGTGACGGTCGCGGGTGCTGTGCGCGGTCACGGTGAGGGCCGCTCGAAGAAGGCGGCCGAGCAGGCGGCCGCCCGGTCCGCCTGGGATGCCCTCGTCCAGGATGCCGGAACTCCCTGAGGCCGAGGTCGTCCGCCGCGGGCTCGACGACCTGGTGCGCGGCCGCGTGGTGCACCGCTTCGAGGTCGGACGCGACCGGGCGGTCCGGCGTGACCCCGACGTGGAGGCCCATCGAGTGACGGTCGTGGGTCGCACGGTGGTCGCGACGGGTCGCGTCGGGAAGTTCCTCGTGCTGGACCTCGGTGCCCCGACCGGCGCCGGAGGACCGGCCCCGGTCCACGACGTCGTGATCGTGCACCTCGGCATGTCGGGCCAGCTGCGGACTGGGCGTGCCGGGACCGACCGGCCGGCGCACACCCACGTGGTGTGGACCCTCGACGCAGGCACGGAGCTGCGCTTCGTCGACCCGCGGACCTTCGGTCACGTCTTCCGGTCGACGGCGCCGGGCGCGGGGGCCCGCCCCCTCGCCCTGGGCCACCTCGGCCCCGACGCGCTCGACGAGTTGACCGCGGCGGACCTTGCCGCCGGGCTCGCCGGGCGGCGGGTCGCGGTCAAGGCCCGCCTGCTCGACCAGACGGCCGTGGCGGGGCTGGGCAACATCTACACCGACGAGATCCTCCACCGGGTGGGGATCGCCCCTGGGCGCCCGTCGCGCGACGTCGGCCCCGTCGAGGTGGAGGCGTTGGTCGGGGCCACGCGAGCGGTGCTCTCGGAGGCGATCGCGGCCGGCGGGTCGTCGTTGCGCGACGGCCAGTACGTGGATCTGGCCGGCCGGGTGGGCGGCTACCAGGACCAGCACCGGGTGCACGCCCGGGCCGGCAGTCCCTGCCCGTCGTGCGGCACGGTCATCGAACGCGAGCTCCACGCAGGGCGCACGGCGTCGTGGTGTCCGGGTTGTCAAGCCTGAGGCGCTGACCCGACCAACTGGCTGGGCTCGGTCCGGCCAACCGCCTGAGCCCGGCCCGACCGGGTCCGGTCCGTCGAAATCTGTGGATAACCAACGGTCCCCGCTGCGGGGATCGGTCCCGGTCCGTCGCTACGATCCGCCCGGAGAAGGAGGGACCCGCGCGTGTTCCTGAAGTCGTTGACCCTGAAGGGCTTCAAGTCCTTCGCCGACAAGACCGAGTTGACCTTCGAGCCGGGGGTCACCGTCGTCGTCGGCCCGAACGGCTCGGGAAAGTCGAACCTCGTCGATGCGGTCGCGTGGGTGCTCGGCGCGCAGGGTCCACGATCCCTGCGCGGCGGCAAGATGGACGACGTCATCTTCGCGGGCACCGCGTCGCGCACCGCGTTGGGTCGGGCGGAGGTCTCGCTCACAATCGACAACACGGCCGGCCTCCTGCCGATCGAGTTCTCCGAGGTCACCATCACCCGCACGCTGTTCCGCACGGGTGAGTCCGAGTACCAGATCAACGGGGTGCCGTGTCGGCTCCTCGACGTGCAGGACCTGCTCTCCGATGCGGGCGTCGGCCGCCAGCAGCACGTCATCGTCGGACAGGGCCAGCTCGACACCGTGTTGAACGCGTCGGCGCAGGAGCGTCGGGCGATCATCGAGGAGGCGGCGGGCATCCTCAAGTTCCGGCGGCGCAAGGAGCGCGCCGAACGACGTCTCACCGCGACCGAGGGCAACCTGCTCCGGCTCGGCGACCTCCTGCGCGAGGTGAAGCGCCAGCTCGGTCCGCTCGAGCGGCAGGCCGACGCCGCGCGTCGCCACGACTCCGTCGTCGCGGAGTTGCGCGCCATCCGCCTGCACCTGCTCGGACGCCAGATCGACGCGCAGCAGGTTCGGATCGACGGGTTTCGCGAGGAGCGCACCACGCTGGTCGCCCGGGAAGGGGAGACCCGCGCCCGGCTGGGTGAGCTCGACGAAGCGGTGGTGGCCGCGGAGCAGGCACTCGCCGAACTCGGCGCCGACGAACTCGCCGACGAATTGGTGAGGGCCGAGTCGATGCGGGAACGCACCCGTGGGCTCACGTCGCTGCTCGCCGAGAAGCGACGCGGGGTCCAACGTCAGCTCGCGGCCGCCGCCGACGAAGGGGTCGTCGAGACCCTCGTTGCCGATGCCGTCGCGCTCCGCGAGCAGTTGGCGTCACTCGACCTTGAAGCATCGCTCACGCTGCCCGGGACCGAAGCGCCCCTCGCGGTCGACGTCGCCGAGGGTCTGGTGCGCGCGGCGGAGGAACGCTGGCGTTCGGCGGAGGCCGACTCGGCGAACAAGCGGGCCCGGGCCGAGGCGCTCGGGCAGCAACTCGAAGCCACCCGTCGGGCCGGGGGCGCGGGCGCGCTCAACGGTTTCGACGGTGTCGTCGGCGCGCTGGTCGACCACCTCGAGATCGACGCCGGCGCCGAGGCCGCCGTCGCCGCCGCCCTCGGTGACGCCATGCTCTCGGTGGTGGTCCGCCACGGCGCCTCCGTGCGATCGACGGTCGAACGGTGCGCCAACGATGGGCTCCAGGCCTTGCTGCTCGTCGCCGACGCCGCTGACGGGTCCAGCGCCCAGCCGGCCCTCGTGCCGCCCGGGGCCCGACCGGTCGCCGAACTCGTGCGCACCGACGTCGCCGGGCTGGCGCCGGTCCTGGGTCGCATGCTTGCGCACACGGTGCTCGTCGACTCCTGGCGCGTCGCCCTCGATCTCGTCGTGTCGCAACCCGATCTCGTGGTGGTCACCACCGACGGCTCGCGTCTGGGCGGCACGGGACCTTGGCGTATCGGTGCCGGCGGACCGGTGGTGGGAGTCACGCAGGCCGCGGTCGACGAAGCGGCCGAGATCGCCGTCGACGCCGAGGTCGAACGGGCCGAGTCGGTGCGTGCGCTCGAGTCGGCGCGTGCCGCGCTCGGAGCCGCGCGCGCGTCCGAGATGCGGCGGGCCACCACCGAGGAGCGCCGCCGGGTGCTCGCGGCGCGCCTCGAGGAGGTCGACGCCCGTTTGGCGGCCCGCGACCCGGAGGCCCAGGCGCAGGCCGAACGGCGTCGCCGGATGCTCATGGACCGCGACGAGTCGCTCGCCCGTTTCGAGGAGCGGCTGGTGGGTCTGCGCGAGCGCATCGGCAGCGTGCACGAACGGCTGAGCGAGGCTCGCCGCATCCACACGGAGGCGGCCCGGGCGTCGACCGAGCAGCTCGCCCGGTTGCGACGCGAGCGCGGTGAACTCCAGCGTGGTCTCGCCTCTGCGCACGAGCGTCTGTCACGCATCGAGGTCGAGGACGCCGAGGCGAAGGTACGCCTCGAGGGCGCGGTCGAGACGCTGCGGTCCGAGTACGAGGTCGAGCCCCTGGTCGCGCTCGCAGCACCGGTGCCCGAGATCCCGGAGGGCACCACGCTCGCCGGGCGGGCCCGGGACCTCGAACGTGACCTCCGGCAGATGGGACCGATCAATCCCCTGGCGCTCGAAGAGCACGACGCGCTGGCTGAGCGGCACCGCTTCCTCCAGGAGCAGCTCGACGACGTCAAGTCCACCCGTCGCGAGCTGTCACGGGTCATCCGGGCGGTCGACCAGGAGATCGTGACGGTCTTCACCCAGGCCTTCGCCGACGTGTCCGGGCACTTCAACGCCTTGTTCACCACGCTGTTCCCCGGCGGCTCGGGTCGGATCTCCCTCGTCGATCCGTCCGACCTGCTCAACACCGGGGTCGAGATCGAGGCTCGACCCTCGGGGAAGAACGTCCGCCGGCTCTCCCTGCTCTCCGGTGGGGAGCGGTCCCTCACCGCCCTGGCCTACCTGTTCGCCGTCTTCCGGGCCCGTCCCTCGCCCTTCTACCTCCTCGACGAGGTCGAGGCGGCGCTCGACGACGTGAACCTGCACCGCTTCCTCGACCTCATCCACGAGTTCCGGGGCGAGGCCCAACTGGTCGTGGTGTCGCACCAGAAGCGGACCATGGAGGCGGCCGACGTGCTCTACGGTGTGTCGATGCCGCCAGGCGGGTCCTCGCGGGTCGTGAGTCAGCGCGCCCGCGACGTCTTCACACCCGCCTAGGGCCCCGGACCGCCCGGTAGCCTCCGCGGACCGTGTCCTCCACTGCGCTCGTCGTCCTCGTCGGGATCTTCGTCCTCGCGGTCGTCCTGATCGTCCTGCCGCGGATCGTGCGCGCCCGGCGCGGTCCCGAGGTGCTCGTCCGCCGGCCCACGCTGCCGTTCCCGGCCGCGTCCGAGCCCGAACCGGAGCCCGCGCCGGAGTCCGAACCGGAGCCCGCGCCGGAGTCCGAGCCCGCGCCGGAGTCCGAGCCCGCGCCGGAGTCCGCGAGCCTGCGCGACCGACTGGGTCGGACCCGCTCCACCTTCGCCGGACTGCTCGGCACGCTTCGTCGCACCGGTGGGCTCACCGACGACGACTGGGACGAGCTCGAGGAGACCCTGCTACTCGCCGACGTGGGGATGGCCACCACCGAGGCGGTGGTCGCCGGTGTGCGGGAGCGTGCTCGCCGCGCCAACGCCGACGCCGCGACGCTGCCGGCGCTCTTGCAGGCGGAGATCGCGGAGCGCCTGACGGCGACCGCCGGCGACCGGTCGCTGCGCTACGCCGCCACCGGCCCCACGGTCTGGCTGATGGTGGGGGTGAACGGGGTGGGCAAGACCACGACCACCGCCAAGCTCGCCAAGCGCGAGCGGGGCGCGGGTCGTCGGGTGCTCCTCGCCGCCGCCGACACCTTCCGAGCTGCCGCCGCCGACCAGCTCGCCACCTGGGCCGACCGCCTCGACTGCGACCTCGTGCGCGGTCAGGACGGCGGCGATCCGGGCGCAGTGGTCTTCGACGCCGTCGACAAGGCCGTGGCGCGTGGTCTCGACCTCGTCATCGTCGACACCGCGGGGCGCCTCCACACCAAGGTCAACCTGATGAACGAGCTCGAGAAGCTCAAGCGCATCGTGGAACGCCGTCCCGGTGCGCTCCAGGAGGTGCTGCTGGTCCTCGACGCCAGCACCGGGCAGAACGGGCTCACGCAGGCGCGCGAGTTCGCGCAGTCGGTCGAGATCACCGGCGTCGTCCTCACCAAGCTCGACGGCACCGCCAAAGGCGGCGTGGTGCTCGCGATCGAGGCGGAGTTCGGGGTCCCCGTGAAGATGGTGGGCCTGGGGGAGGGTGCCGACGATCTCGTGACCTTCGATCCCGACGAGTTCGCCTCGGCGCTGGTGGGGTAGCGCGGTGTTCGACGCCCTCTCCGACCGTTTCGAGGGGATCTTCAAGCGACTGCGTGGGCGCGGGGCGCTGACGGAGTCCGACATCGACGAGGTCGCCCGTGAAATCCGGTTGGCCCTGCTCGAGGCCGACGTCAACGTCAGGGTGGTCAAGGCGTTCATCGCCCGGATCAAGGACCGTGCGAACGGCGCGGAGGTGGCGAAGAGCCTCACGCCGGGCCAGCAGGTGATCAAGATCGTGCACGAGGAGCTCGTCGCCACCCTCGGGGGTACGGCGGGGCGGCTCACGATGAACCCGAAGCCGCCCACGGTCATCCTCATGGCGGGGCTGCAGGGTTCGGGCAAGACGACGGCGTCGGCGAAGCTCGCCCGACTGCTCGAGCGCGACGGCAAGCGCGTGCTGCTCGTCGGCGCCGACCTCCAGCGGCCCGCGGCGGTGGAGCAGCTGCGGGTCCTCGGGGAGCGCGTCGGGGTTCCGGTCTGCTCGATCGGCACCGACCCGGTGGAGGTCGCCCGCAACGGCCTCGAGGAGGCTCAGCGGCTCGGCCGCAACGTGGTCATCGTCGACACCGCCGGCCGGCTCCAGATCGACACCGACCTCATGGACGAGTTGCGCCGGGTCCGCGAGGCCGTGGCGCCCGACGACTCGCTGCTCGTGGTCGACGCGATGACCGGACAGGAAGCGGTCAACGTGGCCGAGGCCTTCGCCGAGACCATCGACCTCACCGGCATCGTGCTGACCAAGCTCGACGGCGACGCCCGCGGCGGCGCCGCGCTCTCGGTCAAGGAGGTCACCGGGCGGCCGATCATGTTCGCCGGAGTGGGCGAGAAGCTCGAGGACTTCGAGGCCTTCCACCCCGACCGCATGGCCAGTCGGATCCTCGGCATGGGAGACGTGCTCACGCTGATCGAGAAGGCCGAGGAGGCGTTCGACGCCGATCAGGCGGCGGCGTCGGCCGAGAAGTTCCGTCGGGGCGAGTTCACCCTCGAGGACTTCCTCGACCAGATGCGCCAGATGCGCAAGATGGGTCCGCTCCAGAACCTGGTGGCGATGCTCCCGGGGGTGCCCAAGGAGCTCCGTGACGCGCAGATCGACGAGGGCCAGCTCACCCGGATCGAGGCGATCATCTGCTCCATGACCCTCGAGGAGCGCCGCAACCCGACCTCCATCGACGGGTCCCGCCGGATCCGGATCGCTCGGGGCAGCGGCACCACCACCCAGGACGTCAACGCCCTCCTGAAGCAGTTCAAGACCGTGTCGCAGATGATCCGGTCGATGGGTCGGGCGGGGAAGCCGGGGAAGAAGGGCAAGGGGCGCCGACCGGGCCTCCCGCCGGGGCTCGACCTCGGGAGCCTCGGGAGCCTCGGGGGCCTCGGCGGGCCGGGTGGACCGGGTGGACCGGGCGGATTCCCCACCGGCTAGCCTGACGCCTTCGTGTCCGGGGTCCGACCCCGGAGCCTCCGAACTCCAGCACCGTTCGACCCGAGTGGTCGGAAAGGGAACCCGTGGCAGTCAAGATCCGGCTCATGCGTGTCGGCAAGAAGAAGCAGCCGACCTACCGCGTCGTGGTCGCCGACTCCCGTTCCCCCCGCGACGGGCGGATCATCGAGACCATCGGGCACTACGGACCCCGCGAGGAGCCGTCGCGGGTGCAGATCGACTCCGACCGCGCTCTCGACTGGCTGCGCAAGGGCGCCAAGCCCTCCGAGCAGGTCCAGAAGCTCCTGACCGTCACGGGGGTGTGGGAGACCTTCACCGCCGAGCGGCCGAACCCCGACACCAAGTTGAATCGTCGCGGCCACGTCACCGGACGCGGGCCGGCCAAGAGCACGGTCAAGGCCGAGAAGCCCGGCGCCGCGACCCCGCCGCCCGCCCCGGCCGCCGCTGAGGCTCCTGCGGAAGTCACCGAGGCCGCTGAGGCTCCTGCGGAAGTCACCGAGGCTGCTGAGGCTCCTGCGGAAGTCACCGAGGCCGCTGAGGCTCCTGCGGAAGTCACCG
>JBAXBB010000129.1:0-7375 GCA_037142235.1 Actinomycetes bacterium
CGCGCACGGGTGGCGCCCCCTCCGGCGGTTCGCGCACTGGCGGTTCGCGCACGGGTGGCGCCCCCACCGGCGGTTCGCGCACTGGCGGTTCGCGCACGGGTGGCGCCCCCTCCGGCGGTTCGCGCACTGGCGGTTCGCGCACGGGCGGTTCGCGGAGCGATGGTGGTACCGGAGGATCTCGGAGCGGCACGGGTTCGACCCGGAGCGGTGCTTCCGCCCGCGGTTCTCGCGCGCCGGCGGGTCGGCGGCCTGATCCGAAGGGTGCTGGTTTCGGTCCGCACGGAGCACCGAGGTCCGATCACGCTGCGGCCCCAGCACTCGACGAAGCCCCGGCCCGGGTGCGACCGCCCGCGCCGCTGCGGGTCGTGGGCACGCCCAAGCCACGCAAGGACGCCCCGAAGGGCAAGCGATACGTGGCGGAGGCGCCGCGTCGGCGCAAGTCCAAGCCGACGCCGGACGTCGAGCGCGAGGTGCTGCGCCTGGCCGGTCGGCGCGGTCCGTACCTTCTTGGCCAATTGATGGAGGCGGCCGAAGCGTTCGCCAACGATCGCGACCGGGATGCCGTTCGGATCCTGAGGCCGGTGCGCGACGCGTTGCCCGACTCGGCGACCGTGCGTGAGCTCACGGGTCTGGCCCAGTACCGGGTGGGGAACTACCGGGCGGCGTCCAAGGAGCTCGAGGCGTTCGTCGAGATCACCGATGCTGCCGATCAGCACCCTGTCCTGATGGACTGTTATCGGGCACAGAAGCGCTGGAAGCGGGTCGACGAGCTCTGGGACGAGCTCGGGGTGTCGTCGCCCTCGGCCGAGATCGTCACCGAGGGGCGCATCGTGCTCGCCGGATCGCTGGCCGACCGCGGCCGCCTCGACGACGCGCTCGAGATCCTGCGCCGGAAGTCGAAGTCCGTGGCGCGCCCGCGTGAGCACCACCTCAGGATGTGGTTCGCCCTGGCCGACCTCGAGGAGCGGGCTGGCAACGTCTCGACCGCTCGTGACCTCTTCGACCGCGTGCGGCGGGCCGATCCCGACTTCACCGACGTCGCCGTCCGCGTCGCCGCGTTGCGCTGAACCTTGCCCCACCAGCGGTCGCAGAAGATGAGTGACACACCCTGGACGTAGGTTTGCGTCAGGTCGCTCGGTCGTCCCGAATCCTGCCTTTGTCCTTCCCCCGCCTTCCCCCGATGCGCACAGCAGCGCCGGTGCACGACCGGCGCGCGAGAGGGGCGGTGATGGGAACGAAGATGGGAACCGGGACGGGATCGTCGACCAGCAAGCCGATCGGGAATCCGACCGGGAATCCCGTCGAACCGGCGGCTGGTCCGCCGGCGGGCAATGTCGCGGTCCTGTGGGGCCCCTGCTCGACGGGAGTGGAGGTCCGGGTGCTCACCTCCGGCGCCCGGGTCGCCTCCCTGGCGTTGGCCACGCCCATCACGGCCCCTGGGCGCCGGGGGACGGGTGGTCGCGGGCCCCGCCAGGTCTCGACGTCGGTCCCGGTCACGGTCTGGGACCCGCCGGTCTGGCTCGAAGCGGTCGAGGCAGGAGACGAGTTGGTGGTCATCGGCTCCGTGCGGCGGCGGTTCTTCACCACCGCGTCGGGTGGTCGCGGCGCCAAGGTGGAGGTGGAGGCTCGGCAGGTGGCCCGTTCCACCCCAGCCCGGCGTGAGCGTCTGTTGGCCCGAGCGGTCGAAGCGCTCGGACCCCGGTGAGGCAGGCCTGTGCCTATTACGAGATCTGGCCTCCCCGGTCCCGGATCGCGGCGGACCGAGCCGTAGACTCTGCCACGGCTGCACGCCGGGCGGAGGCTTGGTGGGCGCACGCGACCACTGCCTTCTGCGGGTCGTGTCCGATGCCGAGAGAACACCGAGATCCACGAAACGAGGACGAGTGACCCCCGACGCCACGTCGCTCAAGCCCGAGCAGCTCACGCAGGTCGTGATCCGTTTCGCCGGAGACTCCGGCGACGGAATGCAGCTCACGGGTGACCGTTTCACCGATGTCAGCGCGGCCTTCGGCAACGACCTCGCAACGATGCCGAACTACCCGGCGGAGATCCGGGCGCCAGCCGGGACGATCGCCGGTGTGTCGTCGTTCCAAGTCCAGATCTCCGACCACGACATCCTCACCCCTGGTGACCTCCCGTCGGTGCTGGTGGCGATGAACCCGGCTGCGTTGAGCGCGAACATCGGCGAGCTCGCACCCGGCGGCACGCTGCTGGTCAACTCCGACGCCTTCGAGCAGCGCAACCTCGACAAGGCCGGGTACCAGGCGAGCCCCCTCGAAGACGGCTCGCTCGCCGCCTTCCGGGTGATCCAGGTCCCGATGACCTCCATGACGCTCGAGGCCACCAAGGAGCTCGGGGTCAAGCCGCGCGACGCCGAGCGGTCCAAGAACTTCTTCGCCCTGGGGCTGCTGTCGTGGCTCTACACCCGCCCGGTCGAGCCCACGCTGGCCTGGATCGCAAAGCAGTTCGCCAAGCGCGAACTCGTGCTCGGGGCCAACCTCGCGGCGTTCAAGGCGGGGTACAACTTCGGCGACACGGCTGAGCTCTGGGAGCACCCGTACGAGATCGCGCCCGCCCGCCTGGAACCAGGTACCTACCGGCAGATCACCGGCAACCTCGCCACGGCCTACGGGCTCGTGGCGGCGGGCCAGTTGAGCAAGTTGCCGGTCACCTACGCGTCGTACCCGATCACCCCGGCGTCCGACATCCTCCACGAGTTGTCCAAGCACAAGAACTTCGGCGTGCGCACGCTCCAGGCCGAGGATGAGATCGCCGCCATCGGCGTGGCCATCGGTGCCGCGTTCGCTGGCCACCTGGCGGTGACGGGAACCAGCGGCCCGGGCGTCGACCTCAAGTCCGAGGCAATGGGCCTGGCGATCAGCCTCGAGTTGCCCCTGGTCATCGTCGACGTCCAGCGCGGTGGCCCGTCCACCGGTCTACCCACCAAGACCGAGCAGGCCGATCTCCTGCTGGCCATGTATGGCCGGCATGGCGAGGCGCCGATGCCGATCGTGGCCGCGTCCACTCCGTCCGACTGCTTCGACGCGGCGATCGAGGCGGCACGCATCGCGCTCAAGTACCGCACGCCGGTCCTCCTGCTCACCGACGGCTATCTCGCGAACGGTGCCGAACCCTGGCGGCTGCCCGAGATCACCGACCTGCCCGACATCAGCGTGTCGTTCCAGACCGAGCGCAACCACGGCGACGAGTTCTGGCCGTACCTGCGTGACCCCGAGACCCTGGCGCGTCCCTGGGCGCTCCCGGGTACGCCGGGTCTCATGCACCGCATCGGCGGCATTGAGAAGCAAGACGGTACGGGCAACGTCAACTACGACCCGATCAACCACGAGACGATGGTGCATCTGCGGGCCGCGAAGGTCGCAGGGATCTCCAACGACATCCCGCTCGTCGACGTCGACGACCCCGATGGTGCCGACCTGCTCGTGCTCGGGTGGGGGAGCACCTGGGGCGTCGCGCTGCAGGCCGTGCGCCAAGCGCGCGCCGGAGGCGAGAAGGTGGCGCACGCTCACCTCCGGCACCTGAACCCGTTCCCGGCGAACCTGGGCGACGTCCTGCGGTCCTACACCAAGGTGCTCGTGCCCGAGATGAACCTCGGGCAGCTCTCGCGTCTGGTGCGGGCGGAGTACCTGGTCGATGCCCGCAGTCTCACCAAGGTGCAGGGTTTGCCGTTCCGAGCCTCGGAGATTGAAGCCGCGATCCTGGAGATGATCTGACCATGGGCGAGCAAGTCACCTTCAAGCGCAAGGACTACCAGACGGACCAGGAGGTCCGCTGGTGCCCGGGTTGCGGCGACTACTCGATCCTCGCGGCGATGCAGTTGCTCTTCGCCGAGATGGGGACCGAGCCCGAGAACACGGTGTTCGTGTCGGGGATCGGTTGCGCGGCGCGCTTCCCGTACTACATGGAGACCTACGGCATCCACAGCATCCACGGCCGGGCCCCGGCGGTCGCGACCGGCGTGAAGCTGGCCCGCCCCGATCTCGACGTCTGGGTGATCGGCGGCGACGGCGACATGCTCTCGATCGGTGGGAACCACCTGATCCACGCCCTGCGCCGCAACATGGGCATCAAGATCGTGATGTTCAACAACCAGATCTACGGCCTCACCAAGGGTCAGTATTCGCCCACCAGTGAGGTGGGCAAGATCACGAAATCGTCGCCGCTGGGGTCGCTCGACCAGCCGTTCAACCCGGTGTCGGTGGCGCTCGGCGCCGAGGCCACGTTCGTCGGTCGGACCCACGACATGGATCGCACGCACATGATGGACGTGCTGCGCCGAGCGCACCAGCACGAGGGCGCCGCGTTCGTCGAGATCTACCAGAACTGCAACGTCTTCAACGACGGTGCGTTCGAAGGTCTCACGGCCAAGGACGTCAGGGCCGACATGATCATCGACCTCACGCAGGGCGAGCCGATCCGCTTCGGGGCCGATGGCGAGAAGGGCGTGGCGCTGAACGCGTTCGGTGAGTGTGAGATCGTCGACGTGGCGACGGTCGGGGTCGACCGTCTGCTCGTCCACGACGAGCACCGCCACGACCCGACGCTGGCGTTCGCCATCTCGCGCCTCGCCCAGCACCCGGGACAGTCGACGCCGATGGGCATTTTTCGGGACGTCGCCCGCCCGGTCTACGAGGCGTCTGTGCAGCAGCAGCTCGCCGAATCGTCGGAACGTGATGGCGCCGGCGACCTCGCTGGACTCATCGGCTCCGGGGGTACCTGGACGGTCGCCTGATCGTCGACCGCCCTCGGTCCTGGGGCATTGCCGCGACGGGAGCGGGACCGGCCGGAGCGATCAGTCGTCGAGCGAGCGGAAGACCAGGCCGGTGCGCGGCTTGGGCGCGAAGAACGACGTCTTCTGGGGCATTCGCACCCCCGCGTACGACGCTGACCGGATGTCGGCGACCTCGACCGGGCGGAGGAGGACCACAGCATCGGCATCACCGCGGGTGACCGCGGCGGCGAGCGCGACCGCGTCGTGACGGAACTCCAGCGTGGCTTGCGCCAGCAGTGGCAGGACGACTGCCTCGAACATCGCGGCGTCGGTGTTGCGCACCTCGACCGGCTCGGCCTCGAGTGGACCGGCCACTTTCTCGGGTCGCGCCCGGAGGAGTGCAACACCGGTGGCGTCGGCGAAGCCGAGGGCTCCGGTGGTCGCCATGGCGTCCTCGAGCGCAGCGACGGATGCGGGTGTCGTCGGACCGCAGGGCTCGACGGCGAAGTACTCGGCGAGACGATCCCGCAGGTTCGCCGATCCGATGACCAGACGGTGGATCGGGGCCACCCAGAGTTCCTCCTCGGCCAGTTCGACGACCAGGGTCATGATCGCGCTCGCTCCCACGTCGTCGGGGTGTTCCGACCAGTACGCGCAGGCGGTCTCGAACCGGTGGTGCCCATCGGCGAGGACCAGCGGATCGGCGGCCACGGCGTCGGCGATCGCCCGCACGCGTTCCGGCTCGGTGATGGCCCACAGGGTGTGGTGCACGCCGGCGGGATCCGCCGCGGTCTGCGCGTCCGGACCGGGCTCACCCACCAGGGGGGCGACGTGCGCCGGAGTCAGGCCCCAGATCGGGTCCAGGTTGGCCCGGGTGCTCGTGAGGAGCGAGAGCCGGTCGGTGCGGTGCTTGGAGATCGTCCGCTCGTGCGGAAGGATGTCGCCGGTGCCGGGACCGTCGGGCGGCAGGCCCAGTGCCCCGATGACGCCGTGGGTGACCCGGGCGTGCCCGTGGGTGTCGGTGAACGCCATGCGGTAGCCGTAGAAGGCAGCCGTGTCGTCGGTGGCGAGCACCCCCTCGGTGCGCCAGGCCCGGAGGAGTGCGGCCGCGGTGGCGTAGCCATCGCCGTGCTCGGACTCGCGGGGGAGGATGAGGCGCACGGCGTTGTGGGTCTCGAGGGCCTCGAGGGCTTCGCGCTCGCCGTCGTGGATGACGTCGTAGGGTGGGGCGGCGACGGCGCCGACATCGGTGAGGTGGCCGTAGCGCAGACCACGGAACGGTTGGAAGCGGGGCACGAACCATCTTTCGTCGGGGTGGGATGATTGTCGCACGACGCGTGCCGCGCGCCGGGTACCCGGCACCGGGAATCGTCGATCGCCCGGGTCGGCCCCGTCGGGGCTCTGGGCTGGACGCGGGAGGGAGAATCGATTGGAGCAGTACGAGGCGTTCGTCGCCTTCCAGGAGGGCAGCGCCCTGCTCGACGCGGCGGAGCCCGGTGCGGCGATCACTGCACTGGAGCGGGCCCGCGACCTCGAGCCGGCGCAGGCATCGATCCGAGAAGCGCTTGGCCGCGCGTACTTCGCGAGCGGCCGCTTCGGTTGGGCCGAGAGGGAGTTCGCATTGGCGGTCGAACTCGACCCGGTCAACGACTATGCGCACTTCGGGCTCGGGCTGGCCCGCTTCCGGCGGGGCGACGTCGTCGCGGCGCGCGCGCACCTTCGGTTGGCGCTCGCGATGCGGCCGCGGCCGGAGTACCGGCGGGCGCTCGACCGGGTCTCGGCGGCGCTGTCGTGAGTGGCCGGGCGCCGGTGGTGTGCCTCGACCTCGACGGGGTGGTGTGGCGGGGCGATGATCCGGTCCCGGGCTCGGCCGCGGCCGTGGCTCGGCTCCAGGCCGACGGCTTCGTGGTGGGGTTCATGTCGAACAACTCCAGTCATCCGGTGGGTGACGTGGTGGCCAAGTTGTCGCGGTGCGGGATCGAGGCGGATCCGGCGCACGTCCTCACCAGCGCCCTCGCCGCGGCCGAACTCCTCCGGACGACGCTCGCTCCGGGCGCTCGGGTGATGGTCTGCGCCGGCCCCGGGGTGGAAGAGGCCCTCGCGCTCGCCGGGTTCACGCCGGTCGCCGACGGCCCGGTCGAGGCCGTGGTCGTCGGCTTCCACCGCACCTTCGACTTCGAGGGGCTGGCCCGGGCCTCCCGGGCGGTGCGCGAGGGCGCCCGGTTCGTGGCGACGAACCTCGACCCGACCTACCCGGTGCCGGGAGGTCTGCTGCCGGGCGCCGGCTCGCTGGTGGCCGCGGTCCGCACCGCGGGTGGCCGGGAGCCTGAGGTCGCGGGCAAGCCGTTCGCCCCGAGCGCCGAACTCGTCCACCGCCGGCTCGGCCCGCGCGGCGTGATGGTGGGGGACCGTCCGACCACCGACGGGGACTTCGCGCGGGCGCTCGGCTGGCCGTTCGCCCTGGTGCTCTCGGGCGTCGCCCGCCCGGATCCCCGCCCGGGGGAGGAACCGGTCCCGGATCCGCCCCCGCCGTTCGTGGGGGCCGACCTCGCCGACGTGGCCGCCGCGATCTCGGGTCACCTCCAGGCCTGATCCGGGTCCGCCACGAGCCGGACCGGTATCGCACCGGGCTCTGACGGGGCT
>JBAXBB010000130.1:0-7358 GCA_037142235.1 Actinomycetes bacterium
GCTTCATGGCCGTCAACCAGATGGGGGCACTGGCCTGCACCCGAGCGGTGTTTCGGTCGATGCGCAAACGCGGTGGCGGTGCCATCGTGAACCAATCCTCTACGGCCGCCTACATGTATGCCGGCTTCTATGGCCTCGCCAAGGCCGGGGTAAATGCCCTGACCTACCAGCTCTCCCAAGAGCTCGGCGGCCAGGGAGTGCGGGTCAACGCCATCGCCCCCGGGCCTATCGATACCGAGGCCTCGCGATCGGTGGTGCCCGCCGAGCTGATGCAGCCCATCCTTGACGGGCTCGCCCTCAAGCGCCAGGGGCAGGTCGACGACCTCGTCGGGATGTGCCTGTTCCTGCTCTCGGACCAGGCCTCCTGGGTCACCGGCCACGTCTTCAACGTCGACGGCGGCCAGATCATGCGGGCGTAGGCTCAGATTCTTGGGGGCGCTTCGCTCCACCTTGGAGGATCGACATGGGACTGCACGCACGACGAGAGGTCGGCGCCGACCTCGACAGCACCATCCACGTCGGCCAGGACATGTCCAAGGTGGTGCCGCGATTCCGATTCCCCGACGAGATCGTCGATCCAGCCGACGCGCTCAAGGTCATCGATGATGAGCTCCTCCTCGATGGCAATGCCCGCCAAAATCTCGCCACCTTCTGCCAGACCTTTGAGGAGGACAATGTCACGGCCCTCATGATCTCGGGGCAGAACAAGAACCTCATCGATAAAGACGAGTACCCCCACCCGGCCGAGTTCGAGCGCCGCTGCGTGCACATGCTCGCCGACCTGTGGGGTGCCCCCGACGCCACCAACACCGTCGGGACCTCGGCCATCGGCTCTTCGGAGGCCTGCATGCTGGCCGGGATGGCCGCCAAGTGGCGGTGGCGGGCTCGCCGAGAGGCCGAGGGCAAGCCGACCGATCGACCGAACCTCGTATGCGGCCCCGTCCAGGTGGTCTGGCATAAATTCGCCCGCTACTGGGACGTCGAGCTGCGCGAAGTCCCCATGAGCCCGGGCCGCTACGCAATGGACGTCGAGGAGATGCTCGCTCGCGTCGATGACAACACCATCCTCGTGGTGCCCACCCTCGGAATTACCTACACCGGTGCCTACGAGGACGTGGCCACCCTCGCTTCCGGCCTCGATGACCTCGAGCAGCGCACTGGCCTCGATATCGACCTCCACGTCGATGCCGCCAGCGGTGGCTTCGTGGCCCCCTTCTGCGCCCCCGACCTGATCTGGGACTTTCGGATCGAGCGAGTCAGATCCATCAGCGCCTCGGGCCACAAGTTTGGGCTCGCCCCCCTCGGGGTCGGCTGGGTCGTCTGGCGGGACGTGGCCCATCTTCCCGAGGACCTCATCTTCCACGTCGACTACCTCGGCGGCGACATGCCAGTGTTCCAGATCAACTTTTCCCGACCCTCTGGCCAGATCCTGGCCCAGTACTACAACTTCATCCGATTGGGCCGAAGCGGCTTCGCCGACCTCCACACCGACGCCTACGACACCGGCCGGTTTCTCGCCGATGGCATCGAGGCGCTCGGGCTCTTCGAGCTGATCTACCGTCCCGACCCGATGCGGGGGATTCCGGCGGTCACGTGGAGGATCCCCGAAGATGGTGACCTCGGTTTCACCCTCTATGACCTCGCCGACCGGCTGCGTTCGTCTGGCTGGCTGGTGCCGGCGTACCCGCTCACCGGGGAGCTGGCGAAATCCACGGTGCAGCGGGTACTGGTGCGTCGTGACCTGTCTCGAGACCTCGCCGCCGCCCTGCTCACCGATCTGTCCGCAGCCATCGCCCACCTCGAGGCGCACCCCCAGAGCGTCCACATGACGCACGAGGAGTCAGGAAGCTTCAGCCACCTCTAAGTCGGGTGGGGCAGCGATCAGTCGAGTCCTCTTCGCTGCGCGGCGCAGCGCCACAAGGATGGGCCGGCCCACCACCACGATGAGCATGGCATTGACCATGGCACGCGGCAGGTCGAAGCCCATCGAGGTGGTGAGGTCGAATGCTACGAAGTGGGCGAGGTTCTCGAGTGGTCCGGCCCCCGGGACATACGAGATCGACGTCGAGGAGCCGGCCACCGTGGGCCAGAACCACAGGTTCATCACCGTCCCATAGGCCACGCAGGCCAATGCCGCGTAACCAGCCAGCAGTCCGACTTCCCGACCGCCCTCCGCCCTCGGGAGCAGCCCCGCCCCCAGTCCAACCCAGCCGGCCGCCAGCATCTGGAAGGGCAGCCATGGGCCCACGCCCCCCGTCACCAGCGCCGAGGTCAACAGCGTGATTCCGCCGAGCGAGAAGCCGAACCCGGGACCAAAGACCCGCCCAGCCAGCACCAACAGAAAGAACACCGGCTCGATTCCTGCCACCCCAGGGCTCGGGATCCGCAATGCTGTGCCGCACGCTGCCAGGATCCCGAGCACTGCGATCCCCCGGGCATCCATCGTCCCTCGCGTGAGCTCAACGCCACACAGGCCGACCACCACTGCCGTCAGCATGGTCAGCACCAGCGGGGCAGTCGAGCTTGTTGCGCCGTGCGCTGCGACAAGGAAGGGCCAGAGCAGTCCGAGGGCGCCGACCCCAGAGACGGCGGCCATGAGGATACGACCCGGAGGCGACACCGCCAGGGCAGCAGACCTGGTCATGGCTCGATCGCCCCCAGAGCCGCCGCCACCTCGTCGACGGTGAGCCAGGTCTGGGGACTCAGGACCTTGGCCACCTGCGGGGCAAAGGCTGGTGTGTGGCAGACGACGTCGCGGGTCTCGCCATCGGCGATCACCTCACCGCCCGCCAGGACCACGACCCGATCGGAGACCATGGCCACCATCTCGACATCGTGACTGGCCACGATGACCGCGGCACCTTGATCGCACAGGGTTCGGATCTGGTGACACAGCAGTCGCTTGGCCCCGTAGTCGAGCCCTCTGGTCGGCTCGTCGAGCAGAACCACCAGCGGCCTCGGAGCCAGCACCACGCCCAAGGCCAAGGTAAGCCGCTGGCCCTCCGAGAGATCCTTGGGGTGGCGATGAGGATCAATCTCGCCACCGAGGTTCCCGAGGACACCCGCTGTCGTCCCGGGGTCCAGATGGTGCTCGAGATCGGCCACCCGACACTCGTCGCCCACCTCCTGGGCATAGAGCAGGGCGCCGGGATCCTGGGGTACCAGCCCCACCAGACAGATCCGATCCTTTGCATCCATGCTGCGTGGTGCCTGCCCGGACACCTCGGCTGCTCCGGCCGTCGGTGCGAGGAGCCCCGCCATCGCACCGAGCAGGGTGGACTTCCCCGACCCGTTGCGTCCCATGATCGCCGTCACCGTCCCTGCGGCAAACGACAGGCTCACCCGATCGAGCGCACGCAGTCCGTCATAGGCCACAGTGAGATTCGTGACCGACGCCACATTCCGACCATCCTGCAGAGGGGCGGGTGCCGGCCGTTCATCGGCCAGCAGAGCGGATAGAGCGCCAGCGCTTCGGCGGGCTTGTCGGACGGTCACCGGCAGCGGGTCCCACTCCGCCAAGCGACCAAGGTCGATGAGAGGCGGAGCGAGCGGCGAGGACGCCATGATCCGGCCTGGCTCGCCAACCGTGGCTCCACCCTCGCCGTCGAGCAGCAGCACCCGGTCGGCGAAGGGCAGGACCCGCTCGAGGCGATGCTCCGCGATCACCACCGTCAGGCCGACGTCGTGGACCAGCCGAGTCAGGCTCGAGAGCACCTCCTCGGCGGCCCCCGGATCGAGCGCCGACGTTGGCTCATCGAGGATCAGGATCGACGGAGCGCTCGCGAGCACTGCGGCGATCGCCACCCGTTGCTGCTGTCCACCCGAGAGTGTGCGCACCGATCTCGTTCGGACCTCATGGAGGCTCATCAGATCAAGGGCGTCCTCGACCCGACGCCGCATGACGGCCGGAGCCACTCCGAGGTTCTCCATGCCATAGGCGATCTCCTCCTCCACCGTCTCGGCCACGAAGGACGACCGGGGATCCTGGCCCACGTAGCCGATGAGGTCGGCCAGATCCACGGGCGACGAGCCGACCACAGAGCGTCCAGCGACGGTGACTTCGCCAGCGAGATCACCACCAGAGAAGTGCGGAACCAGTCCATTGACCATCTTGAGCAAGGTCGATTTCCCCGATCCAGTCGGACCGACCACGACAAGCAGCTCACCGTCGGCCACCACGATGTCAAGGTCACGCAGGATCCAGGCCTCTGCGTAGCGAAACGAGACGCGGTCGAAGCTGATCACGTGGTCGCCTCAAGGACTCGAGACCGTCGCCCGACACCGGGCGGAGTCGGCGCCACCAGGAGCGGGACCATCGCCACCAGGGTCATGACCAACAGGACTGGGGGCAGTGTGGGCCAGGCCAGAGGCGACGGCCCCCAGGAGATGGCTGCCGGATCGACCGCCCCGACCACCGCAATGATCAGCAGGGGGACCCATCCGCTGACGGCGCAGGCCAGCGACCGCAGACCGAAGGGGGCCGGCCGATAGCGGGTGCGAACCGAACGGCGGCCGCTCATCAGCGTGCTCGCCCCGAGCAGCAGCACCCCAAGGACGGCGGACCCCAGCGGAACGAGCAGCGGACTCGATCCGGCCAGGGATCCGTAGCCACCAAGAAGCAGAAGTATCGCGCCAAGAAGCGCTGAACTCACCGTGATGACGACACGGCTCACAGGCGGAGTGGGCGAGCGGCGGCCAAAGCCACGCGACCCCATGGAGGCCGCAAGGTGAACGGACCGTTCGAGCGCATCCTCGAGGACGGGAACCGTGATCCCCCTGATGGCAGCGAACCCCGAGCTCGGCCGGCCACGCAGCAGACGGGCTTCGCGAATCCGGGCCACTGATCCGAACAGCTCGGGAACGAAGCTCAGTGCCACCGTGACGGCCACCGCCGCCTCGTGTGCCACCGGCGGCAGGGAGCGCAGCAGCTCGCGCGCCGAGGAGAGTGCGTTCGCCGCACCGAAGGCGACGAGGACCACGGCCAAGCGAAGGCCGGCCACAAGCGCCACCAGCAATGACTCGATCGTCACCGGTCCCCCAAGGCTCACCCCCTGAGCCCAGGTCGGCAATGAGATTGACGGGAACCCCACGATGACGTGGCCGGGCAGCCGTTGCCCGACGAGGACCTGGAGCGCCAGTCTCAGACCCACGACGATGGCGGCGAGCAGGAGGAACCCCCGCATGGTGCGTCGCGCCTCGGCTCCTCGAAGGCGGCCTACGGCCACCAGACCGATGATGGCGCCCAGAAGCAGGAGGAACAGTGGATTCGAGGTGCGCAGCGCCGCCACCGCTAGGCCTGTGGACCAGAGCCACCACGCAACCGCGTGCGGACGAGTATCGAGGGTCATGTTGCGCGTCGCCGCCAGATCACGATGCCGACCCCGAGCACAAGCACCACGATCGCCATCCCACCGATCGTGCCCGCGGGTGAGGACCTTGCAGGGACAGGTGAGGTCGGCCGGGTGGCGTGCAGACGTTGTGTGGCACTGACCACACGGCGCAGCGTGGTGGGCGGCCGAGGGGCCTCGGTGGTGGTCACTGGAGCGCCGCTGGTCGTCGGTTGAGCACCGACATCGTGCCGCTCGACCGGCGGCACGGACGTCGACGGCATATCGAGCGTGGTCGGAGGCGATGGCTGGGCAGCGTCACAAATCGCTGCCGGGTCGGCCGGCACAACTGGCCCTGGATCACCAGGATGTCCTGTGCCTGCTTCCTCGAAGCGCCAACCCTCGACCACCGCCGGTGTGACCTGATGGGTTCCAGGGCCATCCGTCGCATAGGTCCAACCCGACGGGCCACCGTGGAAGTAGGCCCAGTACTGGTATCCCGCCGCCGTCCGGACCCCGCACCCCACGGAGGGTTGGCCCGCGATCGAGCACAGCAGCCCACTGGTGGCGTAGGCCGGCTCGGCCAACCCAGCGCGACGTAGGCCGTCGGCGAGCGCCTGAGCTCCGGTGGTGCCTGGTGGCTCCTTGACGCACAGGTCGAGGATTGACCCGCTCCCCGCTCCGAGCTGGACCACGAGGGCGATCCCTCGCTCTCCTGCTGCGAGCGCCGGCGCGGCGCCAGGAAGGGTGGCTCCCAGGCCGATTGCCATGAACACAGTGAGGCGGCGCGACATCTATGAGGCCGATGCGGCCGCCACGGCACCAAGTGCCCACAGCGCTTCATAGGTGGAGTAGACGTCCGCGGTCGGCGAGCTCGGATCGATCTGGAAGCGGAAGCCACCCGTCGCTGGGTCCACAAATGCGAGCAGGGCCGTCAAGGGTGCGATACCCCCCGGTGCAGCGGCACCCGAAGTGGCCGTCACATCGATCCCGGCACTGGCCAGTGCTCGGACAGCGAGGGCGGTCGAATCGGCATCAGGCATCTGGCCGGGGAAGTAACTCCACGACGAGGTGGCCTGCTCGGTGGACTCAAGATTGGCGAGGGCGCGCGCGAGTGCTGAGCCCGGAGCAGACGGCTCGGCGGTGACCACCATGGCCACGATGGCCTCGGCGGTGGAGTTTGAGTCAGCACCAAGCCAGTTGGCCGGGTCCGAGGTGCAGCCCACCCACGCAGAGCTGGCGTCCGAGGCGAAGCCGCCATCAGGACATTGCTGGGCCAGCAGCCAGGACCGTGCTGCCACCATCGCCGCCGAGTAGCGAGCGGCTGCTCCGCTGGCCACCAGGGCCTCGATTGCGAGAGCCTGACGATAGGTCCCGTCATAGGTCGGGTCGGTCCGCCCAAAGAGCCCGGACGCGCGCTGTGACGCGAGGAGGCGCTTGATCAGACGGTTGACGTGGAACGCCGGGGCACCCGACACGGTGGCCAGACGGATCAGCACGGCAAGGGCCGCAGCCCTATCGATCGGCTTGGGGCCGCTGTTGTCGATGACATACGCGTCGGTGTGGCTTGCGAGATACGAGAGGGAGGACCGAACACGTTTGGTGACATAGCCAACCTGCTCGAGAGCGAGCACCGCCTGCACCGTGGCGCCGTAGTCGGCTCCCCTGCCGTCAGGATTCGGGATGACTCCCTTGGTGTTGAGTTGGCTAGCCAACCAGATGGCTGATGGCGGCGGCCCAGAGGTGCCGGCGCTTGAGGTCGTCCACGGCGTCACTGCTCCCGCGAGCCCGACGGTCACGGTGACGAGCGTGGCGACGAGGCGTCGGATGAGTCGTGTGGTCATGGCTTCCTCCTAGTGAGGAGGGAGCCTGAGGACAGCGAAATGAGGATGTCCATCAGAATCCCCGCCCCGTGTCTCGACGTCGCAGGATTGCGTGTGGCACCTCGGTAACCCGACTCGTGGAGGCCTCTCAGCCTCCACACACGGTTGCGGACCAGCGCCGGAATCTCACCGGCTTCCCCTCAGAACC
>JBAXBB010000131.1:0-7336 GCA_037142235.1 Actinomycetes bacterium
AAGGAGGACACCCCGCTGGGCTCGTACCCGCAACTGCGGGCCGCGGTCGAAGCGGCGGTGGCGTGGGTGAACACCGAGTTGGGCGGAGTCGACGGCCACCCGATCGAGTTCCACCCGTGCATCACCAGGTTCGACGCCGAGCAGTCGCGTGCGTGTGCGGTTCAGTTGCGTGACGCCGGGGTGGTGGCACTGGTCGGCGGCGTCGACGTCACGAGCAGCGGGTCGATCGCGGTGATCGAGCAGAGCGGGCTCGTGTCGATCGGCGGGATCCCGGCCACGCTCGAGGAGCAGCGCAGCCCCGACGCCTTCTACTTCTCGGGGGGCGACGCCGGCGCGCTGGCCGGCTTCATGGACCACGCCGCCCGCCGACGCGCCACCCGGGTCGCCCTGCTCTACGGTCAGGAGGTCGAGTCGTTCCGCGTGGCGGCGAGTGACTACGGCGCCATCGTGGGTCGGTCGCGGGGGCTGCAGGTCGACGTCGTCCCCTACTCCATCTTCACCACCAACTTCACTCCGGTCCTGGCCCAGGTCGCGGCGTCGGGTGCCGACGCGGTGATGGTGCTGGCCGCCACGACCGCGTGCATCCCGGTGATGCAAGCCGCCGCCGCGTTGCACCCCCGGTTGCCGCTGTACCTCACGGGGGCGTGCGCCGCCGACGAGATCGTGGGCGCCGCCGGCGCGGCCTCCAGGGGCGTGACGTTCAACGCCGAGGGCCCCGTCGACGGGACGAACGTCGACGCGAGCGTCTTTCGCGACGTCGTGGCCCGCTACGCGCGTGAGCCGGCGGGCGGAGCGGGAACGGTGGGGTTCCGCGGTTTCATGAACCTCTACGCCCTCCTCCGGGAGGTCGGCGCCGACCACGTGAGTGCTGCGGCGCTCATCGCCCGGGCCCGCGCGGCGGTGGACCACCCGTCGTTCTGGGGACATCCGTACACGTGTGACGGGCGGCAGGTGCCGGGGATGCCGGCGCTGTGCGCGCCCCAGCAGGTGCTGTTCGAGCGGTCGCCGGGCGGCGCGTTCCGGTCCGTGAGTGGCTGGATCCCCACCGACCGGCTCTTCGCCCGCGCGTTCGGGTGACCCCGGGCCCGGCCGTACCCTGACCGACGTGCGCCGGTCGGTTCTGCTCGTGGTGGTTGCCCTCCTCGTGGCTTCGGGTTGGGCCACGGGCTCGACCGCCCGTGCGGGCGCGACCTCCACGAAGGCGGTCGACGCGGCCCTGCTCGGCCGCTGGGCCCACTACGACGTGGTCGCCTACCAAGACGGTGACCTCAAGACCCTGATCGTGAGCTACGGCTTCAACGACTTCACCCGGGTCCGCGGGCAGATCGTGGACACCGCCTCGTTCTGCTCGGCCGAGCAGCGCACCAACCAGCCGATCGAGACCTCCATCGCCGACGCCGCCACCCGGGCGATCCGGCCCCCGAGCACCCCCGTGACCGTCGACCGGGTCGGCGGGAAGTTGCGGATCGTGCGTCCGCCGACCCCGACCCCGGTGGGGATCCACCTCGCGCACCCCGCCACCGACGCGCTGCCCACCGATCCTGGGGATCCTCGGATCGCCGACGACGACCACGACGGGAAGCCGGGGATCACCGTGACGATCCGGGTGAGCGCCTCGCTCTCCGGTGAGATCTACCTCGCCCGACGGGAGATCTTCGCCTGGGAGGGGACGCTCGTGGCGCCCGGCCGGATCACCGGGGTCGTCACCGACACTTCCGAGCAGCTCCTCGTCGGGGCCAGCGACCCGATCTTCGCCGGGTCGGCGGCGCACTGGGTGCAGCACCCGGACCTCGCCAAGAGCCCGATCCTCCTGCGGCGGGTCCCTTCCGGCTGGGGCTGCGCCCGGTTGGTGGCCGAGCGGAGCCGGCTCTTCCCGCCGACGCCGGTCGTGGACTGGTGAGATCGCGTACGCTGCTCCACCATGGCCAGCCCTGAATACCAAGCCCTCGTCGCGCGCCAGGCGGCCGCGACCCCGCCGCCGCCCCCCGCCGACCTGCACGAGCTGCGAGCCCGGATCGAGGCTGCGCAAGGCGCGTTGCCCCTCGCCGACGGCACCGGAGCCACCCCGGTCGACGCGGGCGGGGTGGCGGCGATCCTGTGCGAGCGCGACGGCGGTGCCGACGATCCGGTCTTCGTCTACTTCCACGGCGGTGGCTACCGCATCTGCTCGGCGCTGGCCTACCGCTCCTACGGAACGCACCTGGCCCGGATCACGAAGTCGCGCGTCCTGCTGGTCGACTACCGCCTGGCCCCCGAGCACCCGTTCCCCGCGGCGGTTGACGACGCACTCGCCGCCTACCGCTACGTCCTCGACCACCTCGCCGATTCGTCCCGCGTCGTCTTCGGTGGCGACTCCGCCGGAGGTGGCCTGACCGCCGCGCTGATGCTCGCCGCCCGAGAGGCGGGTCTGCCCCAGCCCGCCGGGGGGGTGCTGCTGTCGGCGTGGGCCGATCTCACCAACTCGAGCGCGACCTACGTCGACAACGCCGGCACCGACCGGCTCTTCTCGAAGGAGATGGCCGACGGGGCCGCCGACCTCTACCTGGCCGGTCAGGCCGCGACCAACCCCTTGGCGTCGCCGGCGCTGGCCGACTGGTCAGGGCTCGCGCCGATCCTCGTGCACGTGAGTGCCGACGAAGTACTCCTCGGCGACTCGGTGGCGGTCGCCGCCGCGGCACGCGCCGCCGGGGTGTCGGTCACCTACGAGGAGTTCCCCGAGATGCCCCACGTGTGGCAGATCTCCGTGCCGGCGTTCCCCGAGGCCGTGGACTCGGTGGAGAAGATCGGCGCCTTCGTCGCGTCCGTCACCGCCTGACCCTCCGATCGGGCGCGGTTCTCTCCGACCGCGTCGGGACGTTGGTCCCTGGCCCTGATCGTTCGGGTCGGTGATCCTCGGACCAGGCCGGGTCATCGTGGCGCCGGTCCCGGAACGGGGTGGGGATGGCGGGTTCGCTGCAAGGGCCGTCCGGGCCGGGTCGCCTCGACGCCGAGGAGCGGCCCGTCGTGCAGGTGGTGCCGGTCAAGGGGCTCTGGATCGTCGGCGCCCTGGTGGTACTGCTCGTCGTGGCGATCGTCGAGGACTGGCGGTGGGCGCTCGGCTTCTTCCACGTGGCCGGAGGTGGGCTCTGGACGGGCATCGACCTGTTCGTCGGCCTGGTCATCGGACCGATCCTGGGTCGGCTCTCGATCCCGGCCCGGGCCGAGTTCTCGGCGCGGTTCATGCCGAAGATGGTGATCATCATGCCGACGGTCGTGCTGATGACCCTCGCCGCCGGCTTCCAGCTCGCCGTGAACCTCGGCAACCTCGAGCCCGGCAGCGCCAACCACGACTGGCTGGTCGCGTCGTTCTTCGTGGTCGGGATCATGGCCGTCATCGCGCTCGGCCTGCTCGAGCCGGCCAACATCGCCGTCCTGCTCGAGATGAGGAAGCCCGCCCCTGACGGCGCCGTCATCGCCCGGCTCATGCAGCGCTTCGTCTACACCGCCGGGATCCTGGGTCTCCTGCAGGTGGCCACGCTGGTGATCATGACGAGGGTGGCCACGCAATGAGCGGATCCAGCGTGGCCCCGCCGACGGTCGGCGTCCTCGACCGTCGGTTCCCGCCGGTGATCGCCTTGGTGTCGGGGTCGCTGGCCCTTGCCATCGGCGGGGGGATCTTCATGGCGGCGACATTCCCGGATCGACCACCGCTGGCGCTCCCGGTGGCGCTGCTCGCGGTGAGTGGCGTGCTGTTGACGGTGGCGGGGGTGTTCACCGCTCGGCTGCACGATTTCGCCGGCAGCACCTTCCGGACGGTGTTCGGATGGACCTTGCTCGCCTACGTGGTGCAGGCGGGGATGATCGGGTTCGCCTTCGTGCACAACCACGCCCGCGGCCGACCGCTCGTCGTGCTCTGCCTGTTGCTGGTGCTGTTCGCGGTCGACGTGCCGTTCCTGGTCGCGTTCACCGCCGCGCGTTACGCGCTCCCGCCCTCGGCGACGTCGTGAGCCCGGTGGGGGCCCGGTCGTTCAGACCGTGCGCCACGCGGTGAGGTCGCGTCCGATCAGGTGCTCGACGGACCGGATGTCGTCGTCGTAGTACTCGATCAGGCGCGCCCGGAGCTCGGGGGTCAGGGGATCCGGGCGGCGCTTGCGCTCGAGCCGGCGACGGGTCCAGGCGCGGACGGACGGTGGCACCGCGGCGCGTACCGCCGCCGCCGGTCCGGTGCTCGACGCGGCCACCCGGTAGACGCTCGAGTTGGTGGGAACGAGCGTGACGTTCTCGCGGCGGGAGACGTCGGGGCGCACCTCGGGGCTGACGCCGAACCACTCGAAGATCTCGCGGAGCATCGCCTGGGGGTCGTGGGAGAGGTCCTCGTAGAGGAACACCCGCACCTGCTCGCGGGGGAACCGGTCGAGGTAGCGGGTCAGGCAGTGGGCGTACCGGCCACGGCGCACGAACACGTGCTGGGAACGACCGGCGAGCTCCTCGGCGACGGCGTCTTCGAGCCGTCGGGGCACCGCCGCCCCGTGGGCAAGGTACATGGCGTGGGCCGAGTGGGCGCGATCGCTCGGGTCGCGCAGCACCGCCAGGATCTTGGCGTCGGGGAACTCCGCGTGGATCCGGTCGGCCGCGACCGGGGAGTAGAGGTAGGCGGTCGACGATTCGCCGGCGATGTGCGCGTCGCCGGCGTCGGCGAACAGCGCGTCGTACTCGCCGCGAGAGGTCACGATGGACCCGCTGAACTCGTCGCGGGGTGTCTCGCCGGGCGGGACCGCGAAGTACGAGGGTTCCTTCACCGCGGTGGTGAAGACCTCAGGGTGCGCGCCGAGGTACGAGTGCACGGACGTGGTCCCGGCCTTGTTGGCCCCGATCAGGAAGAAGCGGTCCACGACGTGCGCTTCAGGCAAGGGTGCGTTCGCCCGCGATTTCGTACAGCACGGCCGACACCCCGGTGGGGGCGGGCCCGACGGCCCGGGGAGCGCTCTGCACGGCCACCATGTGCGCGTCGAACGCCTCCTGGCTCTCCCAGCGCTCGAGCAGCACGACCCGGGCCGGGTCGACCGGATCCGCGCTCAGGACGTACTCGAGGCATCCGGCCTCGGTCCGGGTGGTTCGCATGGCGTCGAGGCGGCCGGCCACGAAGGCGTCGCGGTCGGCCGGGTCGAGGGTGAAGGATCCGGAGACGATCAGCATGGTGGGTTTCCTCGGGTGAGTGGTCGGGTGGTCGGGCCGGCCCGAGCCGGCTCGGGCCGGCGCGGACGGGCTGTGGCCGGACCCTACGGCATCGTTGCGAGCCGATGCCGTTCGGAGCGGCCGGAACCTGGCGGCGGGGAGGGAGCGGTGGGTCCCGCCCCTAGGGTGCTCCGATCATGGGGGACGGCGGGGACGATCTGGGAGCGCGGGGTCCGACGTCGGCGTCGCTGCGCGGGTCGGCGTTCGTCGTGGTGGCGGCGATCCAGTTCGTGATCGTCCTGATCAACGGTTCCACGACGATGGCCCTCCCGGCGGTGCAGTCCGGGCTGGGCGCCAGCAACGCCGGCCTGCAGTGGTTCGCGGCCTTGTTCGCATTGGCCTACTCCCTCGTGCTCGTGTTGGCCGGCCGCCTGGGAGACCTCTACCGGGTCCGCCGGCTCCTCCTGCTCGGCTTCGCCGGGTTCGTCGGGTCGATGGCCCTGGCCGCCGTGGCGCCCGACCTCAGCTGGCTGCTCGTCGCCCGGGCGCTGCAGGGCCTCTCGGCCGGGGTGATGGCGCCGCAGCTCGCGGCGGTGATCCAGCGGACGTTCACCGGGCACGCGCGCACCCGGGCCTTCGCGGTCTACCTCACGGTGGCCGCCGCGGCGTTCACGGTCGGTCAGCTCGTGGGGGGCGGCCTCATGGCGGCCGACCCCTGGGGCCTGGGTTGGCGCTGGGCGTTCGTCCCGTTCGTGCTGCCGGCCCTCGCCTTGTGGTTCGTGGCCCGGACGGCATTGCCGAACCCCGCCCCGGAGGCGGCCGGGCGGCTCGACGTGCCCGGGGCGGCGGGCCTGGCCGTGGTCTCGTTCCTCTTGATGTTCCCACTGGTCCAGGGCCGCAGTGCGGGCTGGCCGCTCTGGATCGTGGTCCTCCTCGTGGCGGCCGCCCCCGGCTTCGCACTCTTCGTGGCCTTCGAGCGGCGTCTTGTCCGACGGGGTGGGTCGCCCCTGGTGAACCCGGACCTCTTCCGAATCCGCTCGTTCCGTGCGGGGAACACGATCACGCTGCTCGTGGGCCTGGTGTGCGCGGCGGTGCCGCTCTACCTCATCCTCACCGTCCAGTTGGGCTTCGGTCGTAATGCGTTCGCCGCCGCGGTCCTCGCGTGCCCGATGCCGATCGCCAACATGGCCGGGTCCCTGGCGACCGCACCCCTGGTCCGGCGCTTCGGCCGGCGCAGCATCGCGGTCGGTGCGGGGCTGACCGCGTTGGCGGCGGTCGTGATCCTCCTCGTCACGGCCGGGGGTGCCGGTCGGGTCGAGGTGGCGGTGCTGGTTCCGGGCTTCGTGCTGATCGGGTTCTCGCTCGGGATCTCGATCACCGCGGCGACCGCGATCGTGCTGTCCGACGTTCCCGGGGCCGACGCCGGGAGTGCCGCCGGGGTCCAGGCGACGGGCCTGCAGCTCGCCAGCGCGGTGGGGATCGCGGTCTACGGCGTGGCCTTCTTCGGTGCGGTCGGGGGTGGCCACCGCCTCCAGCCCTACCTCGACGGCCTCGGGCGGGTCATGTGGATCACCATCGCCCTGTCGGCGGTGCAGGTGGTCTTGATGTTCGGGCTCCCGCGCCGGGCCGACGGCGTGCGCCGGTTGGACCGATCGGTACGATCGGCCGATGGACCTCTCGCTGACCGACGCCGAACGTGACCTCGTCGCGCTGTGCCGCGACTTCGCCCAGAAGGAGATCGCCCCCCGGGCCCCGGCGGCCTGGGAGGCGGCGGTGTGCCCCACCGATCTCCTGCGCGAGATGGGTGGGCTCGGCCTGCTCGGGATGCTGATCCCCGAGGAGTGGGGTGGGATCGGCATGAGCACCGTCGGGTTCGTCGCCGCGATGGAGCAGATCGGCCTGGCCGACCAGTCGGTCGCCGCGGCGTGGCAGGCGCACGTGACCATCGGCTCCCTGCCGCTGTACCTGTTCGGCACCGACGCCCAGCGGGAGCGCTGGCTGCGCCCGCTCGCCGAGGGGAAGGTGCTCGGCGCGTTCGGGCTCACCGAGCCCGACGCCGGCTCCGACACCCGGGGCATCACCACCCGGGCCGTGCGGGCCGACGGCGGCTGGCTGATCAACGGGGCCAAGACGTTCATCTCGAACGCCGGCACCGACATGTCGTTCGGGGTCACGTTGCTCG
>JBAXBB010000132.1:0-7327 GCA_037142235.1 Actinomycetes bacterium
GTACCCCGATCTGCATCGCAGCAGTCTGGCACGCTGGAAGGGGTCGCAGCCCACCCCACCCGCTCCGACCCACCCCACCGGGAGCGGGCGCCCGGGCTCAGGCGATGCAGTCGGGGCCGAACACGACCCGGAGCTCGGCGAACAGACCACCACTCGCGTCGATCCGGAAGTCGTCTCCGAGCCGCAGGATGGTCGTGGTGTCGGAACCCTCCAGGTGCACGAAGACCTCGCTGTCGCCCGGGTGCTCGGCGACGATCCGCTTCAACGCGGCCGCCCGCGTCGGGCTCAGCCCGCCGGAGCGGATCCGCAGGCGGACCGGCGGCGCGCCATCGAGCACCAACTCGGGCCGGGACACCTCCATGGCGATCAGCTTCGCCACGTCGTCGCGCTGGTCGAGGCGGCCGCGCACCACGACCACGGCGTCGTCTTCGAGCGCGTGCCCGTGCTCGGCCATCGTCTTCGGAAAGACCATGACCTCGACCCCCGCGGTGAGATCCTCGAGGGTGAAGGTGGCCATGAGATCGCCCCGTTTCGTGTACTTCCGGTTCAAGACGGTGACGATGCCGCCCACCGTGCGCATCTCGCCCTCACGGCCCTCCCGGAGCTCCGAGACCGAGACGTCGGTGTGGCGTCGGAGGGCGGCCTGGGCACCCATGAGCGGATGGTCGGACACGTAGAGGCCGAGCATCTCTTTCTCAAAGGCCAGACGCACCGACTTCGGAAACTCCCGGTCGGCGATGGCGGTCCGGAGGAAATCCCCGGCGACCGGGTCGTCGCCGCCTTCGCCGAACAGGCTCATGATCCCGGCATCGCGCTCACGTCGGCGCGCGACGGTCTGGTCGACGATGCTCTCGAATGCCTCGAGCAGGCCCTGACGCGGGTGACCGAGGGCGTCGAACCCTCCCGCCTTGACCAGCGCCTCGATCGTGCGCTTGTTCAGCGCAGCCGGATCGACACGCTCGCAGAAGTCATAGAAGTCGGCGAACGGGCCGCCCGCGTCGCGGGCCGCCACGATCAGGGCGACGACTCCTTCCCCCACGTTGCGCACCGCCGACATCCCGAACCGGATGACTGGACCGTCGGGGAGATCGTCGACCGTGAAGTCGGAATAGGAGCCGTTGACGTCGGGGACCAACACCTCCATCCCCATCTGGCGGCACTCTGCCAGGAAGATCGCGGTCTGGTCCTTGTTGGACTTCACGCTCGTGAGGAGCGCCGCGAGGTACTCGAACGGGTAGTTCGCCTTGAGGTAGGCCGTCTGGTAGGCGAGGTAGCCGTAGCCCACCGAGTGCGACTTGTTGAACGAGTAGTCGGCGAACGGCTCGATGGTGTCGAAGATCTGCTCACCGAACGCGCGCTCGTACCCCTGGACGACGCAGCCGTCGACGAACTTCGAACGTTCCTTGACGATGAGCTCACGGATCTTCTTGCCTGTGGCCTTGCGGAGGTTGTCGGCCTCCTCAAGCGAGTACCCGGCCAACCGCTGCGCGACGCGCATCAGCTGCTCCTGGTAGATCATCAGCCCGTAGGTGGGGGCCAGCACCTCCTCAAGGTCGGGGTGCGGGTAGACCACCGGCCGACGACCGTTCTTGCGGTCCGCGTACTCGTTGTGCCAGTTCTGGGCCATCGGGCCCGGGCGGTAGAGCGCCACGAGCGCCGCGATGTCCTCGAAGGCGGAGGGCTGCAACGACCGCAGCAGCGCCCGGACCGGCCCGCCTTCGAGTTGGAACACCCCGACGGTGTCGCCCTTGCGGAGCAGGTCGAAGGTCTTCGGGTCGTCGAGCGGCACGGCATCGACCTCGGGGCGCACCCCCGTGCGACGTTCGACGAGATCGCGGGTGATCTCGATGACGTCGAGGTTGCGCAGGCCGAGGAAGTCCATCTTGAGGAGCCCGAGTTCCTCGACGCCGTGCATCTCGTACTGGGTGACCATCGGTGCGTCGGCGAGGTTGCCCCCAGGTTCGGGCTTGCGCTGGATGGGGAGGTAGTCGGTGAGCGGGTCGCGCGAGATCACCACCGCCGCGGCGTGAATGCCGTCCTGACGCCGCAGCCCCTCGAGGCCCCGGGCGACGTCGATGACTCGCTTGGCGTCGGGGTCCTGGCCGTAGAGGTCACGTAACTCCGTCGCCATCTTGAAGCCGTCTTCGTGACCCTTGACCTCTTCGAGGCAAGCCCGGAGCGGGGTGTCACGGCCCATGATGAGCGGCGGCATCAGCTTCGCGATCTTGTCGCCGACCACGTAGGGGTACCCGAGCACGCGGGCGGCGTCACGGACGGCCGCACGGGCTTTGATGGTGGAGAAGGTGATGATCTGGGCGACCCGGTCGTTGCCGTAGCGCTGCGCGGCGTACTTGATCATCTCCCCCCGGTAGCGCGAGTCGAAGTCCATGTCGACGTCGGGCATCTGCTTGCGGCCCGGGTTGAGGAACCGCTCGAAGAGGAGGTCGTAGCGGATCGGGTCGATGTCGACGATGCTGAGGCAGTAGGCCACACACGAGCCGGCGGCGCTGCCCCGTCCCGGGCCGACCCGGATCCCCCGTTCTCTGGCGTAGCGCACCAGGTCCCAGACCACGAGGAAGTAGGCCGAGAAGCCCATCGTCTTGACGACGCCGAGTTCGAACTCGATCCGCTCCACGACGGATGCTTCGGGCATGGCCCCGTAGCGCTCCCGCATGCCCTCGAAGACCAATTCACGCAGGTAGGAGTCTTCGTCATGGCCGTCGGGGGTCGGGAACGACGGGAGCACCGCGTTGTCGAACTCGATCTCGACGTCGGCGCGCTCGGCGATCCAGAGGGTGTTGTCGCATGCCTCCTCGTAATCGCGGAACAGGTGACGCATCTCGGAGGCCGTCTTGACGTAGAACTCCTCGGCGTCGAACTTGAACCGGTTCGGGTCGTCGAGGGTGGCGCCGGTCTGCACGCAGAGCAACGCGGCGTGCGACTCGGCGTCGCCGCGGTGGGTGTAGTGGGAGTCGTTGGTGGCCAACAGCGGGGCGCCGAGGTCGCGGGCGATCCGGAGCAGGTCGACGTTGACGCGGTGCTGCTCCGGGAGGCCGTGGTCCTGCATCTCGATGAAGAAGTTGTCCCGGCCCATGACCTCTTGGAACCGGGCGGCCGTCTGGCGAGCGCCGTCGTAGTCGTCGCGCAGCAGGCGCTGGCACACGGCACTGCCCAGGCAGCCCGACGTGGCGACCAGGCCCTCGTGGTGCCGCTCCAGCAGCTCGAAGTCGGCCCGGGGCTTGTAGAAGAAGCCGTCGAGGTACGCCGACGACGAGACCTTGATGAGGTTGCGGTACCCGTCGCCGTTCAGCGCGAGCAGCGTGAGGTGGTAGATCTCGTGCTCGGAGCGCTTGGGCCGCTCGAAGCGACTCGTGTCGACGAAGTAGGCCTCCATGCCCAGGACCGGCTTGATGTCGGCCTCGCGCGCCGCCGCGTAGAAGTCCAGGACCCCGTACATGTTGCCGTGGTCGGTGATCCCCATCGCGGGCTGGCCGTCGGCGGCGGCCTTGGCCACGACGTCTTTGATGCGCGCCGCGCCGTCGAGCATCGAGTACTCCGTGTGCAGATGCAGGTGCACGAAGGAGCTGCTCACGGAACGGATCCGCCCCCCGGGAGGTCGATCGGGTCTGAAGGGTGTGCTCGAAAAGGTGTGCCCTGGCCGCTGATCTGGCCTGTGGACAAACCTGTGGACAAATCACACGGGTGTGATTCGCAAACCTACCCGACGGCGCACACCCGATGCGAGGAGTTCTTCAGCCCCGACCGCGCGCCGCAAGGCACGGCACCAGCATCTCGGCCCGCGTCAGCGACCCGTGGGCCGACACCAGTTGCGTCTCCCGGGGCAGAGCGGGGTCGGCGAAGCCGATTCCGTCGTGAGCCGCGAGCACGACGTCGCCGACGCGCCGACGCGCCGACGGGGCGACGTCGGGGCCGAGCCACCCGCCGTCGAGGAGTTCCTCGCGGGAGAAGACCCACGCGAGGTCACCGAACGAAGTCCGGGCCGCGTCGAGCAGATCACCGGCACCACCGCGTGCGGCGTGGAGAGAGCGGAACCGGCCGTCCCCGGACTGACGGACCGCGAGGGTGCCGACCTCCCCGAGGTGCCGCCATCCCTCCGCCCCGACGTGGGACTGTCCGTGGTCGGCGGTCACGAGCAGGGCCGCGTCGCCCGGCAGGACCGCCAAGACCTCCCCGACGAGCCGGTCGGCCGCGGCGAGCTCCGCCGCGTAGTACCCGTCGTGGAGGCCGAACGCGTGCGCGACCTCGTCGACACCCGGCGAGTATGCGTAGACGAAGCGGTCGTCTCCCCGCGACAGCCGCCGAAGGTGCTCGATCAGCGTCGACTCCGTCCGGTAGCCCACGTAGCGGGTGTCGCGCAGGTGCACCTGGGTGAAGCCCGACCCGCGGTACGTCGATCCCGACACCGCCGGCACTTCCCGGCCCAGGAACGGAGCATGGCGTTGCACCGTGAAGGGGTCCGGCGGGCGCTTGCCCCGGGCGAGCCGGAAGGCCAGGACGTCAAGGACGTCGTCGTCGATGGCCACCCGGTACCCCACGACCCCGTGGGCCGCGGGGGCCAGACCGGTGGTGATCGACGTGAGGGCGGCCGCCGTGGTCGAGGGAACGACGGTGGTGACGGGTCCGCCGGCCATCCCCGTCAGGACCGGCATCCGGTCGGCGTGGTCACGCACGGAGTCCCACCCGAGGCCGTCGAGCACGAGGAGGACCACGACCCGCGCGTCACGGACTGGCTCGGGCATCCAGGCCGGGTGCTCCCGGCGCAACAGGGCCGGGACGATCGACGCCACGCAGGCCCCGCCGTACTCCGCCCGGACCGGAACCTCGACCACCCGGCGAGGCTACCGGCGCCGCCGCGGCGCCCGACCTGCGACGATGAGGGGTATGACTCCCCGACCCGCCCAGCACCGGTGAAGGTCTCCACCCGGGGCGACTACGCCGCGCGTGCACTCCTGTCACTCGCGTTGCACGAGTCGGACCACCCGACCTCGGTGAAGGAGATCGCCGAGCGGACGGGCCTCCCCCAGCCGTACCTCGAGCAGATCCTCCTGGCCGTCAAGGGCGCCGGGCTCGTCCGGTCCAAGCGCGGGGTGGGCGGTGGATACGTCCTGGCCCGACCCCCCGAGGCGATCCAACTCGCCGAGATCGTCGCGGCCGTCGACGGTCCCCTCTCCACCCTGATGGAGGCCCACGACCACTGCGAGGGGCACTGCATCCTCCAGGAGGTCTGGGTCGGGGTCTCCGAGGAGACTCGTCGTTACCTCGAGGGGTACACGCTCGCCGATCTCGTGCGGCGGACCCGCATCGGCCATCCCGGACCCTGAGGCCCGGGGCGCTCAGCGCGCGTCCGAAGCGTCCGACGCGTCCGGCGCTTCGGTCACGTCGGGCGCAGGCGTGCCCCGCAGGTTCGCCAGCACCGCCTCGAGCTCCGCGGGGAGCGGGGACGAGAAGCTGCACGGCGCACCGGTCACCGGGTGGGCGAAGGCGAGACGACGGGCGTGGAGGAACGGCCGGGCCAGGTCGATCGGGCGTCGCCGCCCCCCGTAGGTGGCGTCGCCCACGACCGGGTGGCCGATCGCCGCAAGGTGCACCCGGATCTGGTGCGTCCGCCCGGTCTCGAGCTGGCATTCCACGAGGGCGGACTCCGGATCCACGAACCACTCGACCACCTCGTAGAGCGTGCGGGCGTCCTTGCCCTCCCGGCGCACCGCCATGCGCGTCCGCCGGGTGGTCGACCGGCCGATCGGGGCATCCACGACGCCACGGGCATTCTTCGGATGGCCCCACACCAGGGCGACGTACTCACGTTCGACGTCGTGACGGGCCAGCGCGCCGACCAACGACTCGTATACCTCCTGGGTCCGGGCCACCACCATCAGACCACTGGTCTCACGGTCGAGCCGGTGGACGATCCCGGGGCGTTCCGGGTCTCCGACTCCCGCGATCGCCGGATCGCGCGCGAGGAGACCGTGGACCAGCGTGCCGTGGTGATTCCCGGCACCGGGGTGGACGACGAGGCCGGCGGGCTTGTCGATGACGAGCAGATGGTCGTCCTCGAACACGACGGGCACGTCGACGTCCTCCGGCCCGGGCAGTTCCGCCGCGACCGGCCCCGAGGCGACGACCACCACCTCGCCAGCGCTCAGGCGGTGGCTCTTGGCCACCACGCGCCCGTCGACGCTGATCTCTCCCTGGCTCGCCAGCGACTGGACCTCGGCGCGACTCCACCCGGTGAGCATTGACACCGCCCGGTCGACCCGCTCCCCCGCCAGCGCGTCCGGCACGGTCATCTCCACGGGTCCGCTCATGGGGCGACCGCCGGTCGACGGGGTGAGCGGAACGTCGCGATCACCAACACGATCGCGCCGATCGTCACACAGGAGTCGGCCACGTTGAAGACCGGCCAGCGCCACACCGCGATGAAGTCGACCACCTCGCCCCTCATCACGCCCGGGCTGCGCACCAGCCGGTCGATCAGGTTTCCCAGCGCGCCGCCCAGCAACAACGCCAGGCCCACCAGCATCCAGCGGTCCGACGTCCGGCGGACCGCGCCGACCAGGAGCACCGCGAGGGCGATCGCGGCCACGGCGAGGAACGGGGTGAAGCCGCTGAGCAGGCTGAAGGCGCCACCGGCGTTGCGAGTCAGGTGCAGCTCGACCGTGGTCCCGATCAACGAGATCGGCGCACGCGCCAGATGCTCCACGGCCCACCACTTCGTGATCTGGTCGACCACGACAACTGCCAAGACGATCGAGGCTACTCCGAGCCCGGCCCGGAAGGAACGCCGGACGTCGGCGTCAGCGACGTCGTTCGGCACGCGCCTTGCAATCGACGCAGACGTCGGCCCACGGGATCGCCTCGAGCCGCTCGATCGGAATCTTCCTCCCGGCGTAGGAGCACACGCCGTAGGAGCCTTGCACCAACCGCTCCAGAGCGGCGTCGATCTCGTCGACGACGTGGCGGGCCTGCGCCGACAACAGGAGGTCGCGCTCACGCTCGACGGAGATCGTGTCGCCGTCGCCCGACTCCTCGTCGAACTGGGTGTCACCGTGCTCGCGCCCACGGGCGAGCTCTTCGGCTTCGGCGACGAGCTCGTCGGCCTGGTGGACGAGCCGAGCCTTCTCCTCGAGGAGCTTCTCCTTCAGCCGGTCCTTGGTCCGCGGCGAGAGGCCCGGCGCCGAGGGCTTGACCTCGAAGTTCGAGAGCGGACACGTGACCGTTGACTTTTTCGGCGCCGGCTTCTCGACGACCGGCGGCGCAGCCTTCTTGGCGGGCGCAGCCTTCTTGGCGGGCGCAGCCTTCTTGGCGG
>JBAXBB010000133.1:0-7285 GCA_037142235.1 Actinomycetes bacterium
AGGTGGGGCCGAGCCAGTTCGTGGCCTGCGACTTCCCGCTCACCACCGGCGAGACGGTGGACTTCGCACGACCCGCGATGGAGGGCTGAACCCCGACCGGGCTCAGCCCGGCTCACACATGTCGGCCGGGCGGATGATCTCGTCGTACTGCTCCTCGGTGAGCAGCCCCAGGGCGGCGGCCGCCTCCTTGGCCCTCAGGCCGTTGTGGTGCGCGTGCTTGGCGATCTTGGCGGCGTTGTCGTAGCCGATCGACTCGTTGAGCCCGGTGACCAGCATCAGCGAGTTGTCGACGTACTCGGCGATGTGGGCCCGATCGGCCTGCACCCCTTCGATCGCGAACTCGCGGAAGTTCCGGCACGAATCGGTGAGCAGGTCGACGGAGTGCAGGAAGTTGAAGATCATCACCGGCTTGAAGACGTTGAGCTCGAAGTTGCCCTGCGATCCCGCGATGCCGATGGTGGTGTCGTTGCCCAGCACCTGCACGCAGACCATCGTCAAGGCCTCGCTCTGGGTCGGGTTGACCTTGCCCGGCATGATCGACGAGCCCGGCTCGTTCTCGGGAAGGATCAGCTCCCCCAGCCCAGCGCGCGGGCCCGAAGCCAGCCAACGCACGTCGTTGGCGATCTTCATGAGCGACACGGCGAGGGTCTTGATCGCACCGTGGGCGAAGACCAAGGCGTCGTGCGCCGCGAGGGCGGCGAACTTGTTCGGGGCCGACACGAACGGGAGGCCCGTGAGCTGCGCGATCTTGGTGGCGCAGCGCTCGGCGAACTCGGGGTGGGTGTTGATCCCGGTGCCGACGGCCGTGCCACCGATCGCCAGTTCGTAGAGTCCGGGGAGCACCTGCTGGACCCGACGCAGGTCGTCGTCGAGCTGGGCGACGTAGCCACCGAACTCCTGACCGAGCGTGAGCGGCACGGCGTCCTGGAGGTGGGTGCGACCAATCTTCACGATGTCCGCGAACTCGATCGACTTGGCGGCCAGTGCCCCGCGCAGCGCCTCGACCGAGGGCACCAGCCGGTGGACGACCTCTTCGACCGCGGCGATGTGCATCGCGGTCGGGAAGGTGTCGTTCGAGGACTGCGACCGGTTGACGTGGTCGTTGGGGTGGATCGGGTCCTTCGAGCCGCGCTGCCCACCGGCGAGTTCGATCGCCCGGTTGGAGATGACCTCGTTGACGTTCATGTTGGTCTGGGTGCCCGAGCCGGTCTGCCAGACGAAGAGCGGGAACTCGGCGTCGTGGCGATGGTCGAGGATCTCATCGGCCGCCCGGACGATCAGGTCGCACTGCTCGTCGGTGAGCTTGTCCAGGTCGCGGTTGACGAGGGCGGCGGCCTTCTTGAGCAGGGCCATGCCCCGGATCACCGCGGCGGGCATGTGGTCGTGGCCGATGGAGAAGTGGTGCAGCGAGCGCTGGGTCTGCGCGCCCCAGTACTGGTGGTCGGGCACCTCGATCGGGCCCATGCTGTCGGTCTCGGTGCGGGTCGGTGTCCCCGGTGCGATGTGATCGCTCATGGCTGGCCGCTCCTCGGCGTCGGTGCTCCCGGGCGTCACCGGGACCAGCACGGAACGTAGTGCGGGCCGCTCCCCCGGCCGGAACTCGGGCTCAGCCCGGGCCGTGCCCGGCCCGGCGGGCCAGGCGGTCGAGGTGGCGGTCGACCAGCGGGCGCAGCAGCGCCCCGGCCCGCACCAGGACCGCCGTGGTCGGATCGGAGGTGATCACCAGCCGGTCGCGTTCGATCCCCCGCACGATCGTGCGCCCGACCGCCGCGGCCGATCGGGGTGCGATGTTGGCCGAGACCCGCTGGGTGGCCTCGGGCTTGTGCCGGTTCTCCTCGACGTAGCCCGGGGTGTCGGTGTCGGGCGGGTACGAGCAGGCCACCACCACCCCGTAGGGGGCCAACTCGGGCCGGAGCGTCTCGGCCAGCCCGCGGACGGCGTACTTCACCGGCGCGTAGGCGCTGTAGCCGACCACCCCGAGCGTGGCGACCGTCGACGACACCAGCACCAAGTGGCCGCGACCCCGCTCCACCATCCCCGGAACGACCGCCCGCACGACGTGGACGGTCCCGAAGTAGTCGACCTCCATCTGATCACGGAAGGCCGAGTCGTCGAGCCGGGTGAACTCGCCGGGCCGCGCGTACCCGGCACTCGTGATGCACACGTCGACCGGGCCGAGCGCCCGCTCCACCTCACCGAGCGCGGCGCGCACCGCCACCGGGTCGGTCACGTCGGTGGAGACGCTGGCGACGCGGTCGGCCCCGGCCGTCGCCGCCGCGGCGATCCGGTCGTGCGCAGCAGCGAGGCGCTCCGGATTCCGGGCCAGGATCGAGACCGCCGATCCCTTCGCCGCGCACTGCTCGGCCACGGCCAGACCGATGCCGCTCGATCCGCCGGTCACGCACACATGGGCACCCGCCAGCCTGGTCACCCGAGGATGGTGCCACGCCGGCCGGCTCATCCGGGGCCACGGACCCCGGTCCGACGAGCCCCCGGTCGCGCTCTCGGGCCGCGAGGGCTACCCCCCGAGCCGCCCCAGGTCGCGCGCCGCCTGCTCGGCCGCTTCCAACTGCGCCTCGACGATGGCGAGGCCCCCCGTCCAGAAGCCGGGGTCGCCGAGATCGACGCCCACCACCGCGCCCAGCGCCTCGGGCGTGTCGCTCCCGCCCCGGCGCAGGAGTTCGAGGTACGCGGGGACGAACGCCTCACCCTCCTCCTCGTAGCGCTTGTAGACGCTCAGGGCGAGGAGCTGTCCGTAAGCGTAGGCGTACACGTATCCCGGCGTGGCCATGAAGTGCGGGATGTAGCTCCACCAGGTGCGGTAGCCCTCGGTGATCTCCACCGCGTCGCCCAGCATCTGGGCCTGGGTCGATGCCCAGAGCTCGTCGAAGCGGTCCACCGAGAGCTCTCCCACGTTGCGACGCTCGGTGTGCACGGCGTCCTCGAAGCGGTTCATCGCGATCTGCCGGAACACGGTGGCGATCTGCCCCTCGAGCGACTCGGCGAGCAACGCCAGGCGCGCGGCGGGGTCGGTGGTCTGCTCCAGCAGACGGCCGAACGTGACCGTCTCGCCGAACACCGACGCCGTCTCGGCGAGGGTCAGGGGCGTCGACTGCTGGAAGACGACCTGGTCGCGGGCGAGGTAGGCGTGCAGACCGTGCCCGAGCTCGTGGGCAAGGGTGAGCACGTCGCGGCGCCGGGAGGTCCAGTTGAGGAGAAGGTACGGGTGGTGGGACGGCACCGTGTAGGCGCAGAACGCACCGGGCCGCTTCCCGGGTCGCACCGGGGCGTCGATCCAGGACTCGTCGAAGAACCGTCGCCCGGCGTCGGCGAGTTCGGGCGAGAACGACGCGTAGGCGTCGAGGACGAGGTCGCGGGCCGCCGACCAGCCGAACTCGTCCTCCGACGACGCGACGGAGGCCATCCGGTCGTAGTCCGCGAGCCGGGGCAGGCCCAGAAGTTGGGCCTTGAGCCGGTACCACCGCTGCGGGATGTCGTAGCGGGCCACCACGGCGTCGACCAGGGCCTGCACCGAGGAGTCGCTGGCCTCGTTGTCGAGGTTGCGGCTGGTGATCCACGACGGGAACGACCGCAGCCGATCGTCGGAGGCCTTGTCGGCGAGGAGCGTGTTGAAGACGAAGGCGCGGGTCCGCAGGCCGGGCGCGAGTCCCGCCGTGACCGCACCGGCCGCGACCTGACGCACCGAGCGGTCGGGCGACTGCAGCCGCGACAGGCCTTCCTCGAGCGAGATGACCGTGCCGTCGAGGTCGACGGTGACCGTGGAGGTGAGGTCGGAGAAGAGACGGGCCCAGGCATTGCGCCCCGTGACGCCCTTGTCGGCGAGGAGGCGCTCCTCGGGCTCGGAGAGCAGGTGCGGGCGGTAGCGACGGGCCGACGCCAGGTGGTGACGGCAGAACGCGAGGAGGTCATCGGCGAGGAGCGGGGTCACGTGCTCGTCGGGGAGGGCCGCCCACTCGAGCTCGAAGAAGAGCAGGTCGTTGCCGATCTCGGTGGCCCGCTCCTCGGTGCGGGCCATCAGGGCACCCCGGACCGGGTCGGTGACGTCGACGGTGTAGCGCAGCCCTGCGTACGAGCCCGCCCGACCGAGGATCTCGCCGACCGCCGCCAGCTCACGCACGGCGTCGGCGAGAGCGCCGGCATCGAGCGCCGCGATCGTGCCCCGCAGCCGGCCGAGCGCGGCGACCCGCCGGGCGGCGTCGTCGAGGAGGACCTCGACCCCGGCGTCGCCCTGACCATCGACGAGGGGATCGAGGTCCCAGGCGACGTCGAGGGCCCGGAGATCGGCTTCGGTGGTGCTCATCGGTGCATCGACTCCTGCATCGGGGGGAACGACGAGGGCCGGGACGACCCGGACCGGTCGGATCCTTCGGACGGACCGGACGGGCCGGACGCGTGCAACGCCTCGGGCAACGGGGCAGAGTGCACGACCTGCAGCGCCTGCGTGGCCCGCGTCAAGGTGACGTAGAGCAGGCGCAAGCCCCGCTGGTCGGCGCCGACCAGCGACGCCGGCTCGACCACGATCACCTGGTCGAACTCGAGCCCCTTCGCCTCGACCGGACCGAGCACGGCGATCGGTGCGTCGAGCGCGTCGGCGCTGCCGCTCGCCGCGCCGATGTCGGCCAGGGCCCGCACGATCGCGTCGTGTTGGGCGGGCGGAGCGATCACGACCTTGGTGCCGCGCCGACCCACGATGACCCGCGCCCGCGCCGCGACCTCGGGGACGACGTCAGCGGCACCGACTCGGACGAACTCCGGCGCCACGCCCGTGGCCCGGACCGAATCGGACGGGGCGATGTCGGGTGCGGCCACGGCCAGCACCCGCGCCGCGACCTCCATGATCTCGGTCGGTGTCCGGTAGTTCACGTGGAGCTCGACGTTGCGAGCCCCTGCGTGCGTGGGGAGGAGCGCCAGCACGGCGTCCCAGCCCGAGGCCGCCCCGGGGCGGCTCGCCTGTCCGAAGTCGCCCACGATGGTCATCGAGCCCGAGGGGCAGCGCCGGGCGAGCATGCGCCACTGCATCGCAGAGAGGTCCTGGGCCTCGTCGACGAGCACGTGGCCGAACGTCCGGGGCTCTCCGTCGGGGGTCGGTCCACCGCCCGGCGACCCGGCCCCGTAGCGCTCGGCGAGCTGGGCCGCCGTGAGGTACCCGCCCACACCCAGTTCGGACACCGTGCGGAAGGCGGCGTCGTCGAGGCGGTTGCGGCGGACCCGGTTGCGGCGAGGCCGCGCGGCCTCGGACGGACCGAGCAGGGAGTCGGCCTCGTCGATGAGCGCGAGGTCGGCCTCGGTCCAGTCGACGTCGCGCACGTTCGCCGAGCGGGGTCGGTACACGAGGGCCTGCTCGCGCCGGTCGAGGATGCCCTCGCCCGCGGAGCGGATGAGCCCGGCGAAGCTGAAGAGGTCGTGGAGCAGCTCGGCCCCGCTGAGCACCGGCCACATCCGCTCCAGGGCCACCTTGACCTCGGGAATCCGTCGGAGACGCGACGCGATCTCGCGGTCCCAGTCGGGATCGTCGGGCGCGGCGGCGCCGAGCGCGCGGCGGTACTGCGCCCGGAGGAGGTCGACGACGTGGCGCACGACGTGGGGTCGCTGCTCGTTGTGCGGACCCCGTCGCCCGCGGGCCCGTTCGATCACCCGGGCGGAGTCGCGGCGGCTCAACCGCAGCACGACGCCGTCGAGGGCGAACACGACGTCGCGGGGCAGGGGGTGCTGCCGGTCGCGCAGGGCCCGTTCGAGCACCGCGGCCATGCGGGCATCGCCCTTGACCACGGCGACGGGGTCGGGGTCGACGGAGCGGACCCGGAACTGGGGCTTGAGGCCGGCGGCCGTGGCCAGGTGGACGTCGTCCTCGCCGAGGCTCGGGAGCACCTGGTCGATGTAACGGAGGAAGATCGGGCTCGGCCCCACCAGGAGCACTCCCTGGGAGGCCAACTTCTTGCGGTAGGTGTAGAGGAGGTAGGCCGCCCGATGCAATGCCACGGCGGTCTTGCCGGTGCCCGGGCCGCCGCTGACGATCAGCACTCCGGCGAGGTCGGCCCGGATCGCCTCGTCCTGCTCGGTCTGGATGGTGGCCACGATGTCGCCCATCCGACCGGTGCGGGCGCGGTCGAGGGCTGCGAACAGCGCCGCCTCGCCCACCGCGGAGAGGCCTTCGGCCTCGGCGGCGTCGCGGTCGAAGACCTCGTCGTCGATGCCGGTCAGCACCCGGCCGAACCCGTGCCGGGTGAGGAAGTGGCGCCGACGCACCACCCCCATCGGTGCGATCGGGGTCGCCCGGTAGAAGGGCTCGGCGACCGGGGCCCGCCAGTCGACGACGAGCGGCTCCTGCTCCTCATCGTTCACCGCGATGCGCCCGATGTGGAAGTGACGCTCGGCGGGCGGGAGGTCGGGGCTGCGGTCGAGGCGGCCGAACACGAGAGCGGCGTCGCCGATGTCGAGGGCGGCCAATCGGCGCCGGGTGACGGAATCCGCGACGTCACGCTCGAGACGGGCCTGGTGGGTCCCCCCGGCCCCGACGTCCGCAAACCCTGCCGCCACCGCCGCCGCGGCCGCCCGCATGGCGTCGAGCCGCGCGTACGCCGCGTCGACGAATGCCTGCTCGGAGGCCAGCTCTGGGTGGACCGGGGCAGCGTCCGCCACGCACGACTCCTGGATTCGGGGAGCCGATCATCCTACCGCGCGGCGACGCCGCCGCTCCGGGGAGTTGGTCCCCCACGACCACCGTTCCGGGCCGCGACCCGGGGCCGCGATCGACGTCCGCGACTCAGACCAGCCGGATCCGCTCCCCCAGCGTGAACGCTCCGTCGGGGCTGCGCTCGAGCCACCGGGCCCCCAGGTTCGTGATGTTCTCCCGCTCGGCGCCGTGCCGGGTCTCGAGCGTGACGATCACCCCGCCATGGGTGACGAGCACCCCCGTGCCGCCGGCGAGCGCGTCGGCGAAATCGTGGAGGGCCGCGAGCGTCCGGGCGGAGAGGTCGTCGTCGGTCTCGTACCCCTCGGGGCGCCGACCGTCGTCGAGGTAGCCGGGAAAGCGCTCGTCGATCTCGGCGCGGGTCAGGCCGGTCCAGGGTCCGGCGTGGCGCTCACGCAGACGTTCGTCGGTGACGACCTCGAGTCCGTGCGGCGCGGCGAGGGCCCGGGCCGTGTGGTGCGCCCGCTCGAGGTCGGAGGCCCGCACGGCGTCGACCGTGCCGAGCAGCCCGGCCAGGTGCAGGGCGGCCTGCCCCGCCTGGTCGTGGCCGAGGTCGGTGAGCGGCGGGTCGGC
>JBAXBB010000134.1:0-7273 GCA_037142235.1 Actinomycetes bacterium
GGGCAGGATCGACGCCGAGCCCCAGGGGGCGCCGGAGATCGGACCCACCCCGGTGGCCGGGCCGGCGGCGGCCTGGAGCGGGTGGTTGGGCAGGAACGGGGCCAGGTGGGCCCGCACGGCCACCGGTCCGACCCCCGGGCCGCCACCGCCGTGGGGGATGCAGAAGGTCTTGTGGAGGTTCAGGTGGCTCACGTCGGCCCCGAACCACCCGGGCCGGGCCACCCCGACCAGCGCGTTGAGGTTGGCACCGTCGACGTAGACCTGACCCCCCACGGCGTGGACGACGTCGCAGACCTCCCGGACCCCCTCCTCGTAGACCCCGTGGGTCGACGGGTAGGTGATCATGCAGGCGGCCACCCGGTGGCCGTGCTCCTCGGCCCGGGCCCGGAGGTCGCCGAGGTCGACGTTGCCGTCGTCGTCACACTTCACCACCACGACCCGCATGCCGGCCATGGACGCGCTCGCGGCGTTGGTGCCGTGGGCGCTGGCCGGAATGAGGCAGACGTCACGGTCGGCGTCGCCGTTGGCCCGGTGGTAGGCCCGGATGGCGAGCAGGCCGGCGAACTCGCCCTGCGATCCGGCGTTGGGCTGGAGCGACACCGCCTCGTAGCCGGTGACCTCGGCGAGCCAGGCCTCGAGGTCGGTGAAGAGGCGTCGGTACCCCGCCACCTGGTCGACGGGGGCGAACGGGTGCATCCGCCCGATCTCGGGCCAGGTGACCGGGACCATCTCCGACGTCGCGTTGAGCTTCATCGTGCACGATCCCAACGGGATCATCGTGCGGTCGAGGGCGAGGTCGCGGTCGGCGAGTCGCCGCAGGTGCCGGAGCATCTCGGTCTCGGAGTGGTACCGGTTGAACACCGGGTGCTCGAGGAACGCCGAGGTGCGACGACATGGCGCCGGAATCGCCTCCGCAACTTCGCCGACGAGGCGCTCGACCGCCACGACGTCACCGGGCAGACCGAACGCCTCGAGGACGGCGGCCACGATCGCCGGCGTCGTGGTCTCGTCGAGGGCGATGCCCAGCACGTCGGCATCCACCTCGCGCAGGTTGATCCGCCGCTCGCGGGCCGCTGCCGCCACCGTGGCCGCCCGGCCGGGCACCCGCACCTGGATCGTGTCGAAGTGGTGTGGGGTGAGGACCTCCACCCCGCCCCGACGCAGACCGTCGGCCAGCGCCGTGGCCAGCCGGTGGACCCGCCCGGCGATACCCGCGAGGCCCACGGGACCGTGGTACATGGCGTAGAGCGCGCTCATCACGCTCAGGAGCACCTGCGCGGTGCAGATGTTGCTCGTGGCCTTCTCCCGCCGGATGTGTTGCTCGCGGGTCTGGAGCGCCAGGCGGAGAGCCGGCCGGCCAGCGGCATCGACGGACACGCCCACCAGGCGCCCCGGCAGGTTGCGGGCGAAGGCCTCACGGGTCCCGAGGAAGCCCGCGTGCGGACCTCCGAACCCCATCGGCACGCCGAAGCGCTGCGCCGAGCCGATCACGACGTCGGCCCCCCACTCCCCCGGCGGCACGAGCACCGTGCAGGCGAGCAGGTCGGTGGCCGCGGCGACGAGCACCCCACGGGCGTGCATGCGCTCGGCGAAGTCACGCGGGTCACGGACCGCACCGCTCGAACCCGGGTACTGGACGAGGGCTCCGAACACTCCGTGCTCGGGGACGTCGGTGTCGGCGTCGCCCACCACGATCTCGATCCCGAGCGGCTCGGCCCGCGTGGTGACCACCGCGATCGTCTGAGGGTGCGTGTCGAGGTCGATGAAGAACGTGTTGCCGGCCTTCGAGTTGACACGATGACACAGTGACATCGCCTCGGCGGCGGCGGTGGGCTCGTCGAGGAGCGAGGCGTTGGCCACCTCCGTCCCGGTGAGATCCGTGACCAGGGTCTGGAAGTCGAGGAGCACCTCGAGGCGACCCTGGGAGATCTCGGGCTGATACGGCGTGTACGCCGTGTACCACGCCGGGCTCTCCATCACGTTGCGGAGGATCACGCCGGGAGTGATCGTGTCGGAGTAGCCCAGGCCGATCAACGACGTGAACACCTCGTTGCCGGACGCGAGCCCACGCAACTCGGCCAGCATGGCCGTCTCGGTGAGCGCCTCGGGGAGTGCCAGCCGGTCACGCACCCGGATCGCCTCAGGCACGGTGGCGTCGATCAGATCGTCGAGCGACGACCGCCCGAGGAACGAGAGCATGGCCGACACCTCGTCGGCGTCCGGTCCGATGTGACGGTCGGCGAAGGTGCGCTCGGTGACGGCCATGGGATCTCCTCGGGTCCGGCACGCCGGAGCGCGCGGGTGGGTGTCCCGGGCATCGGCGCCCGGGGCACTCCCCCTCTGTCGCGGAACCTGAGAGATTCGCCCGGACGCACCCGGACTTTCCCCGTCGGTGAGGTGGGCCGTCGGCCCGCCTGCTCTCCAGAGTCGCCTGTTCCGAGCGGTTCGTTCGCCTGAGAGTTTCCGGGGAGTGGTTGCTCCTTCGGCGCCACCCCTCCCCCGCTCCCCGGAGGGCGCAGGTGGTACTGAGGTGTGGCTCTCCCGCTCGGCGTCGTCGGCGTATGTCGGGTCGAATCTAACTCCGTGGCGACACCCCGGCGCGCATCGGGCGGCCGTCACGCACCGGTCCCCCAAGACCCTTCGGACCGCCGACCACCGCGCCCACCACCGGGCCCACCACCGGGCCGTCGGGACCCGACCCGCGGCGTTCGCCGGGGTGCGGGTGGATTCAGTGCGACCAGAAGGGCAGGTCGACCACCGTGGCGTCGAGGGATCGGCCCCGCACGTCGACGATCAGGGAGTCACCGGTGATGGTGTCGGGCGGCACGAACGCGAGGGCGATGCCGTGCTCGAGCATGGGCGAGAAGTTCCCGCTGGTGACCATGCCGACCACCGCTCCGTCGCGCAGCACCGGGCACTCCGCCCGCGGCACCTGCCGCCCCGCCGTCGCGAGCCCCACCAGGCGGCGGGCGATCCCGCGGTCGCGCTCGGCCACGAGGGCCGTCCGACCCCGGAAGTCGGGCTTGAGGAACCGGACCACCCAACCGAGCCCGGCCTGGAGCGACGTGATCCCCGGGCCCAGCTCGTGACCGTGGAGGGGCAGGCCGGCCTCCAGCCGCAGCGTGTCGCGCGCTCCGAGGCCGGCCGGGGTGATCCCGGCCTCCACGAGGTCGTCGAAGACCATCGCCGCGACCTCCACCGGAACGTGCAGCTCCACGCCGTCTTCGCCGGTGTAGCCCGTGCCGGCCGCGAAGCCCGGAGCTCCGTGGAAGTCGGCGGGCTCCACCCCGAACCGCGGTACCGCCGCCGCGCCCGCGTGGACCGCGGCGAGACGGTCGCGGGCGTGAGGGCCCTGGACGGCGAGGATGGCCCGCCCGGACGTGACGTCGAGCACCGCGACGTCGCCGTCGGCGTGGTCCGCGACCGCTTCGCCGAGCGCGCCCACGATCCGGTCCGTGTTCGAGGCGTTGGGCATCACCACGAAGTCGCCGTCGGCGATCCACCAGACGATGATGTCGTCGACGACGTGCGCGTCGACCGGGTCGAGCAGGTGCGTGTACTGGGCCCGTCCCGGGCGGACCCGCCCGAGATCGTTCGTGAAGGCCCACTGCAGCGCGGCCAGTGCTCCCGGGCCACTCACGCGCACCGAACCCAGGTGCGAGACGTCGAACACCGCGGCGCCCGTGCGACAGGCCCGGTGCTCGTCGAGCACGCTGGTGTACTGGATCGGCATGTCCCAGCCGCCGAACTCCACCATCCGTGCGCCGAGCGCTCGGTGACGGGCGTCGAGCGGACTGACCCGCAAGGCGCTGATCGTCAGCCCCCGACGGCCGGATGCGCGGCCCGACCTTGCAGGCGCGCACGCTCGTCGGTGCCCGAACGCTCGGGCAGGTCGACGATCGACGCGTCGAGCGCATCGACGACGGAGCCGAGCGGCACGATGTTGAGCACACCCTGGCCGCGGCGCACGAGGTCGATCAGCGCGTCGCCGTCGCGGGCGAGGACCGAGTTCGTGCCGTCGAGCACCAGGCTGGCGGTGTCCCAGTCGTCGCCGAGGTCGTCGCGGAGGTAGTCGATGGCCTTGCGGGCGACCTGCAGTTTGACCCCGGCGTCGAGGAGGCTCTTGACCACTTTGATCCGCACCAGATCGCGGTACGAGTACCGCCGCTGCGTCCCACTCCCGTGGGCCTCCGCGAGGGACGGCCGGACGAGGTCGGTGCGCGCCCAGTAGTCGAGCTGGCGGTAGGTGATCCCCACCACGGCGCAGACCTGCTTGCCGCTGAAACCGGCCTCGGCCGGGCTCGCGGGGTCGGAGCGGGCAGTGTCGGTCACGGATTCCCCCCAGGGAAGAGACGCGAGGTGGAGTACCCCGCGATCACACCGGTGTAGTTACGGGCGTGTCACGGTAGCGGTCGGGGCGGACCGGGGCAACCACACCCCGAACCACACCACCGGGCGGCCTCACCCGGCGCCGTCGGCCCCCACCCGCTCCCGGAGGGCCCGCAGGTGTTGCTCCGTGCCGATGGCGATGAGCGTGGAGCCTGCGACCAGGCGCTCCTCGGGCCCAGGGTTCGACCGGAAGGCACCGAGGGGCGAGCGCACCGCCAGGACCAGGGCGCCGGTCGACTCCTGCAGGCCGAGTTCACCGAGGGGGCGATCGGCAATCTCCGAACGCACCGGGACGACGAACTCGTCGAGGCGGTAGGCCCGCGCGTCGTTGGCGGCGCGGGGCCCCAGGAGGTCGACGAAGTCGGCCACCGCCGGCGACACCGCGAACGTGGCCAACTGCGATGCCCCGAGGCGCAGCGGGTTGACCACGTGGTCGGCGCCGGCCCGGAGGAGCTTGGCCTCGGAGAACTCCTCGTTGGCCCGGGCCACGATCCGCAGGAGCGGGTTGAGCACGCGCCCGGAGAGCACGGTCGAGACGGCCGCGGCGTCGTCCTGGAGGCTCACGATGAGGGTGCTCGCCCGCTCGATGGCGGCCCGCTGGAGCACGCGGTCGTCGGTGCAGTCGCCGTCGATGACGAAGCGATGCTCGTGCTGGGCCTCGATGAGCACCTCGTGCTTCCGATCGATGACGACGACCTCCGTGCGCTCAGGGAGCGCGTCGATGATCTGGCGTCCGACCCGCCCGTACCCGCACAGCACGACATGGTCGCGCATCCGCTCGATCTGATGCTCCATGTGACGCCTCCTGAACAGTCCGAGCTTGCTCTCGACGAAGATCTCCACGAACCCGACGACGACGTAGAGCGCGACGCCCACCCCGGCCAAGAGCAGGATGATGGTGAAGATCCGACCCCGCATGCCGAGGGGTTCGATCTCCCCGAACCCGACGGTCGTGACCGTCGTGACGGTCTGGTACAAGCCGTTGACGAACCCGAAGCCCTCCACCAACCAGTACCAGACGGTCCCCACGACGACGACCAGCACGAGGAGCGCCAGTCCCATCAGGGGATGGCGGCGGACGTCGTCACCGGGGCGGCTGGTTCCCTTGGGCATGAGCGTCTCAGTCGAGGAAGTCTTCGGGCGAGACGTGCTCGATGAACTCGTGGAACTCCTCGAGGTCGGGGGCGTCGGTACCGCCTCCGACCAGGTCGGCTTCGTCGGCCGGGTCGTAGAGGACCCCGGCCTCGTCGAGGACGGCCTCGGCCGCCAGGATCGTCACGGGGTGGTCCTGTCGGACGGCGAGGGCGATGGCATCGGACGGGCGGGCGGAGATCCGGGTGACGCCCACCGGATGACGCACCGTGAGTTCGGCGAAGAAGGTGCCGTCGTCGAGCCCGGTGATCTCGACCTGCTCGAGCGTGGCCCCGACCTCCCCCAGGACGGTGGTGAAGAGGTCGTGGGTCATCGGGCGGGGCGTCTGGGTGCCCTGGAGGGCGTAGACGATCGCCGTCGCTTCCGGCGCTCCGATGAAGATCGGCAGGTACCGCGCGCCGTCTTCCTCGCGGAGCAGCACGATGGGCAGGTTGTTGGTCACGTCGACCCGTACGCCCAAGAGTGACATCGCGATCACGCCACCGCCTCCTCGTCGCAGGAGGGTACCACCGCCTTCCCCCGGGCCTTCCGGCGGAAGCGCCGGCGAGGGCAGTGGTGGCCGGCCGGCGAGGGCACCGGTGACGGGCCGGCGGTCCCGGTGGTCTGGGCGGTCTGGGCGGTCTGGGCGCGCGCCCGGGCCGGGCTCAGTCGCCGACGAGACCGTCGACCGCCCGGCGCAGCAACGCCCCGCGGAGCGCACGGGCCTCACCGACCAGCTCGTTGAGGGTGGCCTCCACCTTGCCGCGCGAGACCGGGTTCTTCTGGCGGAGGAAGGGCGCCAGCACCTGCTGGAAGAGCGCCGCTTCGCGCTCCGTGAAGTGCACATACATCTTCAGGTGCCGCGGCTCGATGCCGTGGGCCTGGAGCCGCACGGCGGCCTGCACGCACACGAGCGCGTCACGGTCGAAGAAGGCCTGGATGCCGTCGTCGTAGAACGGCGCGATGACCCCGAACTTCTCGAGCTCGTCGAGGGTCGCCTCGGTGACGTCGGCGGCGCGCGCCAGGGCCACCCGGTCGTAGGAGTCGGGCCCGTCGTCGTCGGGGGCCGGTTCGCCGTTCGTCCACGGCCCCACCCGCTACTCCGGTCTGGAGGATTGGCGCAAGGCCACGGGTCAGGAGACGCGAGACGGGAAATCGACCGTGCGCCCGGGGAACCCGGCGGTCAAGGTGCCGACCGAGTACCGGCTCACCGACCCACGTGCCCTGGAGAAGTTTGAGTTGTTCATGGCGCTCGGTGGAAAGTGACACTGTCGGTGGCGATCACCCTCGCCGCGTTAGCCACCGGGCTGCCGGAACCGAGGTCTGGAGGGCGTGTGATGGAGTTCGGGTGCTCGGGGCGGATGGGGTTCGTTGCGCTGGTGCTTGCCGTCAGTGCCAGTGTCGGTCGTGCGGCCGACACCGTGCCGAATTTCCTTGTCGCGAATGCCACGGACGCCATGCTGAAACGGGAATTCGAGCACCTCGTGTTTGACCTCGGCAAGGGTGTGGAGTTGCGGACGGTCTTTTTCTGGTGAGGGTCGCCGATTCCTTTATGGCAGTTCGTGTACTCGATTGACTTTGCCTGAATCTCTGGGTCCGTCTGCTCCATTAATCGGACGTTCGCCAACTCCTTCGGCATCGGGAAGGAATCGTTCGGGTCCGTGGACCAATTCGGTTCAGCCACATCGCGAAGGCCATGTTCGTTGCTCGATTTCTCTACGGGAGTGGATGGAATTTGCTTCGGTGTGGGATC
>JBAXBB010000135.1:0-7263 GCA_037142235.1 Actinomycetes bacterium
CGCCCATCCCACGCTGCCCGCCCGCTTCCCCGAGCATCCCGAGATCCTCTCCCTCGACAACCAGTCCGGCGGGCTGGAGCAGGGGCCCACCATCGAGAGCCGGTGGCACACCGACGTCACCTTCGTGCCGAATCCGCCGATGGGCTCGATCCTGCGCGGCGTCACGGTCCCGCCCTACGGCGGCGACACCCAGTGGTCCAACCTGGCCCTGGCGTACAGCCGCCTGTCCGGTGAGATCCGCACGTTCCTCGACGGTCTGCACGCGGTGCACCACAACACGCTGCCGATCGCCCGGGGCGAGATGGAGTCCGGGTACCAGTCGCAGTTCCAGTCCGAGTACATCTCGTCGGTCCATCCCGTGGTGCGGGTGCACCCTGAGTCGGGCGAGCGCGTGCTCTTCGTGAACCCGACGTTCACGAGCCACATCGTCGAGCTCTCCCGCAAGGAGAGCGGCCACGTGCTCGCGATGCTCTACGAGCAGATCGCCGACCCCGCACTCACGGTGCGCTTCCGTTGGGAGCCCGACAGCATCGCCTTCTGGGACAACCGAGCCACCGCGCACCTCGTTCCCACCGACACGCCGCCCGGTCACCAACGGCACATGCAGCGCATCACGATCGCCGGGGACCTTCCGGTCGGGGTCGACGGCGAGGAGTCGCGGGCACTCACCGGATCCGCCTTCCGCTGACCGGTCCCCCGGTCAGTGCCCGCGCCACCGGGGGGCACGCTTTTCCACGAACGCCCGCGCTCCTTCCAGGGCGTCGGCACTGGCGATCGCCTGGGCGGTGACGGACTCGATCCGCTGCCAGCGTCGTTCCCGGTCGTCGTCCTCCGCGGCGTAGGCCAACTCCTTGGTGAGGCGAAGGGCCAGGGGGCCGTTGGCCGCCACCTGGTGGGCCAGGGCGACCCCGGCTTCCTCGGCTCGACCCAGGGCCACGACCCGGTTCACCAACCCGAGGTCGCAGGCCCGCTGGGCGCTGATGCGGCCGGCGGTCAGGCCCAGCTCCAGCACGATCGGCATCGGGATCCGCCCGGGGAGGATCGACAGCCCCGCACCCGCCACCAGGCCCCGGGCGACCTCGGGGAGCCCGAACTCCACGTGCTCGGCGGCGACCACCAGGTCGCAGCGGAGGAGGAGCTCGAAGCCACCCGCCACCACGTGGCCGTTGGCGGCCGCGACGAGTGGCTTGGGGTAACGCTCCCGGAAGAGCCGGTGGAAGCCCCCGGTGCGTTCGCCGCCCGGGGTGTCGCCCGCCGCGAAGCCCTTGAGGTCGAGCCCGGCGCAGAAGACCCGGTCGCCGGCGCCCGTGAGCACAACGGCGGCGACGCCCGGATCGGCTGCAGCTGCGTCGAGGGCGTCGCCCAACGCCGCCACCAGCGTGGGGCTGAGGGCATTGGCCGCCTCGGGCCGATTGAGGGTAAGCACGGTGACCGGACCATCGGTCCGGATCAGGATCTCGTCCACAAGGGCTCCCTGGTCACTGGAGGTGCTGGAGTGTGGCAACCTAGGCCCCATGGACATCACCGATCTGCACATCATCGACGTCGACGCCCACATCACGGAGCCCCCCGACCTCTGGACGCGCAACGCCCCGGCTGCCTTCGCGGACCGGGTCCCCCAGGTCGTGGAGGTCGACGGCCGCGACGTGTGGCAGATCGACGGCGTGGTGATCGGGCGGGCCATGGGCTCGAGCGTGATCGGGACCGACGGCGTCAAGGTGCCCGGCTTCGGCTTCATCGACTGGTATGCCGCCGACATCGCCGCGGCCTCCTACGACATGAAGGCGCGGGTGGAGGTGCTCGACGAACTCGGCCTCTACGCCCAGGTGCTCTACCCCAACACCGCCGGGTTCGGAGCCCAGAAGTTCGGGGAGGTCGTCGACCCCGAACTGCGGCGACTCTGCGCGACGCTCTACAACGACGCGATGGTCGAGATCCAGGAGGAATCAGGGAACCGACTGCTTCCGATGGCCCTCATGCCCTGGTGGGACCTCGAGGCGTCGATCGAGGAGGTGGGTCGGGCGGCCCGCAACGGGTTGCGCGGCGTGAACCTCTGCAGCGACCCGCAGTCGCGCGGCGTGGCCGACCTCGGCGAACGGGCCTGGGACCCCTTCTGGGAAGCCTGTGCCGAGTACGAAATGCCCGTCAACTTCCACATCGGCGCCTCCGACACGTCGTTGACCTGGTTCGGCACCTCGCCGTGGCCCTCGCAGGACGACGAGCGCAAGCTCGCCATCGGGTCGGCGATGATGTACCTCTCGAACGCCCGCATCCTCGCCAACCTGGTGTTCGCCGGGGTGCTGGAGCGGTTCCCGAGCGTGAAGTTCGTCTCGGTCGAGAGCGGCATCGGCTGGATCCCCTTCTTCCTCGAGTCGCTCGACTACCAGCTCTACGAGAGTTCCCCGTCGGCGGTCTCGCAGCTGTCCATGCTGCCGTCGGAGTACTTCCGGCGCCAGGTCTTCGGGTGCTTCTGGTTCGAAAAGGCTGCGCTCGGCCCGGTGATCGACGCCCTCGGCGAGGACCAGATCCTGTTCGAGACCGACTACCCACACCCCACGTGCTTGTACCCGGACCCGCTGCCCCGGGTCGCCGAGGCCACCTCGGGCCTGCCCGACGACACGGTGCGCAAGATCCTCCAGGACAACGCGGCGTCGCTGTACAAGGTGGAACTCCCTACGGCGGTCCGCTGATCCTCGATCATCGCCCGGGTCCTCCCACCGTCCCGGTCGGGGTCAGCCCGCTGCGGCCACCCGAGCGCTCTCGAACCGGGCGGGTCGAGCGCCGGTCGGCCGCCCGTCGCGCACCGTCGCGACACCATTGACGAAGGTCGCTCGGAGACCCGCCGACGCCCGGGTGAACCGGTAGTCGCCGCCGGGAAGATCGGTGACCCGTTCGAGGTCGTGGAGGGTGATCTCGTCGAGGCCGAAGACGTTGAGGTCGGCTCGCTTGCCCTCGGCCACCAGTCCCCGATCGTGCAGGGAGAACCACGCGGTGCTCCGAAGGGTGAGGAAGTGCACCGCCTGCTCCACGCTCAACTGTCCGGTGTCGCGGGCCCAGTGGGTGAGCAGGTGCAGCGCCGAACCGGCGCCGCAGAACATCTTCAGGTGCGCCCCCGCGTCGGTGCCGCCGAAGACCACGTCGGAACGGGCGAAGAACGCTCGGTCCTGGGCGTCGCGCTCCTCGGCACTCATCCGCCCGACCGTCAGCTTCGTGTAGCGCGAGCCGAGGCCGTTGGCGAGCACCCAGTCGGCCAGCACGTCGGACGGGTGTTGCCCGCGCTCCGCAGCCAGGTCTCGGAGTGACACCCCGACCGGCCCGGGCCCGTCTGCTGGATCACTGAGGATCAGCTCGTGGAGCTGCTCGGAACGAAAGGCGTTCTGCTCGGCGAGGGGGTGGTCCCAGTCGTGGCGGGCCCGGGCGCGCCACTCCGGATCCGCCAGCAGGGTCGGCTTGCGCTCCGCCGGCCCGTTGACCATCTCGTGCCAGGCGGTGACCGCCGCCGTGGCGATGCTCGACTCGAAGCCGAGGCGGGGCTGGGCCGGAACGCCCCCGCCGCCCAGGTACACCACGCCGGGCTCGCCGTCGCGGCCGCGCCCGGTGCCGTCACCGAGCGAGAGGACCCCCACCCCCGCCCGGTGCGCACAGGAGTGGACGTGGGCCCGCTGGTCGTCGTCGCGGATGATCGTCTGCAGGAGGGCGCCTGGGTGGGCGGCGAGCACGGTCAGGAGCGCCTCGAGCTCGCGGTCGTCGGAGCGTCGGCACGGTACGAGATCGCCCTGCCGGTCGGTGTCGAACCAGTTTCCGGACAGGCCCAGTGAGCCGGAGCCCAGGGCGTCGTGGAGCAGCGCGGCCATGGACGAGAGTTCGTCGTCGGTCGCGGTGCGCTCCCAGGCGGCGGGGCCCATCACGGTCGCGCGCAGGGCGTTGTGGGCGGTGAAGGCGAACGGAGTGACCGTGACCGGCACCTGCCGGGCGGCCGCGAAGTACTCCGACCAGGTCGGCCAGCCCCACTCGACCGCCGTCTCCAGGCTGCTCGGGAGCTCCTCCACGAAGCAGAGGAGATCGGCGATCTGGTGCTGGACCTCCGGCCGGGTGGGCGCGATCCCGAACCCGCAGTTGCCCATCACCATCGTGGTGATCCCATAGCCGGGGAGGGGGTCGAGGGACGGGTCCCAGAACATCTCGAGGTCGTAGTGGGTGTGGCAGTCGACGAAGCCGGGGGTCACCAGGGCCCCGTCGGCATCCACGACCTCGTCGCCGACCGGTGCCAGCCCCTGGCCGACTTCGACGATCCGATCGCCGCGCAGGCGCACGTCGGCGCGCAACGCCGGTCGGCCCGAGCCGTCGACGACGGTTCCGCCGCGGATCACGATCCCCTCGGCCATGTGCCCTCCTCCGTCAGGGGCACCCTCCGGTGCCCGGTCCAGCCTCTCACGCGCGGCCCGGGGCTGCCACGGGCGCGACCCCGTGGACTTTCCTACACTGCGGCCATGACCGACACCATCGTTCTCGTCCACGGCGCGTTCCACGGCGGTTGGTGCTGGGACCGCATCCTTCCGGGGCTGGCCGACGCCGGGCTGGCCGCCCTCGCGATCGACCTGCCTGGGCACGGGGTGGGAGACCCCGGACCCGTCGGCGATCTCGCCGGCGACGCCGCGCACCTCCGGGGGGTGCTCGACGAACTCTCCGGCCCCGTGGTCCTGGTGGGTCATTCGTACGGAGGTGCCGTCATCTCCGAGGCCGCCGCCGGGCGTTCCGATGTCGCCCACCTGGTGTACCTCGCGGCGGTCGTACCGGACGCCGGGGAGGGCATCGGGGGAGCGTCCGCCGAGATCGACCCGGGCGCGGTGTCCATGACCATCACCGACGCGTTCGTCCCCAGCGCCGACGGGTCGACCGTGCGCGTGGCCGACCACGCGATCCGCGAGATCTTCTACCACGACTGTTCCGACGCCGACGTCGCGTTCGCCCGCGAGCGACTCTCCGACCAGTCGACGGCCAGTTTCGCCCAGACGCTCACGGGTGCGGCCTGGCGTGCCATCGACTCGACCTACGTGCTGTGTACCGACGACCGGACGGTGCCCGTGCCCGTCCAGCGGGCCAATGCCGCGCGGACCGGAGCCACCGTCGAGCTCGCCACGAGCCACTCGCCGTTCTTCTCGGCTCCCGCCGACCTGGTCGGCGTGCTGGTGTCCGTGGCGCAGCGAGCCTGAGACAGGGAGAACGACCATGCGAGCAGCCATCTTCGTGGGCACCGATCAAGACCTGGCGATCGAGGACGTCACTGCGATGGCCCCCGGGCCCCGCGACGTCGTGGTCCGGGTCGCGGCCAGTGGGGTGTGCCACTCCGACCAGTCGGTCATCGACGGCAAGTTCCCCGGAGCGCCGCCGATCGTCCTGGGTCACGAGGGTGCGGGCACCGTCGACTGGGTCGGCGCCGAAGTGACCCGGGTCCGCCCCGGTGACCTCGTGATCCTGTCATTGACGCCCGTGTGCGGATCGTGCTGGCACTGCCTGCGCCAGGAGACCCACCTCTGCGAGTTCGGCAGCGTCGTCAACGCCCGGAAGCGGGTCACCCGCACCGACGGCACCGAGGCCAACTGCATCTCCGGGCTCGGTTCGTTCGCCGACGTGATGACTGTCGACGAGGCGTCGTGCATCCCGGTGCGCACCGACCTCCCGGCCGACCAGCTGGCCCTCATCGGGTGCGGCGTCACCACCGGCCTCGGAGCGGCCCTCAACACCGCCCCGGTCCGAGCGGGCGACACGGTCGCGATCATCGGCTGCGGGGGAGTGGGCCTCTCGGCGCTCCAGGGCGCCCGGATCGCCGGGGCCACCCGCATCATCGCCGTGGACCCGGTCGCCCTCAAGCGCGAGGCCGCCGAGCGCCACGGTGCCACCGATGTGGTCGACCCGGGCGCGGGTGATCCGGTCGAGCAGGTCCTCGCCCTCACCGGGGGTCGGGGCGTCGACATCGCCTTCGAGGCCGTCGGGCACGAAATGTTGGCCGAACAGGCCCTCGGGATGACCCGGCGCGGCGGAACCACGGTGTTCGTGGGCGTGCCGCACTGGCAGGCCACGCTCGCGCTCCCGATCATGAAGCTGGTCGTCCAGGACCGCACGATCAAGGGCAGCTATTACGGCTCCGCCCGGACCACCCGCGACTTCCCTCGTTTCATCGACCTGATCGAGACCGGTCGACTCGACCTCGGGTCGATGATCACCAAGCACTTCTCGCTCGACGAGGTCAACGTGGCCCTTGCGGCCATGCGCGACGGTGACGTCGTGCGAGGTGTGCTCGTGGGCGACTGAACCGACCGGGGGCCCGGAGACCTGACCGACGGCGACTCCACCCGACCCTCGGGTGGCGGGTCAGCCGGTGAAGGACGGCTCCGGGGTGGGCTCGGGCGTCGGCTCGGGGGTCGGCCCTGGTGTCGGTTCCGGGTCCGGCTGCACCTCGTAGGCACCTATGTCGGTGGCGCCGTGGTAGGACCGCACGTACGGCGTGCCTCGCTGGTCGAAGGCGTCACCGGTGAACGTCGGCCAGCCGGTGGGACCCTGGTCGATCACCGGGGAGGTGGCTGCCAACGCCCGGGTCGGGGTCGGCCCGCCGTTGTCGGCCAACGCCTCGAGCTGCGGGTCGACGTCGAGGTCGGTCGCGTCCGGCGTGAACCCGGCGACCTGGCCGAAGAAGTCGTTGTGGTCGCTCACGACCGGCACGCTCGACTCCACCGTGACCACAGTGCCGTCGTCGGCCGAAGCGACGATGTTCCCGGCGAAGGTGAGGTTCGTGTCTTGCCTGTCGACGAAATCGATGCCGTCGTCGGAGCCACCCTCGTTGTCGGCGAAGGTGTTGAACACGAACGTCCCGTCGGTGTAGAGGCCTGCCCCCCACACCGCCGCGCCGCGATTGCCCGCAGTGTTCCCGGTGATCGTCGAGTTGGCCAGCGTGAACGTCCCCGGGTGCTCGTAGATCGTGATCGCGCCGCCGCTGTCCGTGGCCTCGTTCCCGACGAACGTCGAGTTCGAGATCACGGTGTCGCCGTCGTCGTAGATCAGGTAGGTCGCGCCGCCATTGTATGCCGTGTTGTTGGAGAAGACCGAGTTGGTGATGGTGACGTCGGTCGCGGAATCGATGTAGAGAGCCCCGCCTGAGTAGATGGTCGCGTTGCTGTCGAACACGACGTTGCGGATCGTCACGGTCCCCGCACTGGCGATACGGATCGCGCCGCCGCCGCCGCTGCCGCCGCCGCCGCTCAAGCC
>JBAXBB010000136.1:0-7193 GCA_037142235.1 Actinomycetes bacterium
ATTCGCGGTCGGGTGGGCGGGTGAGCGACTGCTCCGTCGGGGGCTGGCGCGGGCCACCGACGAGGTGCGGGGCCCGGTACGGGTGGCCCAGTGGTGCGCGTCGGGGCTGATGGCCTTCGGGCACGGCGCGAACGACGGGCACAAGGCTGCGGGCCTGATCGGGGTCGTGCTGTTCGCGACCGGCCACGTGGCGGTGGCGCACCCCCCGACCTGGTCGGTGCTGGCGTGCGGGGTCGCGTTGACGCTGGGAACCACCCTGGGCGGCTGGCCGATCGTGCGCACGATCGGACGTCGCCTGTTCCGGTTGCGACCGGTCGACAGCCTGGCCAGTCAGAGCGCGTCCGCCCTGACCCTGCTGGTCTCGACGGCGGTCGGGGCACCGGTGAGCACGTCACAGATCGTGGCGTCGTCGGTGGTTGGCGCCGGGGCAGGACGCGGCCGGTCGCACCACGTGCGTTGGCCGATCGCCCGTGAGATCGTGGTGTCGTGGTTGCTGACCCTGCCGGCGAGCGCCATGCTGGCCGGAGGGGCTGTGATCGTGTGGAGGTGGCTGGCGTGACGGGGAACCGGAACCGGTGGTTCCTGCCCGAAGTGCCCGACGTGCTCGGGATGCTCCACCGGCAGTGGGAGCTGACCAGCGCCGCGGCGCAGGCGTTCGCGGCCTGGGCCCGCGGCGATGCCGCGCAGTCCGACGTCATCCGGCGGCTCGAGCACGAGGCCGACGAGGCGAAGCGGGCGCTGTGGCGGGCGCTGCGATCGGCGTTCGTCACGCCGGTCGACGCCGAGGACCTCTTCGCGATGTCGGCCGACCTCGACGAAGTCCTCAACGGCATGAAGGACGCGGTCCGCGAAGCCGAGGCGTGTCTCATCGTGCCCGACGCCGCAGTCGCGACGATGGCCGACTTCCTGCTCCAGGGGGTCGACCGGCTCGGCGCGGCGTTCGCCCGCCTGGTCGACGACACGGGAGAGGCCACCCTGGCGGCCGACGAGGCGGTCCACGCCCAGCGGGCGATCGAGCACGTCTACCGCGACGCCGTTCCCGCGCTGATCGGTGGCGACGACCTGCGTGATGCGGTCATGCGGCGCGAGCTCTACTTGCGCATCGTCACGGCCGGGGAGCGCGTCCGGGGCGTCGCGGAGCGGATCTGGTACTGCGTGGTGAAGGAGTCCTGAGGGCCCGGGCGGTGGTGGTCAGCCCCAGAGGGATCCGTATCCCGACACGTCGAGGATCCGACCGGTGACCCCGTCGGACCGCTGGAGGGCGAGGAAGTGGAACTGGGGCACGACGTCGGCGGGGGCGTTCCAGCCCGACCAGTCGGCGTCGGCCCCGAGCTCGTGCACGGTCATCTCGGTCTTGACCGCGCCCGGACGCAGCGCGTTCACGGCGATGTCCCGGTCGGCGACCTCGGGTGCGAGGACGGTCGAGAACCGCTCGAGCGCCGCCTTGGCCACCGAGTAGGCGAGGTAGCCCGGGGGCATCCACTCGGGCGGGAGGTTGGGATCGGCCGCGCCCGACGAGACGTTGACGATGCTCCCACCTTCGGTCATGGCCACGGCCGCGCTCCGGCACGACACCAGCAGACTCCGGACGTTGATCCGCCAGGAGGCGTCCCACTGCTCGAGCGAGAGCTCGTCGAACACCGCGCGGGTCGGGGTCATGGCGTTGTTGATCAGGACGTCGAGCCGGCCGAAGGCGTCGAGGGCGGTCGAGACCATGCGTTCGACGTCGGCGTCGACCCCGATGTCGCAGCCCACCGCCACGGCCCGGCCGCCCCGGGCGACGATCTCCTCGGCCACGTCCTCGACGGTGCCGGGCAGCTCACCCGGCCGCGCGCGCGTGCTGCGCGCGGCGCACACGACGGCCGCGCCCGCGTCGGCGAGCCCGAGCGCCACGCCCTTGCCGATGCCGCGTGAGGCGCCGCTCACGATCACGACCCGGTCGTCGAGCCGGGGGAGTGCAGGGTCGGGAGAGGGAGGAGTGCTGGTCATCGGGCCTCGTTCGCTGGGCTAGGTTGCCCCATCGTGGCAGGCAACGACCTGTCCGGACCTGACCTGGACGACGCCGATCCGGAGGTGGGCAATGCGCAGGACGATCACGGGTGTGCTCGGGCTGGTGGTGCTGGCGGCCACCGCCCTTGGTGGTGCCCCGTCGGCGCTCGCCGCCCCGGCTTCGGACGCCCGGGGCCCGGTCGCCGGGCCGGTCCCGAAGGTGAGCCTGATCACCGGAGGTGCGGGCACCCCGTCGGTGGCCTCGACCAGCTTCGACCTGGGGCCCTTCGGCTACACCGAGGAGGAGTTCCTCGTCGCCGGCACGGCCACCGCCTACGGGTCAGCGGAGCCCCTCACGAGCAACGGGAAGTGGACGCTCACCCCGGGGTCCACCGCGCCGTACGCCACCCGGATCGTGGTGATCCGGCCGACCGCCGCGGCGAAGTTCTCCGGCAGCGTCTACCAGGAGTGGCTCAACGTCTCGGCCGGGTTCGACTCGGCGCCGAGCTGGTCGCTCGCCCACCTCGAGCTGCTCCGTGAGGGTGCGGCCTGGGTGGGGGTCTCGGCCCAGGCGGTGGGCGTGCAGGGCGGACAGTCGACGGTGGCCGGGGTGCAGGCGGGCGGGCTCAAGGGCGGCGACCCCGCCCGGTACGGAGCTCTCGACCACCCCGGTGACAGCTACTCCTACGACCTGTTCACCCAGGTGGCGCGGGCCGTGCGCGCCTCGTCGACCACGAAGGTCCTCGGAGCCCTCGTGCCCAAGCGGGTCGTGGCCACCGGGGAGTCGCAGTCGGCGACGCGCCTGGTCACCTACGTCGACGGGATCCAGCCCCTCACGCGAGCCTTCGACGGCTTCTTGATCCACAGCCGGTTCGGGAGCGCGGCCGCGGTGAGCCAGGCGCCGCTCCCCGCCGTCCCGGCACCGGTACCGACCTTCATCCGCCCCGACGTGGGGGTTCCGGTCCTGCAGTTCGAGACCGAGACCGACGTCGGCCCGCTCGGCTTCGCGGTGGCCCGCCAGAAGGACACCCCGACCCTGCGCACGTGGGAGGTCGCCGGGACCGCCCACGCCGACGCGTACTCGGGGTCCCTCGGCTTCGGCGACGTCGGCGACGGTTCGGTCGAGCGCGCCCTCCTCGACTACTCGGCGCCGTCACGGGGCCCCTTGAACTGCTCGACCCCGGTGAACTCCGGGTTGCACTACGCCGTCCTGATGGCCGCTTACCACCACTTCGATGCGTGGGTCCGTGGGGGAGCGGCGCCACCCGTGTCGCCGCAGATCGCGGTCACCGAGGGTGCACCGCGCCTGTTGGGTCCGCCGGGGAGCCCGACGGTGCCGTCGTACGTCATCACCCGTGACCCCGAGGGCAATGCCGTGGGGGGCATCCGCACGCCGGTCGTCGACGCGGCGCGCGCGGTGGTCTCGGGCGACCCCAACGACGGGGGGTCGTTCTGCACGCTCTTCGGCAAGACCATCCCGTTCGGCGTCGCCACCGTGAGCGAGAAGTTCCCGAGTCGGGCGGCGTACGTGCAGGCGTTCACGCGCTCGGCCCGGAAGGCGGCGAAGGCCGGGTTCCTCCTGGCGCCCGAGGTGAAGAGACTGGAGGCCGCCGCCGGAGCAGTGCCGTTCCCCGGCGTGTCGTGACGACCTTCGCCTCGTTCGACGGGACCGAGTGCTGGTTCGACGACCATCGCGATGACGCCACCGACGGCGTGACCGTGCTGCTCCTGCACGGCTTCGCCGCCGACACCAACCTCAACTACGTCCGGGCGGGGATCCTCGACGCGCTGGTCGACGAAGGCTTCCGCACGGTGGTGACCGACTTCCGGGGGCACGGGCTCTCGGCCAAGCCTCATGATCCCGCGGCCTATGCCGACGATGCCCTCACCCGCGACGTCCGGGCGCTGATCGACCACCTCGCGCTGTCCGACGTCGTGGTCGTGGGCTACTCGATGGGTGCCGGGGTGGCGCTGCGTCTGGGCGCGGATCCCCGGGTCCGGGCCGTGGTGGCCCTCGGCGTGGGTGGGGCCACCCTCGAGCGCGCGGACGCCCCCACCCGGGCGGACGCCCCGACCCTGGGGGACGCGTTCCTGGTCGAGGACCCCGATCAGATCACCGACCCGCTGGCTCGGCGGTTCCGACGCCTTGCCGATTCCATCCGGTCGGACCGGCTGGCGCTGGCGGCGTGCACGGCCCATCCACAGCCCTCGGCGGCGGCCTCGCTCCGCGCCGTCGCCGTGCCCGTGCTGGTCGTGGCGGGGGCCGACGACGACCTTGCCGGCGATCCGGCCGCACTCGCGGTGCGCCTCCCCGACGCCCGGAGCGTGACGGTCCCCGGCGACCACTTCACGGCCAACGCCCGACCTGAGCTCCACCGGGCCCTCCTGGAGTTCCTCGCCGAGGTCTGAGCACGCTCGGCGGGTGGTGCGGAGCCGGGGCCGTTCGTCTCGCGTCGGTCTTACGGGCGTGCCGTAGCGTTGCGACCGTGGACCAGACCACGCCCCGGTACCGGATCCTCGTCGCCGAAGACGACCGCAGCGTGCGGGAGTCGCTCGCGCTCGCGCTCGAGCTCGAGGGCTATGACGTCACCGCAGTGGGTGACGGGGAGCGGGCGCTCGAAGAGGTGTTCGCCCGTCCCCCCGACGTCGTGGTGCTCGACGTGATGATGCCCTTCGTCGACGGCCTCACCGTCTGCCGGCGCATCCGGGCCCGGGGGATGAGCGTCCCGGTGCTGATGGTCACCGCCCGCCACGAGGTCTCCGACCGGGTCTCCGGCCTCGATGCGGGTGCCGACGACTACGTCGTGAAGCCGTTCGCCCTCGACGAGCTCACGGCCCGTCTGCGCGCCCTCCTCCGCCGGACGAGCGTCACCGGCCACGACGACGTCGTGATCGCCGGCGACCTCGTGCTCGACCCGCTGGGCCGGACCGCCCGTCGGGGCGGACGCGACCTCGACCTGACCAAGACCGAGTTCGATCTCCTCGAGCTGCTCATGGACAATGCCGGGGTCGTCCTGGCGCGCGACGTGATCTACGAGCGCATCTGGGGCTTCGACTTCGAGACGAGCTCCCGATCGCTCGACGTCTACATCGGCTACCTCCGCACCAAGACGGAGGCCGGAGGGGAGCCTCGCGTCGTGCAGACCGTGCGTGGGGTCGGGTATGTCCTGCGGCCGGAGCCCACGTGAGCCTGCGGAGCCGCATGGCGATCGGCCTCGGGGCCATCACCGCCCTGGTCATCGGCCTGGTGGGCGTCGGCGCGTACGTCGTGACGGCCCACCGCCTCAACAGTCAGATCGATCAGTCGCTGCGCGAGAGCGCGTCGGAGTTCGCCGGTCCGGTGTCGGCGGAGGTCGACCGGGACCAGGACCACACCGGGTTCACGCGGCCGACGGAGTGCCCACCGGCCGGCCAGTTCGAGCCGGCGGCTGCCGCGCAGCTGGTCGTGGCCGACGGGACCGCCACGGCCTGCATCGAGGGCGGGGTGGCCATCCCCGTGGATCGGGCGGATCTCGTTCTGGCTCGCCGGTCCGCCGACGAGATCCGCCTCCGCACGGTGGTGATCCGGGGTCGCTCGTACCGGGTCCTCACCGCTCCGCGCGGCAACGGCAGCGCCCTGCAGATCGCCCGCAGTCTGGGCGAGGTCGACGACGTGTTGGCGTCGATGCAGCGTTGGATGTTCGGACTCGGCCTGGCCGGGGTGGGCGCGGCGGTCCTCCTCGGCTTCGCCCTGGCGCAGCGGACGGCCCGTCCCGTGGAACGGCTGCGCGACACCGCCGAGCGGATCGCCGCCACCCAGGACCTCGCGGTCGACGTCCCGGTCGGGGGGCCCAGTGAGATCGCGAGCCTGGGGCGTTCGTTCACGACGATGGTCGATGCGCTCTCGGAGTCACGGACCGCCCAGCAGCGGCTGGTACGCGACTCGAGCCACGAGTTGCGGACGCCCCTGACGAGCCTCCGCACCAACGCCGAGCTCCTGACCCGCGGTGCGGCGCTCACGCCGGAACAACAGCGTTCGGTGGTGGAGGCGATCGGCTTCGAGGTCGAGGAGCTCACCGATCTCGTCTCGGAGCTGGTGGAGCTGGCGGCCGAGGGCGGGGTCGACGACGAGCCGGTCGAGTCGGTCGATCTCGCCGCGCTCGCCCGCGAGGTGGCACAGCGGACGGTCCGGCGCACCGGGCGGGAAGTGCTCGTCACGGCAACCGAGCCGACCGTGCTGGAGCTCCGTCCTCAGATGATCGCCCGGGCGATCGCCAACCTGGTCGAGAACGCAGTGAAGTACAGCGAGGGTCCGGTCGAGATCGTGGTCGACGGAGCCCGCCTCGAGGTTCGTGACGTCGGTCCCGGGATCCCCGAAGCCGACCGCCCGTTCGTGTTCGACCGCTTCTACCGGTCGACGGAGGCGCGGACGGCACCCGGCTCCGGCCTGGGCCTGGCCATCGTCCAGCGGGCCGCGCAGCGCCACGGCGGCACGGTGTGGGCCGAGGACCGCGACGGCGGTCCGGGCGCCGCGGTCGGGTTCTCGATCCCCGGGGGACCGGTCAGCGGTTCTTGACGTTCGTGAACGTGCAGGTGACGGTCTCGCCGGGCTGCACGTTGAACGTCACCTTGGGCGGAGCCACGATCGACCGCTGGTCGTAGGGCCCGGAGTCGCGGTCGGAGCAGTCGATGCCCTGGAGCCGGAATCCGACCGGGATCGTCTCGGTGAGCGGGTAGAGGCCGGGATCGACGGTGGCCGACCACTCGACGTACCCGGGCGAACCGGTGGTGGTGAGGGTGAGGTCGGCGTAGCCGGCGAAGGTGTAGGCGGCGTTGGCGCCGGTGGACACGACCCGGAGGACCATCCGACCGGGGACCACGGGCGGCGGCGCGGGCGCCTGCGGGGCGCGCGCGCGGCGGCGAGCGCGCCTTCAACGCCACGGCGGCGATGATCTACCCGACCTCCATTCGGGCGAATGGATCGGGCTGGGCGCTGGGCATCGGACGCGTGGGCTCCATCGTCGGCCCAATCCTCGGCGGCGCGCTCATCCAGATGAAACTCTCCGTCACGGTCCTCTATATGCTGGCGGCGATCCCGCTGGCCATCGGCGCTGTCGCCTGCATCATTCTGTCGAGGCTCTACGTCAAGCATTTCCAGGGCGCGGGCCTTGGCCAGCGCGATGAAATGGATCGTCTGTCGGCTGGAAAGAAGTGATCCCCCGCAG
>JBAXBB010000137.1:0-7021 GCA_037142235.1 Actinomycetes bacterium
CGCCCGTGGCACCCGGTGCGCCCCGGCGACCGACGTCCCTGACCCACCACGGCGACGTCCGGATCGACGACTGGTACTGGCTCCGCGAGCGCGACGACGCCGCCGTCGTGGCGTACCTGGAGGCCGAGAACGCCTACACCGACGCGGTCCTCGAGCCGCTGGCGTCACTCCGGGAGACCATCTTCGAGGAGATCCGTGGTCGCGTCCAGGAGACCGACGCCACGGCGCCGGTCCCCCACGGGCCGCACGAGTACTTCACCCGCACCCGTGAGGGCCTGCAATACCCCGTCCACTGCCGGCGTCCCGTCGGGACACCCGGGCTCCCCGACCCGACCGCCGTGGCCGGCACCCCGACCGGCGAGGAGGTCGTCCTCGACGAGAACGCCTGCGCCGACGGGGCCGGGTACTTCGCGGTCGGGGCCTTCGACCTCTCCCCCGACCAGGCGCTGCTCGCCTGGTCACGCGACCTCGACGGCGGCGAGCTCTACGAGCTGCGCGTCCGCGACCTCGCCACCGGTCACGACCTGCCGCTCGCCATCCCCGACACCTACTACGGCACGGCCTGGGCCGGATCGGCCGCCACGGGCGATCTGACCCTGTTCTACGTCCGCACCGACGAGGCACTGCGTCCGCACCAGGTGTGGCGGCACCGCCTCGGCGCCGATCCGGCCCACGACGTCTGCGTCTACGAAGATCCCGACGAGCGGTACTTCGTCTCGGTGGACCGGACGCGCAGCGGCGACGTCGTGGTGATCACGACGGCCTCCAAACTCACCAGCGAGGTCTGGACCGTTCCCACGGCCACCCCGGACGCCGCGCCGCGGGTCGTCGAGCCCCGCCGTGAGGGCGTCGAGTACCACGTCGAGCATCACCGGGGCACCGAGGGCGACCGGTTCTTCATCGTGACCAACGACGGCGCCGTGAACTTCCGGGTGGTGCAGGCACCCGTCGCCAGCCCCGGCCGGGACTCGTGGACCGAGGTCGTGGCCCACCGCGCCGACGCCCGGGTGGAGGCCGTCGACGCCTTCGCCGGGTACCTCGTGGTCTCCGAGCGCAGCGACGCGCTCGAACAGGTGCGGGTGCTCGACCTCGCCACGGGCGACGCCCACGTCGTGACCTGGCCCGACGCGGTGTACTCGGCGGGCCTCGGCGCGTCGCCCGAGTTCGACACCACGGTCGTCCGGCTCGGCTACTCCTCGCTCACCACGCCCGCGAGCGCCTACGCCTACGACCTCGCCGCGCGCACCGCCACGCTGATCAAACGCCAGGCAGTCGCCGGCTACGACCCCGAAGGGTTCGTCAGCGAGCGGGTCTGGGCCACCGCCGACGACGGCACTCGCATCCCGATCTCCCTCGTGTCGCCCCGCGGCACCGCGCGCGACGGCACGGCGCCGCTCCTGCTCTACGGGTACGGCTCCTACGAGATTTCGATCGACCCCACGTTCTCCGTCGCCCGACTCAGCCTGCTCGAGCGCGGGGTGACCTACGCGATCGCCCACATCCGGGGCGGCGGCGAGGGTGGCCGCGCCTGGTACGACCAGGGCAAGCTCCTCGCCAAGCGCACGACCTTCACGGACTTCGTCGCGTGTGCCCGCCACCTCGTGGACGCCGGCTACACCCGGGCCGACCGGCTCGCCGCCCGGGGCGGGAGCGCCGGGGGGTTGCTCATGGGTGCGGTCGTCAACCTTGCACCCGACCAGTTCCGCGCGGTCGTGGCCGAGGTGCCGTTCGTCGACTGCCTCACCACGATCCTCGACCCGTCGCTGCCCCTCACCGTCACCGAGTGGGAGGAATGGGGAAACCCGGTCGAGGACCCCGACGTCTACGCCTACATGAAGTCGTACTCACCGTTCGACAACGTGACCGCGGTACCCCGGCCCGCCCTCCTGGTGACCGCGGGCCTGCACGACCCCCGGGTGCAGTACTGGGAACCGGCGAAGTGGGTCGCCCGACTGCGGTCCACCAAGGTCGACGACCGACCGCTGCTCCTGAAGACCGAGATGGGGGCCGGGCACTCCGGTCCGTCGGGGCGCTACGACGCCTGGCGCGACGAGGCCCTGGTCCTCGGCTTCCTGTGTGACCAGATCGGAGCCACGCCGCCGGCACTGCGCACCGCGGACGCCGGGTAGCGCGGCGGGCGGGCTTCGTCAGGCGGTGGCGATGAACCCGTGCTCGCGCAGGTAGACCACCCGCTTCCCGGCCTGCGCCTGCCACGCGTCGAGATCCCCCTGCCAGTGCTCGCGATCACCGTCCTCGTAGGCGTGCTCGAGTTCGTCGAACGCGGCATCCTCGGCGTCGAGCAACGCTCGGTACGCACGGAAGAAGTGGTCGTCGATCGTCGTGCCGTCGCTCATTGGACCTCCAGGGTCGGCGGGGCACTCCGGACGCTACCGGTGGAACCTCAGACGGCCACCGCGGCCAGGCCCTCGGCGACGGTGAACCGGCCTTCGTAGATCGCCCGACCCGCGATCGCTCCGGCGAGGCGCCGACCACCCTCCTCCAGGCCCGCCAGGGCCTCGAGGTCGGCGAGGGTCCCGACGCCGCCGCTCGCGACGACCGGGAGGCCCGTGACCGCGAGCACCGACCGGAGCTGGTCGAGGTCAGGACCCAGCATGGTGCCGTCGCGCCCGATCTCGGTCACGACCAGGGCCGCGACGCCGGACGCCTCGAAGCGGGTCGCCAACTCGAGGAGGTCGTGGCCGCTGCCCTCGACCCAGCCGCGGACCGCCACCTCGCGCCCCCGGGCGTCGAGCCCGACGGCCACGCGGTCGGGGAACCGGCCGCACAGAGCGTCGACGAGTTCCGGGTGCTCGACTGCCGCCGTCCCGACCACGACGCGCGCGACCCCGCAGTCGACGAGCGCCGCGGCAGCGGCTTCGGTGCGCACCCCGCCGCCGCACTCCACCCAGGCGTCGACCGAGGCGCAGAGGTCGGCGATCACCGCGCGGTTCACCGCGTCGCCCGTGCGGGCGGCGTCGAGGTCGACCACGTGGATCCAGCGGGCACCGGCGGCCACGAAGCTCCGGGCGACCGCCACGGGATCGTCGCTGTAGACCGTCTCGGCCGAGAAGTCCCCCTGGTGCAGACGCACGCAGCGCCCGCCCCGCAGGTCGATGGCGGGATAGAGGTCCACGCGGCCTACAGGGTTCCCTTGGTCGACGGGATGCCCGTCCCCTCGACGCGCACGGCGTCGCGCAGGGCCCGGGCCACCGCCTTGAACGACGCCTCGATCACGTGGTGACCGTTCACGCCCGCCAGCGACCGGACGTGCAGGGTCATTCCGACCGAGAAGGCGAACGCCCGCCAGAACTCCTCGCAGAGCTGTGGGTCGAAGGTGCCGATCCATTCCGCGACCGGATCGACGGCGTAGGTGATGAACGGGCGGCCCGAGAGGTCGAGGGCCACCTGGACGAGGGCCTCGTCGAGCGGCACGGTGGCGTCGGCGAAGCGCCGGACCCCCGCCTTGTCGCCCAGTGCTTCTTTCAGCGCGCTCCCGAGCACGATCCCGACGTCTTCGACGGTGTGGTGGAGGTCGACCTCCAGGTCACCGGTAGCCCGGACCTCGAGGTCGAACCCTCCGTGCTTGCCCAGTTGCTCGAGCATGTGGTCGAAGAACGGGATGCCGGTGGAGGCCGAAGCGCTCCCTCCCCCGTCGACGACGATCGAGACGTCGACGGTGGTCTCCTTGGTCTCACGGTGCCGGGTGGCCCGACGGTGCGTACTCACGATTCCTCCAGTCCCGCGCGCAGCGCGGCGACGAAACGGTCGTTCTCCTCCGGCGTGCCCACGGTGACCCGGAGGCAGTCGTCGAGGCGGGGCCAGCGCGAGAAGTCGCGGACCAGGACCCCGCGGTCGACCAGGCGCTGCCACACCGCGTGGCCGTCGGTCGCGCACCGCAACAGGATGAAGTTCGCGCCCGACGGGTACACGGTGATCCCGGACAGCAGGCCCAGGGCGTGCTCGAGCCGCCGACGCTCGGAGACCAGCGTCGCGACGCGTTCGTGCATCTCGGTCCCGAAGGCCAGCGCGGCGACACCCGCCGCCTGCGTGGCCACGGAGAGGTGGTACGGCAGCACGACCTTATCGAGTTCGGCCACCACCGGTGCGGGCGCGACGGCGAACCCCAGGCGGAGCGCGGCCAGCGACCAGACCTTGGAGTACGTCCGCACGACGACGACGGGCAGGTCGTCGGACACGAGGTCGAGCGCACTGTGGTCGGCGAACTCGCCGTAGGCCTCGTCGACCACGACCAGTGCGGGCCCGTGGTCGAGGGCCGCCGCCACGATCGCCTCGAGGGTGGACCGTGGCTCGACCGTGCCCGTGGGGTTGTTGGGGCTGCACACGAAGACCACGGCGGGTCGCTCGGCCGCGATGAGCGCCCCGGCCTCGGTCGGCGAGATGCGGAAGTCGGAACCGCGTTCGCCCTCCACGACCTCGGTCGCGGTGATCCGGCAGAGGTGCGAGTGCAACGCGTAGGTGGGCTCGAACACCAGCGCGCGCCGACCCGGCCCCGCGTAGGTGAGCAGGAGCGTCTGGAGCACCTCGTTGGAGCCGTTGGCCGCGAACACCCGCTCGGCGGGCTGACCCAACTGGGTGGCGATCCCGGCGCGCAGCGCCGACGCCGCCCGGTCGGGGTAGCGGTTGAGGGACGCCGCGCGCAGCGCCACGGTCCAGGCATCGACGAAGGCCGGTGGCGGCGCGAACGGGCTCTCGTTCGTGTTCAGGCGGACGTCGACGTCGAGCTGGGGCGAGTGGTAGCCCTCCAGCGCCTGCAGGTCGGAACGGGGGCGCGGGAGCCGCGGTGAGCTCACGAGGCGCTCCGTCGGATGGAGACCGAGCGCGCGTGCTCCGGGAGCCCTTCGGCCTCGGCCAGCGCGACCAGGGCGTCGGCGAGGCCCTCGAGGCCGGCGGCGTCGACCTCGACCACGTGCACGTGCTTGCGGAACGTGTCGACCCGCAAGGCACTCGCGAACCGCGCGGTGCGCGCCGTGGGCAGCACGTGGTTGGTCCCGACGACGTAGTCGCCCAGTGCGGCCGGGGCGTACGGCCCGACGAAGATGGCACCGGCATTGGTGATGCCCGCGGCGACGGACGCGGCGTCCGCGCACATCACCTCGACGTGCTCCGGAGCGAGCACGTCGACCACCCGGACCGCCGCGCCGGGGTCGTCGACGAGCACGCTGAGTCCGCCAACCGACAAGGTCGCCTCGATCTCGGCGCGGCGCTCGGCGTGGCCGAGGAGCTCGGTCAGTGACCCGTCGACCGCGTCGGCGAACGCGGCGTCCCAGGTGACCAGGACGGCGCTCCCGCCGGGGCCGTGCTCGGCCTGGGCGAGCAGGTCGGCGGCGACCCACCGGGGATCCACCGTGGCGTCGGCCACCACCACGACCTCCGAGGGGCCCGCGAAGCCGTCGACTCCCACCCGACCGGCCACCTCGCGCTTGGCCAGCGCCACGAACACGTTGCCCGGACCGACCACGACGTCGACGGCCGGGATCGACTGCGTCCCGTAGGCGAGCGCGGCGATGGCCTGGGCCCCACCGACCCGGTACACCTCGTCGACCCCGGCCACCGCGGCCGCCGCGAGGGTGATCGGGGCCACGGCGCCGTCGGGCCCGGGTGGGACGCACAGGGCGACCGCACCGACCCCGGCGAGGCGGGCCGGCACGGTGGTCATCAGAACGGTGGACGGGTAGGCGGCGCGACCACCCGGCGCGTAGCAACCCGCGCGGCGGACCGGCACGACCCGCTCCGTGATCGTGGTGCCGTCGCGGACCAGGGTGAAGCCGTCGGAGCACTGGGCCTGGTGGTAGGCCACGATGGCGCCGTGCGCCTGCTCGAGGGCCGCCCGGACCCGGGAGGGCTGGGCCGCCAGCGCCCGGTCGCACGCGGCGCGCGGCACCCGGAAATCGTCGATCCGGCAGCCGTCGAACCGCTCGGTGAGGTCGCGCAGGGCGTCGTCGCCCCGCTCCGCCACGTCGGCCAACACGGCCCGGACGGCCTCCACCGGCCCCGGATCATCGGGAGGGGCTGGGAGCGCGGCCGCGAGGTCCGCCACCCCGCGGAGGTCGCGTCGGAGCAACATTGCAGGGCCGATCGTACCGGCGGCCCGGGCCCGGACGGCGACCGGATTGGCGGCCCCGGCCCCCGGGGACCAGGCTGGCGGCGTGTCGAACGAGTCCGACCTCGCCGAGATCTCCACCCTGCGGGACCAGGTGGAGGAGTTGGTCCGCCGGGTGAGCGCGGTGGCCGACCACTACGACGACACGCCCGACTCGGCCGTCGCCGCCGACCTGTTCGCCGCCGAGCGTTCCCTGGTGTCGGCCCGCCGCCAGCTCGAACGGGCCTCCGGCCGACTCGCCTGACCCGGGTCGGACCGCCCGCCGACCGACCGATCAGACCCGCAACGCCGACGGGCAGACGTCGGCGAGCAGACAGGCGTCGCAGCGCGGACGCTTCGCATCGCACACGGCGCGCCCGTGGAGGATCATCCGCAGCGAGAAGGCGCCGCGCTCCGCCTCGGGGACCAGGGCGCCGAGCGCATGCTCGGCCTTGACCGGATCGGTCTCGTTCGTCAGCCCCAGGAGCACGGAGAGGCGCCCCACGTGGGTGTCGACGGGAAGCCCGGGGAGGTCGAACGCGACCGACCGCAGCACGTTGCCCGTCTTGCGTCCGACGCCGGGGAGGCGCACCAGGTCGTCGAGATCGGTGGGGACCTCACCCGAGTGGCGCTCCTCCAGGGCGGCCGCCATGCCGATGAGGTTCTTGGCCTTCGACCGGAAGAAGCCCGTCGAATGCACCAGGTCCTCGAGTTCGAGCGGGTTCGCCTCCGCCAGGTCGGCCGGGGTCGGGTAGCGGGCGAACAGGGCCGGGGTGACCTTGTTGACCATCTCGTCGGTGCACTGCGCCGAGAGGATGGTGGCCGCGAGGAGCTGGAACGGGGAGTCGTGGCGGAGCGCACAGAGCTCTCGGGCGCTCCCCGGATACTCCGTGGCGAGGCGTTCTCGCACCACGGTGGCCC
>JBAXBB010000138.1:0-7014 GCA_037142235.1 Actinomycetes bacterium
CCTCGGCCTCTCCACGTTGGGTGCGTTCGCGGCGCTGCCGGCCGACGCCGTGCTCGCCCGCTTCGGTCCGCGTGGCGCGTGGGCGCACCGGCTCGCCGCGGGCGGAGCGGAGCACGCCGTCGCGCCGGCGCCGCCCCCACCCGACCTGGAGGAGCACGTGGTGCTCGATCCACCCGCCACCCGGGTCGACGAGGCGGCGTTCGCGGCGAAGGCACTCGCCGACCGGCTCCTCGACCACCTCGCGGCGCGGGGTCTGTCGTGCACCCAGGTGGTGGTGGAGGCCGAGACCGAGCACGGTGAGCGCCTGACGCGCTCCTGGCGTCACGAGGGCACGTTGACCGCGGCGGCCCTGGTCACCCGGGTGCGCTGGCAGCTCGACGGCTGGCTGGCCGGCGACGGCCCGGTCGGGGGGACTCCCGACGACGGCTGCGAGCCGACCGGAGGCCTCACGCTGCTCCGGCTCGTCCCGGAGCAGGTCGTCCCCGCCGAGGGGCGTCAGCTCGGGTTCTGGGGCGGCGACGCCGCGGCCCACGACCGCGCCGACCGCGTGCTCGCGCGCCTCCAGGGCATGCTCGGCCACGATGCCGTGGTGACCGCGCGTCCCGCGGGTGGCCGAACCCCGGCGGAGCGGGTCCGTTGGGTGCCGTGGGGCGACGCGGCCGACGCGGGCGACGCGAGCGACGTGGCGAATGCGGCCGACCCGTCCGGTGCGGCGCCCTGGCCCGGTGCGGTGCCCGGTCCCGCACCGGCCCGGGTGCACGACCCGGGTCTGCCTGCCGAGCTCCTCGACGACGCGGGCCGACCCGTCGCGGTCACCGGCCGGGGCGAGGCGGTCGCGCCCCCTGCCCGGTTGCGCTGCGCGGGCCTCCCGGGAGGTGGCGGTCCGGTCCGGGCGTGGGCGGGGCCGTGGTGTCACGACGTGCGCTGGTGGGATCGTGCTGCCCGGCGTCGTCGTGCGCTGTGGCACGTGGTGGTGCAGACGGGTCCCGCGCCGGGCGACGAGGTGGCCTGTCTCGTGGGCATCGAGCAGGGCCGTGCGGTGGTGGAGGCCGTCCACGACTGACCCGGTCGACCCGGCCGACGGGGACTGGCGTGATCGAACGTATGTTCGATAAGGTCATCACCCCATGGGCTACGCCGAACTGCACTGCCACTCCAACTTCTCCTTCCTCGACGGCGCCAGCCATCCCGAGGAGCTCGTCGACGAGGCGGTGCGGCTCGGGCTCACCGCCCTCGCCGTCACCGACCACGACGGGTTCTACGGCATCGTCCGCTTCGCCCAGGCCGCCCGGCCCGTCGGCCTGCCCACGGTCTTCGGCACCGAGTTGGCCACCACCGACGGCCGGCACCTGGTGGTGCTCGCCGAGGGGCCGGTCGGTCACGCCCGCCTGGCGCGCGCCATCAGCCGCGGGCAGATGGCCGGGGCGAAGGGTGCACCCCGCTTCACGCTCGAGCACCTCGTCGCCGACGCCCGTGCCGGGGTGCACCTCACGGGTGGTCGGGCCGCGCGAGCCAATGACGCCTGGACGGTGCTCACCGGCTGCGGGCAGGGCGCGGTCCCCCACGCGCTCGTCGTCGACGGGCCGGCCGCGGCCCGCCGCGAACTCGACCGCCTGGTCGAGGCGTTCGGCCCCGACCGGGTCCTCGTGGAGCTCTGGGACCACGGCGACCCCCTCGACCGCCACCGCAACGACGCGCTGGCCGCGCTCGCGGCCCGCGCCGGGGTCGACGTCGTGGCCACCAACAACGTGCACTACGCCACGGCCGCGCAACGTCCGCTCGCGACCGCGCTGGCCGCAGTCCGCGCCCACCGCTCCCTCGATGAGATGGACGGCTGGCTCCCGGCCCACGCGGCTGCGCACCTGCGCAGCGCCGTGGAGCAGACCCGGCGGTTCGCCCGCTGGCCCGGTGCGGTCGAGCGCACGGTCGAGGTCGCGCAGCGTTGCGCCTTCGACCTGCGGCTCGCGGCCCCCGACCTCCCCGACCTCGAGGTCCCCGCTGGCCACACCGACCTGTCGTGGCTGCGCGAGTTGACCCGGCGCGGTGCGGCGGTGCGCTACCCCGTGACCCACCCGCAGCACGCCCGCGCGCAGGCCCAGATCGAGCACGAACTGGGCGTCATCGAGGCGCTCGGCTTCCCCGGGTACTTCCTCGTGCTCGTCGACATCGTGGAGTTCTGCCGGGTCCACGACATCTACTGCCAGGGCCGAGGGAGCGCCGCCAACAGCGCGGTCTGTTACGCCCTCGGGGTCACCAAGGCCGATGCCGTGGCGCTCGGACTCCTCTTCGAGCGGTTCCTCTCGCTCGAACGCGACGGTCCCCCCGACATCGACCTCGACCTTGAGCACGAACGGCGCGAGGAGGTGATCCAGTACGTCTACGCGAAGTATGGCCGGGATCGCGCGGCGCAGGTGGCCAACGTCATCACGTACCGCTCGCGCGGTGCGATCCGCGAGATGGCCAAGGTGGTGGGCTGCTCACCCGGCCAGGCCGACGCCGCCACCCGCCACGTGGAGCGCTCCCGGCGGGCCCGTCGCGACGGCACGGTGTTCGCCGACGTGCCGCTGCCGCCGCTCGCGGTCGAGCTCGCCACGCAGGTGCTGGGGTTCCCCCGTCACCTGGGGGTCCACTCCGGGGGCATGGTCATGGCCGACCGGCCTCTGGTGGAGTTCTGCCCGGTCGAGTGGGCCCGCATGGAGGGCCGCTCGGTGCTCCAGTGGGACAAGGAGGACTGCGCTGCGGCCGGCCTGGTGAAGTTCGACCTGCTCGGCCTCGGGATGCTCACGATGCTCCACCTCGCCGTCGACCTCGTGCGCGCCCACGAGGGTGTCGAGATCGACCTCGCCACCATTCCCCAGGAGGACGCCGTCTACGACCTGCTCTGCGCGGCCGACACCATCGGTGTGTTCCAGGTCGAGAGCCGGGCGCAGATGGGCACGCTGCCGCGGCTGCGCCCGCGGTGCTTCTACGACATCGTGGTGGAGGTCGCGCTCATCCGTCCCGGCCCGATCCAGGGGGGCTCGGTGCACCCGTACCTGCGCCGTCGCGCCGGGGAGGAACCGGTCACCTACCCCCACCCGCTGCTCGAGGGCTGCCTGACCAAGACGCTGGGCGTCCCGCTGTTCCAGGAGCAGCTCATGCAGATCGCCATCGATGCGGCCGGGTTCTCGCCGGGTGAGGCCGACCAGCTGCGCCAGGCGATGGGCTCGAAGCGCTCCCGGGCCCGCATGGCCGCGATGCGTGAGCGGCTCATCGCCGGCATGGCGGCGAAGGGGATCGTGGGTGAGATCGCCGAGGAGATCGCGACCAAACTCGAGGCGTTCGCCGACTTCGGGTTCCCCGAGAGCCACTCGGTCAGCTTCGCCTACCTGGTGTACGCCAGCGCGTGGGTGAAGTTGCACCATCCGGCCGAGTTCGCGTGTGCGCTGCTCGACGCCCAGCCCATGGGCTTCTACGCGCCGCACACCATCGTCCGCGACGCCGTGCGCCACGGGGTGGAGGTCCTCGGCCCCGACGTCGCCGCGTCCCGACGCCACTGCACCCTCGAGCCCCGACCGACCGCCGCGGGCCCGGTCGGGTACCCCCGTGACGGCTGGCACGCCGATCCCTCCACCCACGCCGTGCGGATCGGGTTGCGGTACGTCCGCGGGCTGTCGGCCGAACTGCTCGACCGCATCGACGCCGAGCGGGCGGTGCGTCCGTTCGCCGACCTCGAGGACTTCACCCGCCGTACCGTGGCCCCCGTCGACGCGCTCGAGTCGCTCGCCACCGCCGGCGCGTTCGGGTGTTTCGGGGTCACGCGTCGCGACGCCCTGTGGGCCGCGGGCGCGCTCGCCGACGCCCGGCCCCGACGACAGGGCCGGGGCGAGGCGCACACCCTGCCGGGTGTCGTCACCGGGGTCGCGGCGCCGGCGTTGCCGGGGATGAGCGCGTTCGAGGAGACCGCCGCCGACCTGTGGGCCGTGGGGCTGTCGGCGGCCGCACACCCCACCGAGTTCGTCCGCGAGCGCCTCACCGCGCGCGGCGCGGTCACCGCCGAGGCGCTGCGCACCCTGCCCGACCGTTCCGTGGTGGAGGTCGGTGGGGTCGTCACCCATCGCCAGGCCCCCGGCACCGCGCGCGGGGTCGTGTTCTTCAACCTCGAGGACGAGACCGGTCTGGTCAACGTCGTCTGCACCCCCGACGTCTGGTCGCGCTTCCGGACGGTCGCCCGGGCTGCGCCGGCGCTGTGCGTGCGGGGACTGTTGGAACGGCGGTCCGGGGTGGTCAACCTCGTCGCCCGACGCATCGAGGCGCTCCCCATGGCTCCCGGCCTGCGCTCACGCGACTTCCACTGAGCCCTCGAGCTCCAGCGCGCCCCCTCGGCCCGGGGCTGCACCGGGGGGTGCGGAGTAGGCTCTCCGGGCGGTCGCACCCCTGCGCCGTCGCCTTGAACCGATCGAGCCCGGTCATGAACGAGCCTCCGAGTCCGAGATGTTGCGCCGTTTCCGCTTCGTGCGGCGGTTCCTCGCGCTCGTACGCGCGGATCCAGCCGGGGTGCGTGCCGGCTTCGGCGCGCTCATGCTGTCGTCGGCGGGCGACCTCGTCGCGGGCCTGACCCTCGGCTCGATCACCGGCACCCTCGAGGTCTTCCCCGGCCTGCTCGTCCTCGTCCCGGCGGCGATCGGGATGCGCGGCAACGTGTTCGGGGCACTCGGGAGTCGCCTGGGCACGCTGATCCACCAAGGCGACTTCCGACTGTCGCGGCGGCGCGACACCGCGGTCGGTCAGAACCTGACCGCGTCGATGGCCCTGTCGCTCTCGGTCGCGCTCGTGCTGGCGGTGTTGGCCCGAATCATCTGCGTCGCGTTCGGTGTGGCGAAGACGATCTCGGTGCTCGATTTCGTCGTGATCTCGGTGGTGGGCGCGGTGATCTCGTCGGCCGTGGTGCTCGCCATCACCGTGGGGGTGGCGTCGTTGAGCGCGCGGCGGGGCTGGGACCTCGACAACGTCGCTGCCCCGATCGTCACCGCCGCCGGCGACATGGTCACGCTGCCGAGCCTCTTCGTGGCCACCTACCTGGTGGGCCACTCGGGGCTGACGCCGGTCCTGGGCGGGCTCTGCGTCCTGATCGGCGTGGTCTCGCTGGTCCTGGCGGTGCGGTCCGGATATCCCGTGCTGCGCCGCATCGCCCGCGAGTCGTTCCCGGTACTCGTCGTGGCGGGTGTCGTCGACATCGTGGCCGGGCTCACGATCGAGAAGCGCTTCACGTCGTTCCTCGCGTACCCGGCGCTCTTGGTGCTCATCCCCCCGTTCCTCGAGGACTCGGGTTCGTTGGGGAGCATCCTGAGCGCGCGTGTCGCGACCAAGTTGCACCTCGGCGTGGTGGAACCGTCGCGCAGCATCGGGGCGGTGGCCGAGGATGTGATGCTGATCTTCGTCTACGCGATCCCGGTCTTCTTCCTGCTCGGGGTCTCGGCCGACATCGCCGCGGCGGTCGCGCACCTCCGGAGCCCGGGCTCGCTGGAGATGATCGCGGTGTCGATGCTGGCCGGCCTGCTGGCGACGACCTTCGCCTCGCTGATCGGCTACTACGGCGCTGTGGCCACGTTCCGCCTGGGTATGGACCCCGACAGTCACGGGATTCCCATCGTGTGCTCATCCCTCGACCTCCTCGGCGCCGTGTCGCTTATCCTGGTGATCGTCGCCCTGGGCCTCACCTGATCCCTCTGACAGAAGCGGACATGACCGACAAACCCCCACGGAACCTCAAGGCCATGCTCTCCGAGGCCAAAGACACCTCGGAGCTCATGGTCGACCTCGCCTACGCCGCCCTGTTCTTCGACGACGAGGCGATGGCCAATGAGGTACACGAGCTCGCGGAGCGCCTGCGCGACGAGGTGCACGAGATGCGAGAGATCTGCGTCCTGGCGGCACGCGCTCCGCGCGAGGCCGAGCAGATGTCGAGCGTGCTGCACCTCGTGTCCGCCATCGAGCGGCTCGCCGACGCCGCCCTCGACGTGGCGCGGGTCGTCACCCATCGGCTCGGTATCCCGGCCGACCTGATCGCCGACCTGGCCACCGCCGAGGAGATCTCGCACCGGGTCCGCGTCCGGGAGGGGTCGGCCCTGGCCCAGCGGCGCCTCGAGGAGGTCGAGCTGCCGATCGAGGTCGGGATGCGGGTGATGGCGATCCGGCGCGGCAAGGAGTGGATCATCGATCCTGACGGTGACGACGTGCTCGTCGCCGACGATGTGCTCATCTTGCGCGGGGCGCCGTCGGGCATCGCCGAATTGCGGACCCTCGCCGGTGCGCCCGAGTGGCACGCGCCGCCCGTCGACGTCGACCCGACCACCACTGACCTCGACCGGGCTGTCGACACCCTGGTGGAGATGAAGAACGTCTCGGAGGTCGCGGTCGGACTGGCCTACTCGGCACTCCTGTTCAACGACCAGAGCCTTGCCGCCGAGGTCAGCCACCTCGAGGACCGGCTCGACGAGATGCGTGAGCGGCTCGAGATCTGGGTCCTGCGCAGCGCCGCCGACGAGGTCGACCCGTCACCGCTGCGCGGACTGCTGCACCTCGGTGCGGCGGCCGAGGAGATCGGTGACGCCGCGCAGCAGATGGTGTGGCTGGTCGAGGAGGGCGAGGAGATGCACCCGGTCGTGGCGATGGCCCTCGGTGACGCCGACGAGGTGATCACCCGGATGCCGGTGGCCGAGGGTTCGACCCTCGACGGCATGACGCTGCGCGACGCCCGACTCGAGACCGAGACCGGGTTCTACCTCCTCGCGATCCGCCGGGCCGGCCGGTACCTCTACCGGCCCCGGGGTCCGGTCCGGGTGGAGGCGGGAGACGAGTTGATCGGGAGCGGTCCGGACGAAGGGCAGGCCGTGCTCGCGGCGCTCTGTGGTTTCCGCTTCCTCGAGGACGACGAGACCGGCGAGGTCGAGCTCCGTCCCGTCGCGACCACCGACGTGACCTGACGCCGACGACGCGGTCGGGGGGACGGGCATGGACGGGGTGGCAGACGGG
>JBAXBB010000139.1:0-6986 GCA_037142235.1 Actinomycetes bacterium
ACCCGATACTCGCCCCATGACCACGCAGTTGCGCCTGCTCCCCCCGGGGGCTGCGGTGGCCTGGGCGGGCGTGGGATCGGACTCGGGGCTGCCGGCGGTCTCGAGCCCCGGGGGGAGCAGGCGCAACTGCGTGGTCATGGGGCGAGTATCGGGTGGGGGTGTGACACTCATCCGCTGACGGCGACCGGGGTCGCCAGCCGGGTTGGCTCCCATGTCTCTGCAACGTCCGACGGCGTCGTCGGGGTTCCCGGGAGCGGCCCTACACTCGGCCGGTGGCGCCCACGGCCTATCTGGACCACGCAGCGAGCACCCCGCTGCGGCCCGAGGTGCTGGCCGCCATGACGCCCCACCTCGCCGGGCCGGGGGCCAATCCGTCGGGGATGCACCGTGCCGCCCGGGCGGCCAAGACGGCTCTGGAAGAGGCCCGGGAGCAGATCGCCGCCGTGTTGGGCTGCGCCGTGGGCGAGGTCGTGATCACGGGGGGTGGTACCGAGGCCGACAACCTCGCCGTGCTGGGTGCCGGTCGGGTGGTCGGACCGGGCCACGGGGTGGTGGCGCCGGCCTTCGAGCACAAGGCGGTGCTGGCCGCCCGCGACCGCCTGGTCGCCGACGGCCTGGTCGCCCACGACGTTCGGGTCGGTCCTGACGGCGTCGTCGACCTCGACCACCTCGCCGGCTGCCTCGACGACCGCACGGCCGTGGTGTCGGTGATGCTCGTCAACAACGAGGTCGGCACGGTGCAGCCGCTCCGTGAGATCGCGGCGCTGGTGCGCGACCGGGCGCCGCAGGCGCGCTTGCACACCGACGCCGTGCAGGCCACGCCGTGGTGCGACGTCGCCGAGCTCGCTGCCGACGCCGACCTGGTGGCGGTGTCGGCGCACAAGTGCGGCGGCCCGAAGGGCGTCGGCGCGCTCGTCGTGCGTGACGGCGTGGTCCTCGACCCGCTGCTCATCGGCGGCGGTCAGGAACGCGGCCTGCGCGCCGGCACCGTCGACGTGGCCGGCGCGGTCGGGCTCGCCACCGCCCTCCGAATCACCGCAGAGCAGCGCGACGCCGAGATCGAGCGGATCTCCCGCCTGCGCGACCGGCTCGCGGCGGGCCTGGCGGCCGTCGGCGACGTCACCGTCAACGGGGACCGCACCCGGGCGGTGGCGGGCAACCTGCACGTGCGCATCGCCGGGGTCGAGAGCGAGACCCTGCTCGTCGCGCTCGACCGGGCTGGGGTCTACGCGGCCGCCGGGTCGTCATGTGCCTCCGGGGCGACCGAGCCGTCGCACGTGCTGCTCGCCATGGGGATGGACCGGGTCGCCGCCCGCGAGTCGGTGCGGTTCAGCCTCGGCTTCGCCTCCACCGACGCCGACGTCGACCACGCGCTCGCGGTCGTGCCCGAGACGGTGGCGCGCCTGCGGGCCGCGTCGGCCGCGGCCTGAGGTCGCGCCGTGCAGGTGATGGTGGCGATGAGCGGTGGGGTCGACTCGTCGGTCGCGGCCGCCCTGTTGCGCGTCGCCGGCCACGACGTCACGGGCGTCACCCTGCGCCTGTGGGGCGGCGAGTCCGACTCGGGCTGCTGCAGCGTCGGCGACGTCGAGGATGCCCGCCGGGTCGCCGCCCAACTCGACGTGCCCCACTACGTCTTCGACTACGCGGATGAGTTCGAGGCCGACGTCGTGGCGCCCTACGTCGCGGCCTACGACCGGGGGGTGACCCCCAACCCGTGTGTCGACTGCAACCGGCACTTCAAGTTCGGCCGGCTGTTGGCCCGGGCCAAGGTGCTCGGCTTCGACGCCCTGGCCACCGGGCACCACGCCCGGATCGTGCCCGGCCCCGACGGCCGTCCCCGTCTGGCCCGAGCCCGCGACCACGCCAAGGACCAGTCGTACGTGCTGGTCGGCCTCGGTGCCGACGACCTCGGGCACCTGTCGTTCCCGGTGGGTGAGCTCACCAAGGCCGAGGTGCGCGCGCGCGCGACCGCGCTCGGGCTGCGCACCGCTGACAAGCCCGAGAGCATGGACGTCTGCTTCGTGGCGCGTCGCGACCGGGCCGCGTTCGTCGAGGCCCGTGCGGGGGCGCGGCCGGGGCCGGTCGTCGACTCCGACGGTCGGGTCGTCGGGGAGCACGCCGGGATCGCCCGCTTCACCGTGGGGCAGCGCCGCGGGGTCGGGGTCGCCGTCGGCGAACGGCAGTACGTCGTCGACGTCGACGCTGCCACCCACACCGTCACGGTCGGCCCGCCCGTCGCCCTGCTGCGCGACGGGGTCGACGTCCACGACCTGCGTTTCGTCGGCCCGCGCCCCGGCCCCGACGAGTGGCTCGACGTCCAGACCCGCGCCCACGGCGAGCCGGCCCGCGGCCGACTGGTGGGTGACCGGGTGGAGTTCGAGTGCCCGGTCGCACGGGTCGCGCCGGGACAGGTGGTCGCGCTCTACGCCGGCGAGGTGCTGCTCGGTGGTGGCATCGCGACCTGAGTCACGTCGCGCACCGGGATCCGCCGGCTCCCGGCGGCGCGCAGCAGGCCCGGACGGTCACACACCGCCACGGTGAGCGCCGACGCGTGCGTGACCTCGGAGCCGCGTCGGGCCCGGGTGGAGCGGAACAGCTCGGCGTCGCGGTCGAGGAGCAGCATCACGCTCCCGGCGCTCGCTCCCAGCCGGAGGTCGAGGGTGCCCGGGGGTGCCGGCGTGTCGGGGTCGACCGCGGCGAGCACGACGATGCGCTCGCGCACGAACAGCACGGGGTCGGCCAGCGTGAGGGGATCGACCACGACGAAGCCCGCCGGCACGAGCACGGTGAAGCGGGTCGACAGCCCGTGGAGGGCGCGGCATCCGAGCCACACGACCGGCACGCCGACGGCCGCGCAGATCCCACCCGCGACCCACTGCCGGTTCGCGAGGAGGAGAGGGCCGGCGGCGATGCCGGCCCCCACCAGGAGGCGCACCGCGGGGAGCGGTCCGAAGAACAGCGCCGCGGGCACCCGCAGCGGGAACCGCACCTCGTCGCCGTAGGCGACGGCGTTGACGGCCGCGGCGGCCGCGGGGGGTCGTGCCGCGAGCACGGCCGCGACGACGGCCGCCACGACCGCCACCCCGGCCGACGCGGTGGCGGGTCCGGCCGCGAGGACGACGACCGCCACGACCGCGAAGTCGGGTGCGACCAGACGCACGACCGTGAGCCCGGTGGGTCGGGGTACCACGACGGCGAGCAACGCGACCGCCCAGGCGGCCCAGCACAACGCGGCGGCGACGACGGCCGGGGCCGTCGGCCAATGGGCGCCCGCGTCCGAGACCGCACCCCCTGCGGTCAGGGGCAGCGTCGCCCACACGGCGGTCAGAACCCAGCGCTCCACGCCTGCAGTCTCGCGTAGCCTCGCGCCGATGCCCGTACCCGCTGCCGCCAGACGCCGGGCCGCCGCGCTCCGCGACGAGATCACGGCCCACGACGAGCGTTACTACGTGCTCGACGAGCCCGTGGTGGCCGACGCGGAGTACGACGCCCTGGTCCGCGAACTGCGCGACCTCGAGGCGACCCATCCCGGTCTGGTGGTTCCGGACTCGCCCACCCAGCGACCCGGCGGGGCGGCGGCGGCCACCTTCGCTCCGGTCACCCACGACCTCCCGATGCGCTCCCTCGACAACGCCTTCGACCGCGCCGACCTCGAGGCCTGGGCCGAGCGGATCGCCAAGTTGGTCCCGACGCCGATCGCCTACGTGGGAGAGCCCAAGCTCGACGGGCTCGCGATCTCGCTCCTCTACGTCGACGGGGTCCTCGAGCGCGCCGCCACCCGGGGCGACGGGGTGACGGGGGAAGACGTCACCGCCAACGTCGCCACGATCACCTCCGTCCCGCAGCGGCTCACCGTGCGCAAGGGCCGCCCGGTTCCCGCGCGGATGGAGGTGCGCGGCGAGGTGTTCATGCCGCTGGAGGCGTTCGCCGCCCTCAACCGCCGCCAGGGGGAGGCCGGCGACCGCCTGTTCGCGAACCCGCGCAACGCGGCCGCCGGGAGCCTGCGCCAGAAGGACGCGAGCGTCACCGCCTCGCGCGCCCTCGATTTCTTCGCCTACCAGGCCGAGGTCACCGACGGCGCCCTGCCGGCCACGTCGCACCACGGGATGCTCGACTGGCTGCGGGCGGTCGGATTCCCGGTCAACCCGCACATCGAGCGGTTCACCGACATCGGTGCGGTCACGGGGTTCTGCGAGCGCACCGAGGCGCAGCGGCACTCGCTCGGGTACGACATCGACGGCGCGGTGGTGAAGGTCGACGACCTCGCGCAGCGGGCGGAGATGGGGGCGACCGCGCGGGCACCCCGCTGGGCGATCGCAGTGAAGTTCCCGCCGGAGGAGAAGACCACCGGGCTCCTCGACATCAGGGTGAGCATCGGCCGGACGGGCCGGGCCACGCCCTACGCCGTGCTCGAGCCGGTCTTCGTGGGGGGCTCCACCGTGGAGTTCGCCACCCTGCACAACGAGAGCGAGGTGGCGCGCAAGGACGTCCGTCCCGGCGACGTCGTCACGGTGCGCAAGGCGGGCGACGTCATCCCTGAGGTCGTCGGCCCGGTGGCGCCCAAGCGCCCGAAGGGCAGCCGACCGTGGGCGTTCCCTGCCGAGTGCCCGTCGTGCGGCGGGCCGCTGGTCCGCCTCGGTGACGAGGCCGACCACCACTGCGTCAACGTGGAGTGCGCGGCGCAGCGGGTGGCCCGCATCGTGTACTTCGCTGGTCGCGGTGCGATGGACATCGAGGGTCTGGGCGAGGAGCGGGTGCGCCAGTTCGTCGACGAGGGCCTGCTGGCCGACCCCGGTGACGTGTACTCGCTCACCGTCGAGCGCTTGCTCCCGCTCGAGCGCATGGCGCAGAAGTCGGCGGAGAACCTGGTCGCGGCGATCGAGGCCTCGAAGAGCCGAGGTCTCGCCCGGGTCCTCACCGGCCTCGGGGTGCGCCACTTCGGCCCCACCGCGGCCCAGGCCGTGGCCCGGGCCTTCGGCGATCTCGACCGGATCACCGCCGCCACGGTCGACGACCTCGTGGAGATCGAGGGCATCGGCGACGTGATCGCCGAGAGCATCCACGCGGCGCTCACCGCCCCCGCCAACCGGCGCGTCCTCGACGCGTTGCGCGCCGCCGGGCTCGACCTCACCTCACCCACCGCGGCTCCCGCCACCGAGGGTGCGTTCACCGGGCGCACGTTCGTGCTCACCGGGACGCTCGAGGGCACCACCCGCGACGCAGCCGCCGCGCTGATCGAGGCGCAGGGGGGCAAGGTCACGGGCAGCGTCTCGAAGAAGACGTCGTACGTCGTGGTCGGGGCGAGTCCGGGTTCGAAACTGGCCAAGGCCGAACAACTCGGCGTGCCGGTGCTCGACGAGGACGCCTTCCACCGCTTGCTCGAGACCGGCCCCGCTCCCGACTGACCGGTCCTGCGCGGCTTCGCTCAGGCGGTGGCCTTGAAGGTCCAGGTGTACGACGCCGGGTGGTCCGGTCGGGGCTTGCCCTGGGGCCAGGAGAGCACCGTCACGGTGTGGACTCCCGGTGAGAACTCCTCGAGGTCCTTGCCCGTCCCGGGCCGGAAGCTGATCTGGCCGAGCGGGACCACGCGCTCGACCTGGTCCTCGGGGATCTCGGCCCGGTCGATGATCAGGACCCCGGTGTCGAGGTCGTTGAGGTCGACCGTGATGGTGTCGGTGGTGCGGACGATCTCCCCGTTGCCCGGCGAGATGGACTCGATCGACGTCGGGAGTCCGGACGCCGTGGTGGAGGTGGTGTCGGTGTTGCGCAGGAGGACCACCGCGAGGTTCACCAGGACGATGAACGCCACGACGAGGAGCAGGAGCCGACCCGGGTGCTCGACCACGCGCCGACGCGGCGATCCGGGCGGGGTCGCCACGGGGGAGTCGGTGGAGGTGGAAGCGGCCATGCGACGAGGCTAACGGCCCCACCTCCTCCGACATTCCGCATGACATTGCGCGAGGGCCTGCCACGGTCCGGTGCGAGGCGGCCGGTACCGTTGTTCCTCATGGCCGGGCCCGCCGCCGCCGATCTGGCCGGGCGGGTTCTCGCCGGGCGTTACCGCATCCTCGGCACGATCGGGGCGGGCGCTTCGGGCCTCGTCTACGTCGCCGACGACGTCCGGCTCAACCGGCAGGTGGCGGTCAAGGCGCTGCACGGGGCCCTGGCCGACGACGCCGGGTTCTTGCGCCGGTTCCGCAGCGAGGCCCAGCACGCCGCGGGTCTCCAGCACCCGAACATCGTGCAGGTCTACGACTGGGGCGAGGACGCCGGGTTGCCCTTCATGGTCCTCGAGCTCCTCCGGGGCGGCAGCCTCCGGTCCCTGATCGACGCGGGTGGCCGGTTCAGCCCGGCCCAGGCGACGTCCGTCGGTCGGCAGGTCGCGCAGGCGTTGCACTACGCGCACTCGCGCGGCGTGGTCCACCGTGACGTCAAGTCGTCGAACCTCCTCTTCGACGAGCACGGCATCGTGCGCGTGGCCGACTTCGGCCTGGCGCGTGCCCTGGCCGAAGCGAGTTGGACCGAGCCCGACGGCGGCGTGATGGGGACCGCGCGCTACGCCGCCCCCGAGCAGGCGCGCGGTGATCGCATCGACGGCCGGGCCGACTGCTACTCGCTCGCCGTGGTGCTGATCGAGTCCCTGACCGGTCAGGTCCCCAACGTCGGTGAGACGGCGGTGTCGACCGTGGTCGCACGGGGCTCCCGACCCCTCGACGTGCCGCCAGGTCTCGGTCGCCTCGGACAGGTGCTCGAGATCGCGGGGCGGCCCGATCCCGACCGCCGCTTCCCGGACGCCGGGGTCATGGCGGAGGCACTCACGATCGCGGCGCGCGACCTCCCCCCGCCCGAGCCGCTGGTGCTGCCGGGTCTGCGGGCCACGGCGGTGGATCCCGACCCGACCCGGATCGCGCGGTCGGCCGGCGCGCTCGCCGACGCCGACGGATCCGACGACGAGTTCATCGACGACCCGGTGGTGGCCTCCCGGC
>JBAXBB010000140.1:0-6943 GCA_037142235.1 Actinomycetes bacterium
GACCAGCCTCTGACCGACCTCTGACCGGGCTCGGACGGGATTCCGAACCGGCCTCGGACCGGCTTCGGACCGGCCGTCACCAGGAGGCGGTCCCGGCGTACTGTGGGGACCCCGACACCGGCGAAAGGATCCGGAGTGCCCATGGCGGTGGTGAGGCGACGCCTCGACGTCGAACTCGTGCGCCGTGGCCTCGCCGACTCCCGGACGGGGGCGGCGCGTCTGATCGACGGTGGCCGGGTCCGGGTGGGAGGGCTCCCCGCGACCACGGCGGCGCGCCGGGTCGACGCCGGCACGGCCATCGCCCTGATCGGGGACGGCCCCCAGTACGTCTCCCGGGGTGGCCACAAGCTCGCCGGCGCCCTCGACGACTTCGGTCTTGTCGTGGAGGGCCGCCGCGCCCTCGACGCCGGCGCCTCGACCGGCGGGTTCACCGACTGTCTGCTCCAGCGCGGGGCGGCCCTGGTGCACGCGGTCGACGTCGGCCGCGGACAGTTGGCGTGGCGGATCCGCCAGGACCCCCGGGTCGTGGTGACCGAGCGCACGAACGTGCGGACGCTCGACGCCGCTGCCCTCGGCGGTCCGGTGGACCTGGTGGTGGCCGACCTGTCGTTCATCTCGCTCGCCACCGTCGCGCCGGCCCTGGCCGCGTGCGGGCACCCCCGCACGGAGTGGGTCCTGCTGGTCAAGCCGCAGTTCGAGGCCGGCCGCAGCCGGGTTGGGCGCGGGGGCATCGTGCGCGATCCGGCGGTGCACACGGCAGTGCTGCACGAGGTGGCCGACGCCCTCGCGGTCGCCGGCCTCCTCGTCACCGATGCCACGGTCTCACCGCTGCGGGGCGCCGACGGCAACCGGGAGTTCTTCGTCCGGGCCGACCTCCGGGGGCCCCGGTGCGCACTCGCACTCCTCGACCGGGTGGGCGCCGACGACGCCCCCGGTCCCGACTCCGCCCCCGGTCCCGACTCCGCTTCCGACCCGGGGAGCGACTGACCGTGCGGATCGGGCTCCTGGTGCACCGTGAGCGTCCGCTGGCCGTCGAACTGGCCGGACAGGCCGCGACGTGGCTGGCCGAGCGCGGTGGGCACGCAGTCCTGCTCGACGAGGACGCGCGCCGCATCGGGCGGCCCGAACTGGGGGCCGACCCCCGCACCTTCCCCGATGGCCTCGACGTCTTGATCTCGCTCGGTGGTGACGGCACCATGCTGCGTGCGATCGACATCGCCTTCCGCGGCGGGGTCGCGGTGCTCGGCGTGAACGTCGGGCAGATGGGCTATCTGACCGAGGTCGAGCCCGCCGACCTCGACCAAGCCCTGGCCCGACTGCTCGCGGGCGAGTTCGAAGTCGACGAGCGTATGGTGCTGTCGGTCCACGTGGAGTCCGCCGGACCGGCCGGCGGCGACTGGTTCGCCCTCAACGAGGCGGTGGTCGAGAAGTCTCGGACCGGGCATACGGCCCGCCTCGAGGTCTCGATCAACGGACGCTTCTTCACCACGTACGCGGCCGACGGCCTGGTGATCGCCACGCCCACCGGCTCCACGGCGTATTCGTTCTCGGCGCGGGGCCCGATCGTCTCACCCCGGCACCGGTGCCTGCTCCTCACTCCAGTGTCGCCCCACATGCTCTTCGACCGGGCGCTGGTCCTCGACGCCGACGAGGAATTGAGCCTGGTCGTGAACGGCGAACTCGGTGCCGCCATGACCGTCGACGGTCGCGAGCTCGGTCCGCTGGTCACTGGCGACCGCGTCACGTGCACCGCGGCCGCATCGCCCGCCCGGGTCGTGTCGCTCGCGCCGCGTGACTTCCACCAGATCCTGAAGGCCAAGTTCGGCCTGGCGGACCGGTAGGGGCGGCCGTGCTGGAGGAGTTGCACGTCACCGACCTCGGGATCGTCGAGGAGATCACGGTCACCTTCGGCGCGGGGACGACCGCCATCACCGGCGAGACGGGGGCCGGCAAGACGCTCCTGGTCACCGCCCTCGAACTGCTGCTCGGTCGGCGGGCCGAGCCCGGGCTCGTCCGCGACGGCGCGAGCGAGGCCCGGGTCGAGGGCCGCTTCCTCGACGCCGCGGGTGAGGAACACGTGCTGGCCCGCCTCCTGCCCGCCGACGGACGCTCGCGTGCGTACATCGACGGCCGACTGGCCACGGCCGGCGAACTCGCCGATCTCGGTGCCCACCTGGTCGACCTGCACGGACAGCACTCGCACCAGCAGCTCCTGGCTCCGGCGGTGCAGCGGGCGATGCTCGACCGGATCGCCGGGGCCGAAGCGGTCGCGGCGCTGGCCGACCTCCGGGCCGCCCGCGCCGACGCGCGCGCCGCGCGCGCCCAGCTCGACGCCCTCGGTGGTGACGAGCGCAGCCGCGCCCGGGAGGCCGACCTGCTGCGGTTCCAGGTCGACGAGATCGACGACGCCGCGATCACCGGACCCGACGAGGACGACCGCCTCCGGGTGGAGGATGCGACCCTCGCCGACGCCACGGCCCTGCGCGACGCCCTGGGTGCGGCCTACCAGGCGGTGGAGCAGTCGGCGCTCGACGCACTGGGCGTGGCGGTCGCCGCACTCGGGGAGTACCCGCTCCTCGCCGGCCACGACGCCCGGGTCCGCGCGCTCCAGGCCGAGGTTGCCGAACTCGGGCGTGAGCTGCGCGTGGCGACCGACGAGATCGTCGACGACCCCGAGCGACTCGAAGTCGTGCGCACCCGGCGGTCGGTACTGCGCCAGCTCCGACGCAAGTACGGCGAGACCCTCGCCGACGTCTTGTCCTACCGCGCCGAGGTCGGCGCGCGCCTCGCCATCCTCGAGGACCACGACGAGCACGCCGCGCAGATCGCGGCGACGGCCAGCGCTGCCGACGCTCGGGCCGCCGCCGCGGCCCAGCGCCTGAGCGAAGCCCGGCGCGCGGTGGCCGGTCCGACCGCGGTCGCGGTGACCGCGCACCTGCGCGACCTGGCCATGCCGCGGGCGGAGGTGTCGGTCCTGGTGGAGCCGGGAGAGCCGACCGACGACGGATCCGACGTCGTGACCTTCCTGCTGGCCGCGAACCCGGGTGAAGCGGCCCGTCCGGTGGCGCGGGCGGCCTCGGGTGGCGAGCTGGCCCGCACGATGTTGGCGTTGCGGCTCGTCGGCTCTGAGGCGCCGCCGACCCAGGTGTTCGACGAGGTCGACGCGGGGATCGGCGGCGAGGCCGGGATCGCCGTCGGGCGTCGACTCGGCGAGCTGGGCCGGGAGCACCAGGTGCTGTGCGTCACGCACCTGGCGCAGGTCGCCGCCTTCGCCGACCACCAGGTGGTGGTGGAGAAGGTCGAACGTGCCGGGCGGACGGTCGCTTCGGCGCGCACCGTGACCGGGGAGGACCGGGTGCGCGAACTCTCGCGCATGCTGGCCGGCGTGGAGGCTTCCGATCACGCTCGGCGCCACGCCGAGGAGCTGTTGGCGTCGGCGCACCCCACGCCGTCGCGCGCACGGAGCGCGCGGTGAGGCGGCGTGGGCGGGTCGACGCCCTGATTCCGGAGGCGACGCCAGGAGAGGTGGACCCGGTGGTCGGGACCGCCCGGGTCGATCGTCGGACCAAGGATCTGATCAAGCGGCTCGACGGGGGTGAGGTGGCGGTCATCGACCACGAGGACCTCGACCGGGTCGCGGCCGACGGGCTGGTCGAGGCGCGGGTGGCGGCCGTGGTGAACGCCGCTCCCTCGATCAGTGGTCGCTACCCGAACCTCGGACCGATCCGCATCGTGGAAGCCGGGATTCCGCTGGTCGACGATGTGGGCTCCGACCTGCTCGACCGGGTTCGCGAGGGTGAGTCCCTGCGGATCGTCGGCGCCGAGATCTGGTCCGGCGACGAGCTCCTCGCGTCGGGAAGGCTGCGCGACCGGGTCGAGGTCGAGGCGGCGATGGAGTCGGCGCGGGCCTCGATCGGGATCGAGTTGGAGCGCTTCGCCGAGAACACCCTCGAATACGTGCGCAAGGAGGCGCGGATCACCTTCGAGCCGCTGGTCCTCCCGCCGCTGCGCACCGAGATCAAGGGTCGCCACGCGCTGGTGGTCGTGCGCGGCTACGACTACCGCAGCGACCTCGTGGCGCTCAAGCCCTACATCAAGGAATACCGGCCGGTCCTGATCGGGGTCGACGGTGGTGCCGACGCGCTGCTCGAGATCGGCGTGAAGCCCGACATCATCATCGGCGACTTCGACTCGGTGTCCGAATCGGCGTTGGGCACCGCGCGGGACCTCGTCCATCACGTGCACCCCGACGGTCGCGGACCGGGTCGCGAGCAGCTGCTCGAGTGGGGCGTTGCCTACGAGGAGTTCGTCGCCGAGGGCACCAGTGAGGACGTCGCGATGCTGCTGGCCTGGGACGCCGGGGCGTCGTTGATCGTGGCGGTGGGCACCCACGCCACGATGGTCGAGTTCCTCGACAAGGGCCGCAAGGGAATGGCCTCCACCTTCTTGACCCGGCTGCGTCTCGGCCCCGTCCTCGTCGACGCCAAGGGGGTGAGCCGCCTCTACGAGGGGCGGGTCCGGCGCCTCGACGTCGTGCTCCTCGTCGCGGCGGCGCTGGTGACGATCCTGGTCGTGGCGATCGTCGCCCGCCCCATCCACACACTCTTCGACGCCGTGCGCGTCACCTTCGAGGACCTCTGGTACTCGATCACCCACTGAGGCCCCCGTGATCAACTTCCGCTTCCACATCGTCTCGCTCATCGCCGTGTTCCTCGCCCTCGCCATCGGCGTGGTGATGGGGTACGGGGTGCTGGGTCAGCCCACGGTCGACACGCTGCAGCAGCGCATCGACACCGTCGAGCGCCGCGCCAATCAGATCCGGTCGGAGAACGGCACCCTGCGGGCCGAGCAGAGTCGTCTGGAGGAGGTGCTCGGCGCGTCGAATGACTTCTCGGTCGCCGGGCGCCTCGCGGGGATCACCACGTTGCCGATCGCGGCGCGCGGGATCGACGAGGCCCGGATCGGCGCCACGGTGCAGCTGGCCCGCAAGGCCGGGGGGGTCGTGCCCGGGGTGCTGTGGCTCGAGGCCAAGTGGAACTTGTCGACCGCGGCCGACGCGACCACCCTGGCCGATCTCGTCGGCACGACGAGTACCGCGCGCAACGCGGTGCGCGAAGCCGGGCTCAAGGCCCTGGCCGTCCGCCTCGCCGACGGGCCGAGCGTCACCGCGCGCGTCGATCTGCTGACGGCCCTCGGTGACGCGGGGTTCGTGTCGACCTCCACCGTCGACGGTCAGGCCTTCGACCTGGCGTCGATCACCTGGAAGGTCCAGTGGGCCTGGGTCGCGGGCGGGACCAAGGGCCAGGTCGACTGGCCTCGGGTGCTGGCACCGCTGACGCGTGACCTGGTGGTCGGCAACGTCTCGGTGGTCGCGTCCGACACCTGGGCGCAAGCCGCGGGTGGGCCCGAGCGAGGGGTCGACTTCGCGGTGATCCGCCAGGACTCCGTCACCGGGCCGAAGGTGACGACGGTCGACGACCTCGACCGGGTCGATGGACCGTTGGCGGTGGTCCTCGGCCTCTCGGCGCGCACCCGGGGGGCGGTGGGGCACTACGGCTCCGGCGACGGGGCGAAGTCGGTGCTGCCGGCGTGGTGGGTGGAGTGACCGAAGCGCCCGGAGGCCGGGCCGAGGCGCGCCGCGCCGCCACGGGGATGGGTGTCGCGACGGCGGCGTCACGGGGCATCGGCTTCGTCCGGGTCCTGGTCGTGGCCGCGGTCCTCGGCACGACGTACCTGGGCAACGCCTACCAGTCGTCGAACTCGGTCTCGAACGTGCTGTTCGAACTCATCGCCGCCGGTGCGCTGTCGGCGGTGCTCGTGCCGACCTTCGTCGACCTGCTCGACCACGGGCGCGGCGAGCGGGCCGAGCACCTGGCGGGTCGCCTGCTCGGACTGGCCGTCGTCGTGCTCGGAGCGGTCTCGCTGATCGGGGTGCTCGCGGCGCCGTGGATCGCGGAGGTGCTGACCCGGGGCGTGAGCGACCCGGTGAAGGCGGCCCAGCAGCGGGACCTGTCGACCCTCCTCTTGCGCTGGTTCATCCCGCAGGTCGTGCTGTACGCGTTCGGCGCCGTGGCCGTGGCCATGTGCTATGCCCGCCGTCGGCTGGCCGTCACCGCGATCGCGCCGATCGGTTACACGGTCGTCACGGTCGCGACGATGATCGTGTTCCGGATCGTCGCCGGACCGGACGCGACGGTCGACCTGGCGACGGGTCCGGCCCTCGTGCTGGCGGTGGGCGGGACGCTCGGGGTGGCGGCCTTCGTCGGGATCCCGATGGTCGCGGTCTGGCGTGACGGCTTCCGTCTGGTCCCTCGTCTGGGGCGCCACGACGACGACGTCCGGCGGGTCGTGCGGCTGTCGGGGTGGGCGGTCTTCCAGCACACCATGATCGGCGTGCTCCTCGCCGCCGCGATCGTGGTCGGCAACGGCGTCAAGGGTGGCACCGTCGCTTACCAGACGGCGTTCGTGTTCTTCCTCGCTCCCTACGCCATCCTGGCCCAGCCGGTCCTGACCGCGGTCCTCTCGGACCTGGCCCGGGAGTCCGCCCACCCGTCGGCCTTCGCGCGCTCGTTGCGCTGGGCGCTCGACAACATGGTCAAACTCGTCGTCCCGGCCTCGGCGGTGATGCTGGCGCTGGCCTATCCGGTGATGCGGGTGGTCGCCTTCGGCGGCGCCGCCCGGGGTGACGGTGCTCAGCTCCTCGCGGCGGGCCTGGCGTCACTCGCCGTGGGGCTGGTGGGCTACAGCACGTTCCTGCTCTTCGCCCGGGCCTACTACGCCCTGGGCGACAGCCGGACGCCGGCACTGGTGGCACTCGGATCCGGCGTGGCCGGCGTGGCGGTGATGGTCGGGGGGTCGCGCCTGTGGCACGGGGGCGCGGTGGTGGCCGCGCTCGGGCTCGGACATTCTCTGGCCTACGCCGTGGGTGCGGTGGTGCTCGGGG
>JBAXBB010000141.1:0-6886 GCA_037142235.1 Actinomycetes bacterium
GCCCCGACCCCCCGGCGACCTGGCGCGGGCACTCGGGGTCACCGCCGGTGAGCCCGGTGGGAGGATCGTCGAGTGCGATGCGATCGCCCTCACGACCCCTGGACCGGCCCCATCCGAGAAGGCCCGGGTCACCCGGACCGCCACCCGGGCCACCCCGACCGCCGGGCCGGCCGTCAACGCCGTCGTTCTGGGTCCGGCCCCCGACCGCCTCCGCTGGTGGCATCGCCGCCGCCGGGTCGCCGTGACCGTCGACGGGCGGCCCCTGCGGGGCCCTGAAGGGCCCCTGGAGGCCACCAGCGTGGTCGTGGCGAGCGGGCAGTACCTACGTGGAGGCGACCTCGTCCCTCGGGGTCATCCGGGCGACGGTCGCCTGGAGGTCCTGGTCTTCGCCCTCAGGGCAGGGGAGCGGCGGGCCATGCGCCGGCGCCTGCCCCGGGGCGAGCACCTCCCGCACCCCCGGATCCTCACCGCCTCCGGCCGTGCCGTGGAGACGACCTGGGCCGACGGTCCCCGAGCCCTCGAGGTCGACGGCCTGTCGCAGGCGCCGAGTGCCGGGCTCACGGCGACGGTCCTGCCCGGCGTCGTCCGACTCCTCGTCTGAGCTCCCCGAGGTTCCCCCGGAACCGAGGATGGCGTCGGTACGCTCTGTCCTCCATCCGGATCCGAGGTCATCGATGCAGTACGCGGCGGAGCGGTTCACTCCCGAGGAGACCGAGATCCTCCGCCCGTACTTCACCAACCTCGACCGCCCGGTCTTCGCCCTGGTGAACCTGCCCGAGGTCGTCAAGGGGGCGCTCTTCGCCCGCTACTCCCGCAGCGCGAAGAGCCTGCGTCGACTGTTCCTCGACGAGTTCGTTGGCGACCTCGACCTCACCGGCGATCTCGGCGTCGACGCCAGCGTCGGCCTCAAGCGGGCCGAGGATCTCTACGAGAAGGTGTTCCTCGAGTACGGCGACGACTCGGTCGCCCAACTCGGAGGCGTTCACCTTGCGTGCGAGCAGGCGTCGAACCTCCTCACCAAGATCCTCGAGTGGGGCCGCCTCATGGCCTACCTCGAGCAGTCGACGCGTTACATCCCCTACGACACCCGGCTCGACGGGCGCTACCGCTTCTCCCGACCGAGTGAGGTGCTCGAGTCGCCCCTCGGTGCGCGCTATGTCGCCGACATGGATGCGGCCTTCGACGACTACACCACCTGCATGACCACGCTCCTCGACTGGGCGCGCGAGCGGTTCCCGAAGGAGCCTTCCGACTCCGACTTCGTCTACAAGCAGACGCTCAAGGCCAAGGCCTGCGACGGCGCCCGCGGCATCCTGCCTGCCGCAACGCTCTCGAATCTGGGCATCTACGGCACGGGGCAGGCGTTCGAGGCACTCCTGCTGCGCATGCGCGCACATCCGCTTCCCGAGGCCCGCACGTACGCGCAGATGATGCTCGAAGAGCTCCGCAAGGTCATCCCCTCGTTCCTCACCCGCGTCGACCGTCCCGAACGCGGCGGTGCGTGGAGTAGTTACCTCGCCGACACCCGCACCCAGACCGCCGCGCTGGTCGCCCGCATGTTCCCGACCGACGAGCCGTCGACCCGTCCGTCGGTGGTGCTCACCGATTTCGATCCCGAGGGTGAAGACAAGGTCCTCGCCGCGATCTGCTACCCGCACCTCGCGCTGCCCGAGGACCAGATCCTCGCTCGCGTCCGCGCCATGGGGGCCGACGAGCGCGTCGCTCTGGTGAAGGCCTATGTGGGCGAGCGCGACAACCGTCGTCACCGGCCGGGGCGCGCCTTCGAGCGGGTGGACTACCGCTTCGACGTCCTCGCCGACTACGGCGCGTTCCGCGACCTGCAGCGCCACCGGATGCTCACCATCGAATGGCAACGCCTCGGAACCCGTCACGGTTACGACGTCCCCGAGGAGATCGCCGAGGCCGGCCTCACCGAGACCTTCGTCGACGCTATGGAGCGGTCGGCCGACCTCCACGACGCGCTCGCCCTCGAGTTCCCGGAGCAGGCCTCCTACGCCGTGGCCCTGGCGTTCCGGGTGCGCTTCGCGATGCAGATGAACGCCCGGGAGGCCATGCACGTGCTCGAGCTCCGGACCGCCCCCCAAGGCCACGCCACCTACCGGGCGGTCTGCCAGGACATGCACCGGGCCATCGCCGAACAGGCGGGCCATCGGGCCATCGCCGAGGCCATGCGCCACGTGGACCACGGGGCCTACGCACTGGAGCGGCTCGAGGCGGAACGGGCCGCCGAAACCCGTCGGGCGTCGTCCTGATCCTGGAGCGGCTCGGGCCGTCCGGGCGAATTCCTTTCCGCAGGGGAGTGGCTCCGGCCCAGCCTGGCGTTATACTCCGCGCCGCGTCACCCCTTCCTTCACCATCCCGAGAGCCACGGAACGACCGATGAGCGACGAATTCGACGCCGACGCAGCAACTGAGATCGATGACATCGAGGACCTGGATGAAGAACTCGTCGAGGACCTCGACGACGACCTGATCGACGACGACCTCGAGCTCGACCTCGACGACCCCGCCAGCGTGGAGACCCCCGTTGGGACAAAGGTCGTGAAAGAGGACGACGACGACGAGGACGTGCTCGACCTCGACGAGGAACTGCACCCCGACGACGTCGAGGCGCCCCTCGACGCCCTGCTCCAGGAGCGCACGGCGGCTGCCACTCTCGAGGACGACGAGGAAGACGTCGAAGACGACGAGGTTGATCCCGACGAACGCGGCGACACCCCTACCCGGATCGCTCCCCGGCGCTCGACCGAGTTCCTCTGTCAGTCGTGCTTCCTCGTGCTGCCGCGTCACCAGCTCGCCGACGGGAAGAAGATGCTCTGCCGGGACTGCGCCTGATGGCCGAGCAGGACCCGCTCGCAAAGGCGCTCCGGCTCTTCCTCTACACCCCGGTGGGGCTCGCCGCCTACCTCATGGACAGCGCACCCACCTTCATGGAACTCTTCGTGGCGCGCGGCCGGATCGAAGTGGGCAAGGCCCGAACCGAACTCGGGCAGCGCCTCGGCCGCAGCGCACCGGAAGCACCGGAAGCACCGGCGGAGACCCCGTTGGCCCAGCGTCTCGCCGACGGCCTCGGCAAGGTGGCCACCGCGGCCACCCAGGCGGGCACGATGATCGCCGCTGTGGCCGGGCCGGTCGTGTCTGCCGCGACCAACGCCGCCGCCAGTGCTGCGAGCGCGGCGGCGTCCACCGCGTCCACCGCGTCCACCGCGGCGACGGCGGCCACCTCGGTCGCCAGTGCGGCGTCGGGCTCTTCTGCCTCACCGGGCGCGCCGGGAGCGCAATCCGCGACGGGCGCGCCGGGAGCTCCGTCCTCGCCGGGCTCGCCGGGAGCGACCTCCACTTCGTCGGCGACCGACGGCGTGACCGAACCGTCGGCAGATTCGACGGCCGGATCGACGGGCAGCGCCAGCACTCCCGGAGCCGGCGAGCTCCCGATCCCCGGGTACGACCAGCTCTCGGCGTCACAGATCGTCGAACACCTCGAGGGCCTCTCCAAGGTGGCCCTCGACCGGATCAAGCTCTACGAGCTGGCCCACCGGGCGCGGCGGACCATTCTCGCCACGATCGACCAGCTCACGGCGTGACCCCAGCAATGGAGTCGGCGCGCCGGGCAACGCCGGCCGACGCCGCTCGCGTCATCACCCTCGCCGCCGATCTGCGGGCCGAGTTGGCGGAGGAGCGCGGCGGCGATCTCTGGCGGCAGACGGTCCGACCGACGCACCTGACCTCGACCGACGTCGATCAGGCGATCGACGATCCGGACGCCACCGTCCTCGTGGGCTGCCTCGACGGGATGGTGGCCGGGTACGCCCTCGCCCACCTCGCGCCGCTCGCCGACGGCACCCAGCTCGCCGTGGTGACGGAACTCGCCGTGGAGCCCGGCGCTCGCGAAGTCGGGGTGGGGGAGGTCCTGATCGAGACGCTCGTGGCCTGGGCGGGGGAGAAGGGCTGCGTCGGCCTCGACGCCACCGCCCTTCCCGGGCACCGCCGCGCCAAGAACTTCTTCGAGGCCCACGGGTTCACCGCCCGCGAGTTGACCATGCACCGCAGCCTGGACCCGTCGGGTTCGGAGCCTCGCCCGGCCGATCGCTGATCGACGTGCGTCCCGAAGTCGCCGTCGGTGCGGTCGTGACCGCCGACGACGCCATCCTGCTGATCCGGCGCGGCCACGGGCCGGGTGCCGGTGTGTGGTCGGTGCCGGGTGGGAGGGTGGAACCGGGGGAGACGCTCCACGAAGCGGTCATCAGGGAGCTCGCCGAGGAGACGGGCCTCGAGGGCGTCGTCGAGCGATTCCTCGGCTACGCCGAGCGCATGGCCGAAGCACCGCCGCACCACTTCGTGATCCTCGACTTCGCCGTGCGGGTCCTCGACCCCGAGGCCGCGCTGGTGGCCGGCGACGACGCCGCCGAGGCGCTGTGGGTCTCGCTCGCCGAACTCGGTGACGTCGACCTCGTACCCGGTTTGTACGACTTCCTCGTCGACCACGGCGTGCTCGTGCCCTGACGGGCGTTGTACACGACGCCAGCGGGTACCGCGCGGGATCTCCCCGAGCCCGGGCCGATCTTCACTCACGACGCCAGCGGGTACCGCGCGGGATCTCCCCGGGCCCGGGCCGATCTTCACTCACGACGCCAGCGGGTAGCGCGCGGGATCTCCCCGGGCCCGGGCCGTCCGGAGGTGGTCGAGGAGGTGGTGGTGCCGGCACCGCAGTCGCAGATTGGTGGCGTCGGAGGGACCGTGGGACCACCACGGGACGACGTGGTGGGCATCACACCAGGCCCCCGGCACGTCGCAGCCGGGTTCGGTGCAGGTGCGGTCGCGGATCACGAGCATCCGCCGCTGGGCGGTGCTGACGAGCCTCGTCCGTCGCCCGAGATCGAGCACCTCGGACTTCCCCCGCATCAAGATTCGTCCGATCGCCCCGTCGCAGGCGAGGGTGCGCACCAGATCGGGTGAGACCGGACCGAAGCCTCCCAACTCGCAGCACACACCGGTGGGGTCAGGTGAAGGTCGACCCGCCAGCGTGTCGACGTCGACGATGACGTCGACCGCCGCCCGGGCGGGACCCACATCACCGTGGACCAGACGCATCAGGGCATCGGCCCGGCGCCGCGCGAGGGACCGGGGCGGGACCGGCCCCCCGGTCGGGTCGGGTGGCTCGAGCGCATCGAGCCGTCGGACGAGCGTCGTGAACGCGACCGGGTCGAGGCGACCCTCGAGGTGGCCGACTCCGCCGAAGGTGGCATGGGCGTCGAGGTGGTTCCCGAGCCCGTCGGCCCCGGCGGACCCGGAGGGCCCTGGGTCGGTCACGGCGTCGACGCAGTGAGCCCAGTGCTGGACCGCGATCCGAAACGCCGCCGGCGGCAGGTCTCGGGCGACCTGGAGCAACGTGACCTCGTGCTCGGTGTAGTGCGGCTCACGGTGACGGGCCGCCCGCCCGGCAAGATCGACATGACTGGTCGTGATCTCGCCCTCCATCAGCGCCGCAGCCGTGTCCGGGTGCCCGTGGAGGAGCCGAGCCGAGCGGACCAGCGTGGACGCCTCCTGACGGGTCAGGGGGGCGTGGTGGGCCAGCCAGGCCACGGGGGAGCGGGCGCCGTCGAGCGCCCAGCCCTGCTGCGCCTCCCACTCCCCGGTCAGGACGAGCACGGTGGCGTCGAGCCGCTCGCGGGCGGCCAAGAGCTCCTCCAACTCCGTTGAACGGGCCGCGCACGACCACCCGGTCCGATCGGTCGCTCCGATCGCCGCCACCGCAGCCGACAAGCCGGCGAGTGCATCGCCACCCTCGAGGCCGGTGCAACTCCCGAGGGGTGCTTCGGAGCCCTCATGATCGCCCATGGCACACCTCCCCGGCGGTGGATCGAAACGATCGATGCCTTCCGAAACGATCGATGCCTTCAGGGGGAAGTAGCCACAGGATAACCGAACACCTGTTCGACTGCAAGCGGAATGGTCGAGGCGACTCCCGGCGAGCCTGGGCGCCGCCGATCCGGGTTCTGGCCGGCCCGGCGCCGTCCAGACCTGACCGAGGCCTTCGGCCTCACCGACGTCGAGGGCCGAGCTCCGTCGCCCGTCGGCCGGTTCCAGACCGAGCCGGCCAGCGCCGACCGGGTGCTCAGCCCGCGGCGCCCGGACACCAGGAACCGGACACCCGGACCCGGAGCGACCGGTCCGGCACCCGCCCGGTCCCCTCCCCGTTCTGCCGATAATCCTCGTTATGTCACTTACAGCGGGGTGCGGGCCAAGGAGCCTCCGGTCGGACCGGAACCCCGCGGGCTGGACTCAGGCCCAGTCCTCCACCGGCGGGCAGGCGCACACCAGGTTGCGGTCGCCGAAGGCCTGGTCGATGCGGCTGACCGGCGGCCAGTACTTGTCGGGCCCGGTGGCGACGGCGCCGAGCGAACGCGGGTAGGAGCGGTCCCAGTCGTCGGTGACGACGTCCGCGGCGGGGTGGGGCGCCCGGCGCAGCGGGCTCTCCTCCACCGGCCACTCCCCCCGTTCCACCCGTTCGATCTCCGCCCGGATGGCGATCATCGCGTCGCAGAAGCGGTCGAGCTCGACCTTGCCCTCCGACTCGGTCGGCTCGACCATGAGCGTCCCGGCCACCGGGAACGACATCGTCGGGGCATGGAAGCCGTGGTCGATCAGCCGCTTGGCCACGTCCTCGGCCGTGACCCCCGTGGTGGCCGTGATCGGCCGGAGGTCGAGGATGCACTCGTGGGCCACGTGGCCCTCGGGGCCGGCGTAGAGCACCGGGTAGTGGCCCGAGAGCCGAGCGGCCACGTAGTTGGCGTTCAGCACGGCGATCTCGGTGGCCTGGCGCAGGCCGTCGGGCCCCATCATCCGCACGTACGCCCACGAGATG
>JBAXBB010000142.1:0-6885 GCA_037142235.1 Actinomycetes bacterium
GGGGTGTCCAGGTAGAGCTCGTGGGCGATCTCGAGCTCGGTGGTCTCGGGGAGGTCGAGCAGGGCGGTGGTCTCGCAGGTGCGCCAGGCCGAGGAGCACAGCACGAGGTCGGGGAGGAGGCCCTCGTCGTGGAGGTACCGACCCATGCGCTCGGCGGCCCGGCGACCACGCGGTGCGAGGCGGCGGTCGTGGTCGCTCGTGCCGGATCCGGGCAGGGTCGACTTGGCGTGGCGGAGGAGCAGCAACCGGCGCATGGGTCCAGCCTGCCACCTACGATCGACCCGTGGCGTACCAGTCCCTCTACCGCAAGTACCGCCCGCAGCGGTTCGTGGAGCTCGTGGGCCAGGAGCACGTCACCACAGCGTTGCGCAACGCCGTCCGCGATCAGCGGGTCGGCCACGCGTACCTCTTCTCGGGGCCGCGCGGCACCGGCAAGACCACCTCGGCGCGCATCCTGGCGAAGGCCCTCAACTGTCTCGACCTCGGTGCCGACGGTGAACCCTGCGGCGAGTGCGACCACTGCCAGGGTGTGGCCCGGGGCACGTTCATGGACCTCTTCGAACTCGACGCCGCCTCCAACCGCGGGGTCGGCGACACCCGTGAGCTGCTCGAGCGCCTCGCCTACCAGAGCGCGACCGGCGGCAAGAAGGTCTACATCCTCGACGAAGTGCACATGCTCACCGACGCAGCGGCGAACGCGCTGCTCAAGAGCCTCGAGGAGCCGCCGGAGCACGTGGTCTTCGTGCTCGCCACCACCAACCCCGAGCAGGTGCTGCCCACGATCCGCTCGCGCACGCAGCACTACGAGTTCAGCCTGCTGTCTGCCGACGACCTCGCGGCGCATCTCGCCGACCTCTGCGTCCGCGAGGGGGTGGAGGCCGATCCGGAGGCGCTGGCCATCATCGCTCGGGCCGGTGCGGGATCGGCCCGCGACTCGCTCTCCCTGCTCGACCAAGCACTCGCGCACAGCACCGGACGGCTCGACGCAGCCGAGGTGGCCGCGCTGTTCGGTGGCGCGCCGTTCGAGTTGCGGGCCCGGATCTTGCAGGCGGTCGCCGATGCCGAGCCGGCGGCCGTGCTGCTCGAGTTGGGAGCATTGCTCGACGCCGGCCACGAACCGCGCCGGGTCGCCGACGACCTCCTGCGCGCGGCGCGCGACGCCTTCCTCCTGACCGCCGGCGCCGGTCGGGTACCCGTCGACGGGCCCGAAGAGGAACGCGCCACGTTGACCGGGATCGGTGCGGAGATCGGGACCCCGGGGCTGGTGCGGATTCTCGAGACGCTCGGCGAGGCCATGGTCGACATGCGCGGGATCGATGCCGCCGACCCGCGGCTCGTGCTCGAGGTGGCGCTCGTCCGCCTCGCCCGCAAGGAGGCCGGGCCACCGCTGGTGCTGCTGGCCGAGCGGGTGGAGCGTCTCGAGCGTGCGCTCGACGGCGGTGCCGTGGCCTCGGCGCGCCCCGCGCCGGCACGCCTCGCCCCGACCGCGGCGGCACCCGGAGCGTCAGCCACCCCCGCTCCTCCCGCCGCTCCTGGTCCGGCCCCGTCCCGGCCGGGGGCCAAGCCCACTCTGGGTGCGGTGCGCAAGGCTCAGGAGACCGCGGTGGAGCCCGCCGCGGCGCCGACTCCGGTCGATCCCACTCCGGAGCCGGAGCCCGCGTCGGCGCCCGGACCGGTCGAGGAGCGCGAGTACCGGCCCCTCGTGCTCGACGAGGTCGTGATCGTCTGGGCGGAACTGCTCCCCGAGTTCCCCGTCGCCACCCGGGCGGCGGTCCAGCATGCGCAACCGGTGGCGGTCGAGGGTGACGTCATCACGTTCGGGATCTCGCCCCAGATGCTCACGGCGGCGCGCCCGCGCTTCAAGGCCGTGGCCGACACCATCCGCGAGGCGCTGGCAGCTCGTTTCGGCATCACCCCGAAGTTCACGCTGGTGGCGTCGGCCGACGTCGACCTCGTGGGTGGGGACCCGTTCGCCGAGTTCGGGTCGGCGCCGTCGAAGGACCTGCCCGACGACCTTCCCCCCGACGAGTCGATCGCCGACATGGCCGACGCCGATCCGGCCGAGGCGGCGGTATCGTCCGTCGGGCTGCTCGAGGCCGAGTTCGGTGCGACGGTCGTGGAGGAGCAGCCCCGCAGCGCCCAGGAGCGATCGTGACCAACCCGAAGCAGCTCAACCAGATGATGCGCCAGGTGCAGAAGATGCAGGCCGACATGGCCGCGGCCCAAGAGGCGCTGGGGCACGAGACGGTCGAGGCCTCCGTGGGTGGGGGCACGGTCAAGGCCGTCGCCACCGGTACCGGGCAGTTGCAGTCGGTGTCGATCTCGCCCGACGTCGTCGATCCCGACGACGTCGAGATGCTCGAGGACCTCGTGGTGGCTGCGGTCGGCGAGGCGCTCCGCATGGCCCAGGAGCTGGCGGCCGAGCGCATGGGCGGGTTCACCGCCGGGCTCGACGTCGGTGGGCTCGGCGGGCTGCTCGGCTAGTCGTGTCGGTCTACGAAGGTCCGATCCAGACCCTCATCGACGAGCTGGGTCGCCTTCCGGGGGTCGGGCCGAAATCGGCCCAGCGGATCGCCTTCCACCTGCTCAAGATCGCGTCCGAAGACGCCAACCGCCTCGCGCGCGCGATCACCGATGCGAAGGAGCGCATCGCGTTCTGCGAGGTGTGTTTCAACTTCTCGTCGGGAGCGCGGTGCTCGTACTGCCTCGACGAGCGAAGGGACCCCACGCTCCTCTGTGTGGTCGAGGAGCCCCGCGACATCGTCGCGGTCGAGCGCACTCACGAGTTCACCGGTCGGTACCACGTGCTGCAGGGAGCGATCGCGCCGATCGAAGGCATCGGGCCCGAGCAACTGCGGATCAAGGAGCTGGTCACCCGGGTCGGCACCGAAGGCGTGCAGGAGGTGATCCTGGCGACGAACCCCAACATCGAGGGTGAGGCGACGGCGATGTACCTCGCTCGGCTGCTCAAGCCGCTCGAGATCCGGGTCACCCGGCTGGCGAGCGGGCTCCCCGTGGGTGGTGACCTCGAGTACGCCGACGAGGTGACGCTCGGGCGCGCCCTCGAGGGCCGCCGCGAGGTCTGAAGCGTTTGTTCGTTGGTCGCGCCTATGGCGCGGACAAACGAACAAACGCTGATCGGACGGTGGCCGCGATCTCCTCCGGAGTGGAGCGGGAGGTGAAGCGGAGGACCGTCCAGCCCGCCGTGACGAGGTCGTTCTGCCGCTGTCGGTCGCGGTCGAACGTGCCTCGGTCGTGATGGAAGGCGAACCCGTCGACTTCGATGGCGATCTTGTGGTCGGGGTAGGCGAGGTCCAGTCGGTACGTGTTGCGACCGAGCTTGACGGGGTGCTGAGAGATCGGCTCGGGAAGGCCCGCGTCGAGGATCGCCTGCAAGACGGTCCGCTCGAGTTCGCTGTCTCCGGGGTGAAAGCCCACCGTTCTCGCGGCCAACACCTTGCGCATCGTGGCCGGACTGCGCCCCGGCGCTTCGTAGGGAAGCTCGCGGAACACCGCATGGAGTGCCGCCAAGGTGAAGACCCGACGCCGGAGCCCGTCGTCCATGATGCGGCCGAGTTCTCTCACGCCGACCCTTCCGGACAGGTCGAGGACGGTGCGTGCGCCGGAGAGCACGGGGATGCCGTCGACGACCCGGACATCGTTCTCGCTGATCCGCCCGCTCCGGTGGGCCCGGATGCCCTGCTGTCGGACCAGTCGGCCGAGCGGTGTGGTGATCTCCACCGAGGTCGGGGGTCGGATCGGGAGCTCCCACAGCTCTGCGGCGGTGGAATGGGAGGCCCAGGCTGGACCACCGACCCGGAGGATCGCTCCGAGGATCTCGTGGTGGCGGTCGATGGTGTTTCCGCTCACGAGGTAGAGGCCCCGATGGATCCGCTCCCAGGTTCCGTTGGCGATGCGGTGACGGATGCCGTGATCGCTGAGACCACACGTGAGTGCCTGGCGATGGGAGATCAGGCCGCGTTGCGCCCGGGTCAGTGTCGTCAGGTCGTTCGGCACGGGATCACCGACGCGAACGAACTCCTGGCGTCACCACCGGGCAGCGTTTGTTCGTTCGTACGCGCCATAGGCGCGACGAACGAACAAACGCTCGCAGGGTGGGGCAGGACAGGTCAGGTGAGGGCGCGGGTGACAATCTTCCCGACGGCCTCGGTCTCGGTGAGGAAGCCGTCGTGGCCGGCGAGCGACGTGATCGCGCTCACGTCGCCGGCGGTCGGGATGCCTGCGGCGAGTTCGTGCTGCAAGCGGAGCGGGTAGAGGCGGTCGGAGTCGATGCCCGCCACCACGGTCTCGGCAGTCACCCGCGCCAGCGCCTCGGCCACGCCGCCCCGACCGCGTCCGACATCGTGGTGGTTCATCGCGTCGCTCAGCACCCGGTACGAGTTGGCGTCGAAGCGCTCGGCGAGCTTGCGGCTGTGGTGGTCGAGGTACGACTCGACCGCATAGCGGCCGCCCTCGAGCGGTCGCTCGTCGCCTTGGTGGTCGCGCCCGAAGCGCTCCTCGAACTCGAGCTCGGTGCGGTACGTCACCGTGCCGATCGCCCGGGCGATCGCCATGCCGTCGGTCGGACCGTCGCCCGGCGCGGCGTCGTAGTAGTCGCCGCCCCGCCAGCCGGGGTCGGCCTCGATGATCCGGTTCTGGATGCTGCACCAGGCGATCTGCTCTGCGGTCGCCCGGGCACCCACGGCGATCACCACGAGCCGCCCGACCCGCTCCGGGAACCCGACGGCCCACTCGAGCGCGCGCATGCCGCCCATCGACCCTCCGATGACCGCGTGCCAGCGGGCGACGCCGAGCCGGTCCGCGAGGGCGGCCTCGACCACGACCTGGTCGCGGATCGTGATGAGCGGGAAGCGCGACCCGTAGGGACGACCGTCGGCGGCCGCGGATGCGGGCCCGGTGGTTCCTTGACACCCTCCGAGCACGTTGGGGCACACCACGAAGAAGCGGTCGGTGTCGATGGGTGCGCCGGGTCCGATCATCGGGTCCCACCAGCCGGTGTGGCGGTGCCCCGGACCCGGCGGGCCGGCCGCGTGGGAGTCACCGGTGAGGGCGTGCAACACCAGGACGGCGTTGGACCCGTCGGGGGCGAGGGTGCCCCACGTCTCGAAGGCGACGGTCACGTGCTCGAGCCGACCGCCCGCCTCCACCACGTGCGGACGCGCGTCGAAGACCGTGACGAACTCCCGGCGTCCGGGCTCGTCGCCGGGCCGCCAGGCTCCCGTGACGGGCAGGGGTGCGGGACGGGGCGTCTCAGGCTCCCTGGGCGGCGGCCAGACCGGTCTCGAGGTCGGCGAGGATGTCGTCGATCGTCTCGATCCCGATGCAGAGTCGCACGAGGTCGGGGCTGACGCCGGTCGAGAGCTGCTCTTCCGGGCTCAGCTGGGAGTGCGTGGTCGACGCCGGGTGGATGGCGAGGCTGCGCACGTCGCCGATGTTGGCCACGTGGCTGAAGATCTCGAGACCCTCGATGAACTTCTGGCCGGCCTCACGGCCGCCCTTGATCCCGAACGAGACGATGGCGCCCTGACCCTTGGGCAGGTACTTCGTGGCCCGGTCGTGCCACGGGCTCGACGCCAGGCCCGGGTACGCGACCCACTCGACGTCGTCGCGGGCCTCGAGCCACCGGGCGACCTTCAGGGCGTTCTCGCAGTGGCGCTCCATCCGCAGGCTGAGGGTCTCGACGCCCTGCACGAAGAGGAACGCGTTGAACGGCGACACGGCGGCACCGATGTCGCGCATCAACTGGAGGCGCGCCTTGAGGATGTACTGGGCCGGACGCAGCGGCTCGGGCAGCTGCGAGTACACGAGGCCGTGGTACGACGGGTCGGGCTCGGTGAAGACCGGGTGTCGACCGCTGGCCACGTAGTCGAACTTGCCGCCGTCGACGATGATGCCACCGACCGACGTGCCGTGGCCGCCGATGAACTTGGTGGCGGAGTGCACGACGATGTCGGCGCCCCACTGCAGGGGATTGCAGAGGTATGGGCTCATGGCGGTGTTGTCGATGATGAGCGGCACGTTGTTGGCGTGCGCGATGCCGGACACTCCCTCGAAGTCGAGAACGTCGTTCTTGGGGTTGCCCACGCTCTCGGCGTAGAACGCCCGCGTGTTGGGCTTGACCGCCGCGGCCCACGCGTCGAGGTCGTCGGGGTCGTCGATGAAGTCGACGGTCCACCCCATCTTCGGCAGCGTGTAGTGCAAAAGGTTGTACGTGCCGCCGTAGAGCGAGGCCGAGGCCACGAGGTGGTCGCCCGCCTCGCCGAGGTTCATGATGGCGAAGGTCTCGGCCGCCTGACCGCTCGCGGTGGCGAGCGCGCCCACGCCGCCCTCGAGGGCCGCGATCCGGTCTTCGAACGCAGCCTGGGTGGGGTTCATGAGCCGCGTGTAGATGTTGCCCAGCTCGGCCAGGCCGAAGAGGTTGGCGGCGTGCTCGGTGTCGCGGAACACGTAGCTGGTGGTCTGGTAGATGGGCAGCGCTCGGGCCCCGGTGGTCGGGTCGGCCTGCGCGCCGGCGTGGATCTGCTTGGTCTCGAAACCCCACTGGTCGGACATCGGTGCTCCTGAGGAGAGGTGGAGGGCGGAGACACAGAGTACGAGGCCTATTCTCTACCAAGCAACCAGGAGAACTCGGGAACGAGGGGCCACGGTCGGTCGGCGGGCCCTGGCCGCCCCGGGCGCTTGACGGAAGCCGACGACCGGCCTAGAAAACCTCCGCAGTTCGCTTCCCCGACCGAGGAGTCCGCGTGTCCGACGAGACCCAGCAGCCCGCCGCCCAGTCGGCGACCCCCGTCCCCGCTCCCCCGGCGGCACCGGTGCCGGCCGGCACCGGCGGTTGGGGCCCGAAGGGTGAGACGCGCGGCTGGT
>JBAXBB010000143.1:0-6885 GCA_037142235.1 Actinomycetes bacterium
TGTTGCGGTAGCCGAAGAAGAGGGGCGACGACCGCAGCGAGCGGACGAGCTCGTCCGCGACACCGCGCTGCGGATCGTGCCGCTCACCGACCTCGACGCCGACGATCGTCTCGATGCCACCGCGTGCCATCGGCTGGACGACGGCACCACCCATGGTCGGGCCGACGGCCTCGAGCATCCGGGCGAAGGCGTCGCGGACCTCGTGGGCGGTGCCGAGTCCGAGCCGGACCCCGCCGACGTCGGTCTTGTGGACGAGGTCGGCCGACCCCACCTTCAGGGCGACCGGGAAGCCGAGTCGCTCGGCCGCCGCCACGGCGGCGTCGGCACCGGGGACCCACTCGGTGGGGACGAGCGGAATGCCGAAGGCACCCATGAGGTCACGGGTGACGTCGGCGTCGAGCCAGCCCCCCTCGGGCCTCCGGGTCAGTGCCGCCGCGACCACGGCGTTGGCCCGGTCGAGGTCGATGCCCTCGGGCTCGGGCACGGTGCCTTCGGGCCGGTCGCGCCATTCGGAGAGCCGCGCGGCGTGTTCGAGCGCCCCGGCTGCGGCTTCGGGGAACTGGTACACGGGGATGCGTCGTCCGTCGGGGTGCACGAGCTCGACCCGGTGCTCGGGGTCGAGGAAGCACGCCACGACCGGCTTGGTCGGGACCGGGTCGGTGGTGGCGGCGAGGATGGCGCGGGCGACGTCGACCGACCGGGTCACGAGCGGTGGAACGAAGAGCACGACGACGGCGTCGAGGTCGGGGTCGGCGAGGAGGATCCGGACGGCGTGGGTGAAGGTCTCGGCCGAGGCGGCCGCGACGAGGTCGACGGGGTTGCGCAGCCCGGCATCGGGGGAGGTGTGGACGGCGAGCGCGGCCTGGGTCGCAGGGGAGAGCTCGGGCACCTCGAGTCCCCGGGCGGCGAGGGCATCGGCGGCCAGGATGCCCGGTCCGCCCCCGTTGCTCACCACGGCGACCCGGCGCCCGACCGGGAGCGGCTGGTGGGCCATGAAGGTCGCCGTGTCGAAGAGCTCTTCGAGGGTGTCGACCCGGGTGACCCCGGCCTGGGCGAAGAGCGCGTCCACGGAGGCGTCGGGAGCTGCCAGCGAGGCGGTGTGCGACGCCGTGCCGCGGGCACCCGCGGGGCTGCGGCCGCTCTTCACGGCGATGATCGGCTTCGTGCGGGCGATCCGCCGAGCCAGCCGGGCGAACTTGCGCGGGTTCCCGAACGACTCGAGGTACAAGAGGATCACGTCGGTGTCGGGATCGTCCTCCCAGAACTGCACGAGGTCGTTGCTCGACACGTCGGCCTTGTTGCCCATGGACACGAAGGCGGAGATCCCGAGGCCCCGCTCCGCTCCCTGACCGAGGATGGCGATGCCGAGGCCACCCGACTGCGAAGCGAAGGCGATGCGTCCGGGGGTCGGGTGGTAGGGCGTGAAGGTCGCGTTCATGCGCACGGAGGGACTGGTGTTGAGGACCCCCATGCAGTTGGGTCCGATGACACGCATGCCGTTGCGTCGGGCGAGGGCGACCAGCTCGTGCTCTCGGTCGGCGCCGGCACCGGTCTCGGCGAAGCCGGCGGTGATCACGACGAGCCCGCCGACCCCCTTGGCGGCGCAGTCGGACACGACGTCGAGCGCGACCGTCGCCGGGGTGGCGATCACCGCGAGGTCGACCGGGTCGGGGATCGACGCGACGTCGGGATAGGCGCGCACGCCGGCGACCGAGCGGGCGTGGGGGTTCACCGGGTACACGGCACCGGTGAACTCACCGTCGATCAGGTTGCGGAACACGGCGTGCCCGATCGAACCGGGTTCGCGGCCGGCCCCGACCACGGCGATCGAGGCGGGACAGAGCATGCGTCGGATGGACTCGCGTTCGGCGATCCGCTCGCGTTCGAGTTGCAGCCCGACGGAGTCGGTGGTCGGGGTGATGTCGAACGCGATCTCCACCGTCCCGCCGTCGCTCGAGCGCTCGATCGCGAATCCGGCGGAGCGGAACACGGCGAGCATCGCCTGGTTCCCGGACAACACCCAGGCCACGAAGCGGCGGATCCCCTGTTCGCGGGCGGCGGCCGCGAGGTACTCGAGCAGGATCGTGCCGAGGCCGCGCCCCTGCTGGTCGTCGGAGACGCTGAACGCCACCTCGGCGCGGTCGACGGCCATGCGGTAGTAGCTGGCGACGGCGACGACCCGGTCGCCGAGCAGCGCGACCACGGAGAAGTGGTGGTCGAGGTCGACGGTGGTCCGGCTCTCGAGCTCTCCGGCCCGGGCGCCCGACGTGGCGCTGCTGAACCGCAGGTACCGACCATGATCGGACATCCGGTCGTAGAACGCGACGATGGCGTCGTGGTCGGTGGGGCGGCGCGGGCGCAGGTGAACGGTGCCGCCGTCGGCGAGGACGACGTCGTTCTCCCACCAGGCGGGGATCGCCTCAGTCACGGTCGTCGGATTCCGGCACGACGAGCACCGGGCGGCCCGCCTCGTGCACGACCCGGGTGCTCGTGCTGCCGAGCAGCGCGTGACCACCGGCCCCCCGGGCGCCGACGACGACGAGGTCGGCGGCGTAGGTCCGTGCGGCGGCGAGAAGGACGTCGGTCGGGGTGCCGTCGTGGATCGTGCACTCGTCGGGTCTCGCCCCCGCAAGCGTCGGTCCACACCAGTCGTCACGGAAGGCGGCCGTGATCTCGTCGCGACGACCCTCGACGGGAACGGTGTGGCCCCCCACGTGCGTCAACAGGCCGAGCGCGTGGACGGCCACGACCCGGGCGCCGACGGGTGCGGCCACTCCGAGGGCCCACTCCAGTGCCCGGCGACCGTTGGCGGAACCGTCGACGCCGACCACGACGCTGCGCAGGTTCACGACGCGTGCCCGGGTCCGCGGCGGTGAGCCCGCTCGAGGGCAGCGCGCGTCGCCTCGATGGTCTCGGCACCCGGTCCGCCGTGGGTGGGGGGCTCCCCGGTCGGGACGGGGCACCCGGTGAGGCTCCCGACCGTCGCGGCGACCGAACGTCGGAGTGCCCCGAGGTCGTAGCCGCCCTCGAGGAACACCGCGACCCGTCCTGCCCGAGGAGCCAGACGGGCCACCCGCCCGGCGAGGTCGGCGTAGTCGTCGGCGCCGAGTGCGTGGTCGGCGAGGGGGTCGTCACGGTGGGCGTCGAACCCGGCCGAGATCAGCACCCAGTCGGGAGCGAAGGCGGTGGCGGCGTCGGTCACGACCTCGTCGAGCGCACGGCGGTACGACTCGCCCGTGGCGTGGGGTGGGAACGGAAAGTTGAGGTTGGTGCCCGGTGCGGCGGATCCCCCGGTCTCCGAGGTGTGTCCGGTTCCCGGGTAGGCGGGCGACTGGTGCATCGACACGTAGAGCACGTGGGGCTCGTCCCAGAACGCCTCTTGGGTTCCGTTGCCGTGGTGGACGTCCCAGTCGACGACGAGCACCCGCTGCCCGCGTGCCACGAGGGCCGCCGCGGCGACGGCGACGTTGTTGAACAGGCAGAACCCCATGCCGAGACCGGGCCGGGCGTGGTGGCCCGGCGGGCGCACGGCGACGAAGCCCACGCCGTCGCCCCGCTCGGCGAGGGTGTCGACGACGGCCAGGCCGGTGCCGGCGGCGAGCAGGGCCGTGGACCACGAGCCGGTCGACACGGGGGTGTCGGGGTCGAGTTCGCCACCGCCCGCCCCGGCGAGGCGCTCGAGGGACCAGAGGTATCCGGACGCGTGCACCCGGGCGAGTTCCTCGGTGGTCGCGACCCGGGGCGCGACCGCGACGACACCGTCGGTGCCGAGGGCGTCGGCGATGCCCCGCCTGACCGCCTCGAGGCGGGGCGGGCGTTCAGGGTGCCCCTCGCCGGTGTCGTGGTGGTCGAGGTTGCCGAGGTCGCCGAGGACGAGCATCCGTACCTCCTGGACTCCACCGTAACGGCCTCGATGGCGATCCGGCAGGGGGTCGGGGGGTCCTAAGGTCGGGCGCATGGCGCACGACGCGACGGATCACACCCGGGCGGCCCATCGGGCCGCCGCGGCCGACCCGCTCCTCGACTTCTCCGACGAGCGTGACTTCCTGGCCGCCCGCCGGGGCTTCCTCGGGTCGATCGAGCCTCCGGTGGTGGCCGCCGCCGACGGGCGCACGGTCTGGGACCTGCGGGACTACGCGTTCCTCGGGGACCCGGCGCTCGGGGCCGACGGGCCGCCGGCTCCGCTCACGGTCCACCCGAGCCTCTGGCGTCAGGCCCGGCTGAACCTGGCCCACGGACTCCACCGGATCCACGACCGGATCGTGCAGGTCCGCGGGTACGACCTGTCGGTGATGTCGGTCGTGGAGGGGGACACCGGCTTCATCGTGGTGGACCCCCTGGTCACGGAGGAGGTCGCCCGCGCCTCGCTGGACCTGGTGCGGCGCCATCTCGGTGAGCGTCCAGTGCTGGCGGTGATCTATACGCACTCGCACGTCGACCACTTCGGCGGCGTGCTCGGAGTGACCACTCCCGACGACGTTGCCGCCGGCCGCACGCGCGTCTTCGCGCCCGAGGGTTTCCTCGACGCCGCGGTGCGCGAGAACGTGGTGGCGGGCACGGTGATGGGCCGACGGTCCGTCTACATGTACGGAGCTCGGCTCGAGAAGGGGCCCCGGGGTCAGGTCGACGCCGGTCTCGGCAAGACCACGTCCGGCGGCACGGTGTCGGTGATCGCCCCGACCGACGAAATCACGGTCACGGGCACCCGGGTCGTGATCGACGGCGTGGAGTTCGAGTTCCACCTCACCCCGGGGACAGAAGCGCCGGCCGAGATGAACTTCGCACTCCCCGAGTTCCGGGCCCTGTGCATGGCCGAGAACTGCTCCCGCACGTTGCACAACCTCTACACGCCCCGCGGTGCGCCGGTCCGCGACGCCCGCGTCTGGTCGCGGTACCTCGACGACGCGCTCGTCCGCTACGGCGCCGACACCGATCTCTGTTTCACCAGCCACCACTGGCCGGTCTGGGGGACTGAGGCGGTCGTCGAGTACCTCGAGAAGCAACGCGACATGTACCGCTATCTGCACGACCAGACGCTGCGCCTCGCCAACCGGGGAGAGACGATGGTCGAGATCGCGGAGCAGGTGGAGCTGCCGCCGGAACTCGCGCGCGAGTGGTACTCGCGCGGGTACTACGGCACCGTCAACCACGACGTCAAGGCCGTGTACCAGCACTACCTCGGGTACTTCGACGGGAACCCGGCCCACCTCCACCCCCATCCGCCGGTCGAGGCGGCGCGGCGCTACGTGGAGTACATGGGGGGTGCCGATGCCGTGCTGAGCCGGGCGCGCACCGACTTCGAGCGGGGTGACTACCGCTGGGTCGCCGAGGTGGTGCACCACGTCGTGTTCGCCGATCCGGAGAACCTCGCGGCCCGCGAGCTCGAGGCCGCCGCCTTCGAGCAGCTCGGGTACCAGTCCGAGTCGGCGGTGTGGCGCAACTTCTACCTGATGGGTGCCCAGGAGCTCCGGACCGGTGTGCCCGTGTCGTCGGAGACCCGGATGGGACCGACCATCTTCCAGAACGTCTCGATCTCGCTCGTGCTCGACGCGCTCGCCGTGCGGATCGACGGTCCACGAGCGATCGGCGTCACCTTCGCGATCGACGCCGTCGACACCGACGACGGCACGCGCTACGCGATCTGGTTGCAGAATGCCGTCCTGCACCACCGGGTGGATGCGGTCTGCGCGGCCCCCGATGTCGTCCTCGAGGCGGGCCACGACCTCCTGGCGGGGATGTTGTATGGCGTGGTGCCTCTGGCCGACGCGATCGCCTCGGGCCTCGCGCGCAGTGCGGGGGATCCCGACGTGGTGTCCCGGCTCCACGGACTGCTCGACCGGCCCGACCCGGCGTTCCCGATCGTCTTGCCGTAGGAGCGACCCGACTCAGTCGCCGGCCCGGCGGGCGGCCTCGCGCTCGGCGAAGTGCTCGTAGCGCACCACTTCGCCGGTGCCTTCGACCGCGACGGTGCCGTCCACCTCGATCGAGTACTCGACGGTGATGATGTCATCGTCGACGGCGCAACGGCTCTGGAGCGTGAGGAGCGCCCCGATCGGGACCGGGCGGCGGAAACGCACGTGAAGTGCCTTGGTCAGGCACCGGACGCCGACGGCACCCGAGGCCAGGGCGACCAGCTGATCGGCGAGCATGGCGGTGATCCCGCCGTGGGCGAATCCGGGTGGGCCGGTGAAGCGCTTCGTGAGTGTGGCGGTCCCCTGCACGCTCCCGTCGACGAAGCGGAGGTGGACGTCCGGCCGGTTCGGGCTGCACGCGCCGATGATCGGGTTGATCGGCATGGGGTTCTCGGGCAGTGCGTAGTCGACGGGTTGGCGCACGAGCCCCGAGAACGGGGAGTCGTCGGTGGCGGTGCCGAGGCGCAGGGCGTGGTCGCGGACGGCGGCGGTGATCGAGCGGATCTCGTCGGGGTCGATGTCGGTGGACACGGTGGCCTCGGCGAGGTCGCGGACGGCCTCGGCCAGGTCCTCGACGGCGGTGCGACGGGCTTCGAAGTCGGACATCCCGAGACGCTAACGGCCCTACCGGACGTCCCGTCGCACTGCGAGACTGCCCGGGTGGCCCTGAACGTGGTGATCGCCCTGGCGCTCACCTACGCCTTCACCAACGGCGTGCACGACGCTGCCAACGCGATCGCCACACTCGTCGCGACCCGGGCGGCGCGTCCAGGTCCGGCGGTCGTCCTGGCGGCCATCGGGAACGTGCTCGGTCCGCTGCTCTTCGGTGCGGCGGTCGCCAACGTGATCGCCGGCGTCGTCGACGTGCCGACGACCGAGACGGTGGCGGTGGTGGGGGCGGCCCTGGCCGCCGCAGTCGTGTGGAATCTCATCACCTGGCGGTTGGGGATCCCGTCGTCGTCGGGGCACGCCC
>JBAXBB010000144.1:0-6691 GCA_037142235.1 Actinomycetes bacterium
GGACGGTGATGCTGTTCGACGCCGCCGAGACCGGCCCCGGTGTGCCGTCGAAGAGCGCGGTGACGGTGCACCGGTAGGTGCGCCCGGCGGTCAGGCCCTCGACCACGTACGGCGATCCCGACTTGACCAGGGTGCGGGCCTGGCCGCCGTCGGACGACGTGCACGTCACCCGGTACGTCGACGGCGGGGGCCCGCCGTCGGGCCGGGTGAAGGTGACGGTGGTCGCCCGCTGGCGGGCCGTCGGCGTCGACGCGCGCACGTTCGTGGCCGGACCGGCGGGCACCACGATCGTCGGGGAGTACGCCCACGCAGACGGGCCCACCGAGTTGCGGCTCCGCACCTTGCAGGAGTAGGTCCTGCCGGCCGTGAGGTCGACGATCCCGACCGGCGACGACGCCGTCGGATCGACCACGCTGCGCGTGACGCCCCCGTTCGACGAGGTGCAGGACGCCTCGACCGCCGTGACCGGGGCGCCCGACACGTTGGTCGGGAGCGCGAACGTCAACAGGGTGGACCGCCCCGAGGGCTGGGGCGGGGTCGAGGCGCGCACGCCGGTGGGGGTGTCGGGTGCGACGGCGGGGACGTTCACCGGTGCTGCACCGGAGAGGGGGCCTTCGAACCAGTCGCCGAGGAAGCTGGCTCCGACCGGGGTGCCGTAGCGGGCGCGCACGGCGCAGCGTTGGGTGGAGACGGCGGGCACGGTCACGAAGGCCGGCGATGCCGTCGCGCCGACGAACGCCGTGTCGCCGCCGACGGTGTCGCAGCGCACCTGATAGTCGGTCGGGACTGGGTTCAAGGGCGTGCACGGGGTGTGCGGGCTGCTCGGCGCACACGGACTCAGGACCGCCGGGGGCGGCGGGTCCCAGGCGACGCTCACCACCCGCCGGCCGGGCACGACCGACGCCCGGACGTTCGCCGGTCCGGCGGGCATCGGCCAGGTGTCGACGACTACGCCCGTCTCGCCACCCGGGCCCAGCCAGGCGCCGCCGCCGGCCGTGCAGCGCTGGGGCGTCGCGCACTCGATCGACCACAGCTCGACGTCGTTGTACGACCCTGGCTGCGTGGGGCCCGCGATCCGGCGGCCCTGGGACCACGTGCCGTGGGTGCGGGTGGCGCCGAGCGCCTCGAAGCCACCGGCGCGGTTGGCGAAGGTGCCGACCAGCGCACAATCGTCGACGGTGACGGCACAGTCGACGGCGAATCCGGTTCCGAGGTGGCGGGCGCTGATGTCGTCGCTGAAGTTCAGCAGATCGGCCGGAGCCCAGGTGCCCGACCGACTCGTCACCGCGAACGGCGTGATCGTGCAATCCGGGAAGGTCGAGCAGCCGCCCGACTGGAACAGGAATCCGACCGCCACGCAGTTCCCGCCGGTGGGGCACGAGATCGACACCGCGTCGCTCTCGAAGTTGTACGGCGTCGGGAACCGGACGGCTTCACCGGTCCCGAAGGCGCCACCGTTGCTCGACGCCACGAACACCTGGTTCCGGCGGTCGTGCGGGCTGTAGGTGGCGACCAGCGAGCACACGCGATCGGCGGTGCACTCGATCGGGTGGGCACCGCTCTCCCACTCGATGAAGACATTGGGATTGCTGCCCGCTCCGGGAGGAGCGAGGACGGCGCTGGCCGGGATCCAGGAGCCGCCGGTGCGCGATGCCGCGAAGCCGTAGATACCGAAGACGTCGGAGGAGGTCCCGACGGCCGTGCAGACCCCGGCGGCCGCGCAGGAGATGCCCCGGCCGCGCGAGCCGACGGCGTCGTGGACCGTGCCGTCGACCGTGACCAGCCGGGCGTTCTCGACGCCGCCGGTCGCGCGGTTCACGGTGATCGCGTGCCAGACCCCCGAGACCAGGACGCTACCGACCATTCCGCAGTCGGCCGGTGCCCCGCACGAGACTTTGACCAGGTCGGCCGAGGTGAAGGCGCCGATGTCGGTGAAGTCGATCGCGAAGGGAGGCTCGATCGTGCCGTCCACCGAGATGCCGAACGGTCTGGATGTCGTGCTGCCGGTGGAATAGTTCCCGACGGCGGTGCAGTCGAGGGCCGCGAAGCACGAGACCGACCCGAGTTGGCTCCCGTTCGGTGTGTACCCGGGAAGTCCCGACACGTCGATCGGGTGCATCGGCGACCAGACCCCGCCACTCGAGGTCGCGTACACCGGGACGGCCGGGTCGCCGGCGGCTCCGACGGCGATGCACTCCCCGGCCTCGGGGCAGGCGACGTCGGCGATCCAGTCGTCGCCGGGCACGTCGCTGCCGAGGGCCTGCACCTGGGTCCAGAGGACGGAGTCGGCGGCCGGGGGCGGCGGAAGCGCACCGGCGGGGGCGGACGTGGCCACCGTGCCGATCAGGCCCACCAGGCCGGCGACGGCGAGGGCCAGCGAGGCGACGGCGGTGGTGAAGGTGCGACGTGCGGCCATGGGCGCTCCCGGTCCGGGGTGGGCACCGGACACGGCTCCGACCGGCGCTGATCCGGAGCCTAAGTCACCGAGCGGGGCCCGTGCCCGGATCGGACAGGTGCCGTCCGCCAGCCCGCAGAGCTGCGAGAACCGTCCCACCAGGCACATGACCGTGGGCAACGGCAGCTCCACGATCTGGGTCGAGCAGGTGGTGCCGTTGGCGCTCGCCAATCTGGTCGGCGACCTGAGCGCGGCGGGGCTGGCGCCGCTGGCGGTCGACTCGGGTGCGGGGCGTTGGGTGTCGGGCGACGGCGACCCCGGGTGCACCTTGCGGGTCGACGCCTGGGAGGCCACCCGCGTGCTCGTGAGCCGTCGGACCGCGGACGAGCGCTGCAGCGTGCCGAGCCAGGGCGACGTCGAGGCCTCCGTGGCGGTCATCGCCGCCCACAGCCCGTTGCCCATCGCCGGTCTCGGCGAGCCGGACCGGGCCTGACGCTCGACCTCCCGCCGGGACGAGTCAGTGAGCGGGGACGGTGATGCTGTTCGACGCCGCCGAGACCGGCCCCGGTGTGCCGTCGAAGAGGGCCCCGACGGTGCACCGGTAGGTCTTGGTCCGGGTCAGGCCCGTGACGGTGACGGGGGATCCCGTGCCCAGCACGCCCTTGGCCTGCCCGCCGTTGGACGAAGTGCAGGTCGTCCGGTAATTGGTGGGGGTGGGGCCGCCGTCGGGTGCGGTGAACGTGACCGTCGTCGCGGACGATCCGGCACCCGGGGTGGTCGCGTGCACGGCAGTCGGCGGACCGGCGGGGACGACGACCGTGGCGCCGGCCGACCAGGTCGACCAGCCGACCGAGTTGCGCGACCGGGCCCGACAGGCGTAGGTCCGCCCGGTGGTGAGGTTGCCCACCTGCACCGGTGACGCGTTGCCCGTCGCCGAGCGGGTGGTGCCGCCGTTGCCCGACTCGCAGTTGGCCTCGTACTGGCTGATCGGGGCGCCCGACAGGTTCGTGGGCAGCGTGAACGACACGCTGGTGGAGCGGCCCGACGGCTGCGCCGGGCCGGTCGCGGTCACTCCGACGGGGGCGTCGGGCGCGGTGGCGGGCACCGACACGGTGCCGCTCCAGGCCAGCGGCCCCTCGAACCAGTCCCCCTGGAACGTGCCGCCGAACGCGGTGCCGTAGCGGGCCCGGACGCCACAGTGGTAGCTCGCGCCGGCCCGCACGCTGAGGGTGGCGGGCGACGCCAGCGGCCCGGCGAAGACGGCATCGGTGCCGGCCGGGGTCTCGCAGCGCACCTGGTACATGTCGGGGACGGGTGGCGCCACGGGCGGGGTCCACCCAACGGTCACGGTGTGGGTCCCGGGCACCACTGCGGCGCTCACGGCGGTGGGCGCCGCGGGCATCGGCCACGCGTTCGCCGAGACGGATCGTTGCGGAGTGGTGAGATCGTCGACCCCGATGGCGGTGCACGACGCGACCTCCGCGCATTCGACCCCCGAGAGGTAGGCGGCCTGGGCGGCGCTCCCGGCGGGACCCGGCCCCGCGACCCTGCGCCCGGGGAGCCACTGGCCCTCGGAGCGGGTGATCACCAGGGACTCGAGACCTCGGTTGGCATTGGCGAACACGCCCACCACCGAGCACTCGCCCACGGCGGCGCAGGAGACGTCGAGCCCGGCGTTGATCTGGTCCGGACCGGAGACCGTCACCTCGTGGTCGAGGGGCAGTTCGGTGGCGGGTGACCAGACTCCTGCGGTGCTCGTCGCGCCGATCACGCGCAGTGCCACGCCGGTCGAGCCGAACCCGAGTTGGAACCCGACCATCGTGCACTCGTCGACGCCCGTGCACGAGATCGCCGAACTGAGGCGGAGGTTCTGGACCGGGGCCCGCAGGGAGGCGCTGAGCGAGACGGCCTGCCCGGCGCCGGCGCCGTCGAGGGGGACGGCGAAGATCTGGGCGCCGCCGCCGGCGGCTGCGAAGAAGCCGACCGCCGAGCACCGCCCGGTGGCGGAGCAGTCGAGGTGGCGACCGGCGCCGAGGGAGAACAAGCCGTTGAACGAGGCGGACGGGTTGGGTGCCGTCGTGCCCGGTGCGAACGTCACGGTCTGGGCGGTCGACCAGGTCGACCCGGAGAGCTGCGACCAGAAGGCCTGGCGGTGATCGGCCGCATCGACGTAACTCCCGGTGATCGTGCACCGAGTGGTGGAGACGCAGGCGACGTCGGCGGGTTCCTCGTGGCGCGAGGCCGCCTCCGAAGCGGCGGGGAAGATCACCGGGCGGGCGGTGCCCCAGGTGCCACCACTGCTCGACACGGTGAAGGTCCGCGTGGAACCGGTGGGGTCCTGGTAGCCCCCGACGGCCGTGCAGGCGCCCGGAGCGGGGCACGCCACGGAGGTGGCGATCGCCACGTTCGGGGTGCTCTGGGCTCCAGCGGCGAACCGCACCGGCGTCGCCCGGCCCCAGACTCCACCCGACTGGGTGGCGACGAACGCCTGCCGAGAGCCCCGGGCGTCGAAGAACCAGCCGACCGCCGCGCAGTTCCCCGGCGACGCACACGCGATCGAGCGCCCTTCCGCGTAGGGGGGCACGCCGACGGTGCCGGGGGCGAACGCCAGGACCTGCCCGGTGGCCCACTCGCCACCACTCGACGAGGTCACGGTGACGTCCTGGCTCCCATCAGGGAGGTTGGCGGTGCCGAGGGCCGTGCACGCCCCGACGGCCGGACAGGAGAGGTCGACGGCCCGGCTCGATCCGGCCGCGGTCCCGGCGGCGACGGGCATGTCCTGGACCTGGGTCCAGAGCGTGGGGACGGCGGCGGCGAGCGCCGAGGTGGTGGCCGTGATCGGGACGACGATGACCGCCAGCAACCCGACGATGGTCAGGGCGAGGTTGCGGCGGAGGTGGTGACCGGACATCGACATCTCCAGGCTCGTCGGGAGGCCGGTCAAATCCGAGCGGCCGAGCTGATGGCCGGACCTTAGGGGTGCGGCTCCCGGCGTGCGGCGATGCTGGGCGGTGCCGCGCACGGTCGGGGTGACGGTCGGGGTGACGGCCGGATGAGTGTCACACGGGTGCTCTAACGTACGAACACATGTTCGACTACTCCGCACTCGCCGACAATCTGCGCACCCACACCACCGGGTGGCTCCGCGAACGACGCGCCTGGTTGGTGGCCGAGCAGCGTCGACTCCACGTCGAGGAGTTGGCGATCGTGGGCGTGCTCGACGAGCGCCGCGCCCTCGACGACTCCCTGGCCGCCACCGACGGGGTGTCGGTCCGTGAAGTGCGCGCCACGGTGGAGACGGCTCGGGCGCTGGCCTCGCTGCCCAACGTCGCGGCGGCTGCGCACGAAGGTCGCTTGAGCGACGGGCAGCTCGCGGCGGTCGTGCAACTCGCCGACGGTGCCACCGACGGCGAGTGGGCCGAGCGGGCTCCCCGGTGCTCGCCGATCGATCTCCAGCGGGCAGTGCGGGCCCAGCGCACGCCCACGGTGGAGGAATCGCGCGCTCGGCAAGAGCGTCGGGGGCTGCGGATCTGGCTCGACGAGCGGACGGGCACCTACGACGCCCGGCTCACCCTCCCCGACCTCACGGGCGCGGCGGTCTTCGCGGCGGTCGAGGCCCGGGCCGAGCGGATCCGCCCGGCGAAGGGCCGGTCGTGGGCGCCCCGGCACCAGCGGATGGCCGACGCCCTCGTGGCGCTCGTGCTCGGTGAGGCCGCCGGCAGTGCGAGCCCGGTCAAGGCTCACGTGGTCGTCAACGTCCCGGTCCGGGGGCCGGCCGAGGTGTCGGGCATCCCGATCGCCGACGAACTGCTCGAGCAGGTGCTGGCCAACGCCACGATCGAGGCCCACGTCGTCGACGAGCACGGCACGGTCGTCGGTTCCGCCCGGGCGACCACCACCCTCGCTCCCAAGGTGCACCGGGCGGTGCGGGCCCGAGACGGGCACTGCCGATGGCCCGGTTGCACCGCCGACGTGGGGCTCGAGGTGCACCACCTGGTCCCCCGGTCGCACGGCGGTGCCGACGACTTCGCGAACCTGGCGGCCGTCTGCATTCCTCACCACCGTCAACTCGTCCCCCACGGACCGTTCGCCCTGGTCGGGGTGCCGAGCCGGGTCGACGGGTTGCGGCTGGTGCGCTACGACGACCCGGCCGCTCCCCGGGCCGGTCCGAGCGGCTGATGGCCGACCGGGTGATGGCCGACCGGGTCGGTTCGACCGGGTGATGGCCGACCGGGTCAGTTCGACCGGGTCAGTTCGACCGGGTCAGTTCGACCGGGTCAGTTCGACCGGGTCAGT
>JBAXBB010000145.1:0-6671 GCA_037142235.1 Actinomycetes bacterium
GTTGGTCTGGGGGGGTCGGCCGGGGGTCGGCCGGGGGTCGGTGTCATAATCGTCGTTCCCGCGTCGCCGAGTCGGAACGAGTCCGAGTGCCCGAGCAGCTCCACCACATCTCCGACGGCACTCGGGTGGTCGTGACCGGCGGGGCCGGGTTCATCGGCTCGCACCTGGTGCAGTGCCTGGTGGGGAGGGGGGCCGCGGTGACCGTGGTCGACGACCTCGCCACGGGGAACCCCCGCAACCTCGAGGGGGTCGCGGCCTCGATCGAGTTGCACGGGGGCGGGGTGCGCGACGCCGTGACCGACCCCGACTTCCTGGCGGGCTTCGACGTGGTCTTCCACCTCGCCGCCAACCCCTACATCCCACCGTCGGTCGACGACCCCACGTTCGACTTCGAGCTGAACCTCGGCACCACGTTCCGCCTGCTCGAGGCGCTGCGGGTCGCGCCGCGCCGACCACGCCTCGTGTTCACCTCGTCGGCGGCGGTCTACGGCAACCCGCGGCGCCTTCCGATCCACGAAGACGATCCCACGGTGCCGATCTCTCCGTACGGTGTGAGCAAACTGGCGGGCGAGCGGTACGCCGCCGTCTTCGCCAACCTCTACGACCTGTCCTGCTCCTCGGTCCGCCTGTTCTCCGTGTACGGACCGCGCCAGCGCAAGCAGGTCGTCTTCGATCTCCTCGACCGCATCAGCCAAGGTCCGGATCGGCTCGAGGTCTACGGTGACGGGACCCAAGAACGTGATTTCGTGTTCGTCCGCGACGTCGCGAACGCGATGGTGATGGTGGCCGAGCGCGCACCCGGTCGCGGCGAGGCGTACAACGTCGCGTCGGGCACCGTGTCGTCGATCGCGGAACTCGTCACCGCACTGTGCGGGTCTCTCGATGCGGCACCGGAGATCGTGTACTCGGGTTCGGTCCGCCCGGGCGACGCCGAGAAGTGGTCGGTCGACATCTCGGCCCTGCGCTCGCTCGGCTTCTCCCCGGACTGGGACCTCGCTGCGGGGCTCGCCGCAACGCGCGACTGGTACCGCGCCACGCAGGGCTGACGTCGTGAGGATCGCGTTCAACGACATCGACAACTTCGGTTGGACCGCGGGCGCTCACTACTACACGAACCTCTTCCGCGCGCTGCACGACCTCCCCGCGGACCGTCGACCCGAGATCGTGGTGGCCGACCGCGAGGGTGGCGCGATCGGGGGATACGACACCTACCGCGCCCTCGCCGACGCGGTGATCGAGCTCCCCCAGGAGCACGGCCCGCGTTTCGTCGGTCGCCAGGTCGAGCGGGTGAAGCGTCGGTTCGGCGCTCCCCCGCCCCGCCCCGTGGCCGAGCACGCCCTCGTCGAGCACGGTGTCGACGTCGTCTTCGCCTGCTGGCGGCACTTCGGCCCGGACTTCGCCGTTCCGAGTCTGGGTTGGATTCCCGACTTTCAGCACGAACACCACGGTGACCTCTTCCCGCCCGAGGAGCTCGAGCACCGCAATCGGCTCTTCGCCCAGATGGCGGCCAACTGCACACGGATCGTGCTGAGCTCGGACGACGCCCGACGCGACTTCGAGCGATTCCACCCGCAGTTCGCCCACAAGGGGCGGGTCCTGCGCTTCGTGGCCCAGGTCCCCGCCGGGATCTTCGACGACGACCCGGCAGCGGTCTGTGCCGAGTACCACCTCCCGGAGCGCTTCGTCTACCTGCCCAACCAGTTCTGGGTGCACAAGAACCACGACGTGGTGCTCGAGGCCCTCGCCCTGCTCGCGTCGACCCGCCCCGAGATCACGGTGGTCTGCACCGGCAACACCGCCGACGACCGCGATCCTCTGCACTTCGGCCAACTGCTCGCCAAGGTCTCGCGGCTCGGCGTGCGCGACACCTTCGTCGTGCTCGGCTGGGTGCCGCACGCCCACACCTTCCGGCTGCTGCGCCAGTCGCTGGCGGTCATGCAGCCGTCACGCTTCGAGGGATGGAGCACGACCGTGGAGGAGGCGAAGTCGATCGGGAAGGCCATCGTGTGCTCCGACCTCGCGATCCACCGGGAGCAGGACCCCCCGCAGGCCTGGTATTTCGATCCGGCCGATCCGGCCGACCTTGCGGCTCGGCTGGTCGAGGTCTACGACACCCGGACCGCCGGACCCGACCGCGACCTCGAGGCGGCGGCGCGAGCCGCCCTGCCCCAACGCACGCGCGAGTACGCCGAGAGCTTCCTGGCGATCGCGGCCGATGCCGTCGCCGATCCGGGCGCGCCAGCGGTCGGCCGATGACCGCGCCCGTGCCCGCACCCGCGCCGACGCCTCGGGCCCGCCTCCTGGCGTTCTATCTCCCCCAGTTCCACCCGATCCCCGAGAACGACGCCAAGTGGGGGAAGGGGTTCACGGAGTGGCACAACGTCGCCAGCGCTCGCCCCACCTTCCGGGGCCACCGCCAGCCCCGCGTCCCCGGCGACCTCGGCTTCTACGACCTCCGCCTGCCCGAGACCCGGGCGGCCCAGGCGGAGTTGGCGGCCCGGCACGGCATCGAGGGCTTCTGCTACTGGCACTACTGGTTCAACGGGACCCGCCTCCTCGACCGGCCCTTCGCCGAGGTGCTGGCGTCGGGCGAGCCCGACTTCCCGGTCTGCCTGGCCTGGGCCAACCAGGCCTGGACCGACACCTGGCTCGGGACCGGCACCGTGCTGCAGGCCCAGGAGTACTCGCCCCACGACGACGTCGCGCACGCCCGCTGGCTCGCCGAGGCCTTCGCTGATCGGCGCTACGTCCGGATCGACGGCCGCCCCGTGTTCATCGTCTACAACCCCGGCGAGCTCCCCGACCCGGCACGCACGGTCGACACCATCCGTTCAGAGGTCGTGCGGGCCGGGGTGACCGAGCCGCTGATCCTCGGGATCGACTCCTACGCGATCGGCCACGACTACCGCTCCGACGGATTCGACGGCACCGTTGCCTTCGAGCCCAACCTGGGCCTCTTGGCGCACAACAACCACACGTCGGCGCTGGCGCGGCCGTGGCGCAAGGTGGCCCGGACGGTGCGCAACGTCGGTCTCGGCGTCAGGAGTACGACGATCAAGGCCTACAGCTACCGGCGCTACCTCGAGGCGACCCGACGCGTGCGGTCCACCCACGAGCACCCCTACTACCCGGGCATCCTCGTGGGCTGGGACAACACCCCCCGACGCGCCGACGGCGCGATCGTGATGGTCGACGACGACGTACGCTGGTTCGAGCAGGAGCTGGAGCGTCTGGTGGAGGCAACGCAGGTGCGTCCGGCCGACGACCGGGTGATCTTCGTCAACGCCTGGAACGAGTGGGCCGAGGGCAACTTCCTCGAGCCGGTGCTCGACCGAGGGAGCGAGCGACTCGAGGCCGTCGCCCGGGTGGTGCTCGGTGAGGTGCCCGCGCCGTGACCCGCGCCCTCGCGTTCTACCTGCCCCAGTACCACCCGATCCCCGAGAACGACGCGTGGTGGGGTCGGGGCTTCACCGAGTGGCGCAACGTGGTGCAGGCGCGTCCGCAGTTCCCCGGGCACGATCAGCCCCACCTCCCCACGGAGCTCGGCTACTACGACCTGCGGGTCGCCGAGACCCGAGAGGCCCAGGCCGCGCTCGCCCGTGAGCACGGGATCTCGGGCTTCGTCTACTACCACTACTGGTTCCAGGGTCGCCGTCTTCTCGAGCGCCCGTTCCGCGAGGTGCTCGAGTCCGGCGCACCCGACTTCGGGTTCTGCCTGTGCTGGGCCAACGAGGACTGGACCCGGGCCTGGGACGGCCTCTCCGATGAGGTCCTGATGCGCCAGGAGTACTCGGAGGCCGACGACCGCGCCCACCTCCGCCACCTCCTCCCGGCGCTCGCTGATCCGCGTGCGGTCCGGGTGGACGGCAAGCCGCTGTTCCTCGTCTACAAGGCGAGTCGGCTCCCCGATCCGGCGCGGACCACCGACGTCTGGCGCGACGAGGCGCACCGGGCCGGGCTGGGCGAGCTCTTCCTCGCGCGGGTCGAGCACGACCAGGACAAGAGCGATCCCCGGCCACTCGGGTTCGACGCGGCAGTCGACTTCCAGCCCGACTTCGCCAACCTCGGTCCGGCGCTGCGCCGTTCGACCTCGGACCGGGTGCTGCGGCGGTTGCACCTGACGAACCAGGCCTACCGGACCCACCGGATCTTCGACTACGCCACGGTGGTCGACCGGATGCTGGCCCGGCCGTCGGTCGACCATCTGCGCTTCCCGTGCGTCACCCCGGGCTGGGACAACACCGCCCGCCGGCGTCGGCAGGGGATCGTCCTGCGCGACGCCACGCCCGAGGTCTACGAGCGCTGGCTCCGCGCGGTGGTGGCGGAGCTCCCCGCCGAGTCCCCCGACCACGACCTGGTGTTCGTCAATGCCTGGAACGAGTGGGCCGAGGGCAACCACCTGGAGCCGTCCCGGCGCTGGGGTCGGGCGTTCCTCGAGGCCACGCGCCGGGGGCTCGTCGGCCCCTGATCCGCCTTCCCCCAGGACCGTCCCGGGCCCGCTTCGGGGCAAGCCCCACCCCGGTGGTGGGGTATGTGGGGTGGTGGCTCGGCCCCCTGCGATACTTCTCGGATGCCGCCGCAGCGTCGTCCCCGACCCGATCAGCCAGACATGGAGGCACCCGAGGTCGTCCTGGAGCCGGCCCGGCGCTCCCGTGCCCGGCGCCCAGCGAGCCCGGAGTCCGATTCCGCCGGTTTCCAGCCGCCGGTCGCGCCGCCGGTCGCGCCCGAGGCGCCGATCCGGACGCGCAGTGAGGTCGACCAAGAGCCCGTCCTGGCCGCCGACCCGGCGCTCGCCGTCCCCACCCGGGCCTTCGAGCGGATCGCCGAGCGACGCGAGATGCAGATCGCGGCGCTGGCCGAGTCCCGCCGGGCCGAGCTCGAGGAGACGAGCGAGAACGCTCGCAAGATGCTCGAGCGGGCCGTGGTGAAATTGGTCGAGGCGGTGCAGGAATCGGCCGAGGAGGCCCGCAACTCCATCCGTCAGTCCGGTGACGCCGAGCGCAAAGGTCTGGCCCGGGCAGTCGTCGAGCGCATCGACACCGTCGAGGAGCAGCTGAGCGGCTCGATCCGCGACCAGACCGTCGCCCTCGGGCAGGTACTCGCCATGGCGCGCGCCACTCTCGCCGAGGAGGTCGCCGGAGCGCGGACCGCGCTCGAGCGCGACATCGCGACCGCCCGGTCCGAGTTCGACTCCGTCGGCTCGGCCCGCACGCAGGAGCTGTCTCAGCGCACGCAGGTCCACGAGAAGGGCCTGCAGGCCGCCGCCGAGCGCGAGCGCCAGCAGATCACCGACCTCGCCGACTCCGCCATCTCGGTGGTGGAGGAGCGCACGCGTCAGATCGACACCGACCTGGCGGGCCGGGTCGACGCGATCCTCGACGAGCGGAGCAGCGCGCTCGGGTACCTGGTCGAGCACCTCCGTGAGGCCGAACGGTCTGCCACCGAGCGGGTGGCCGACCTCGAGGCGCGTTCGTCGGCGCTCCACGGTGACTCCGAGGCGCGCCTGGTCGACATCGAGCACAAGGTCACGCAGTCGATCGCCCGGCTCGACGACGCCAAGTCCGGCCACGAGGCCATGATCGAGCAGGCGATCGCCCGGCTCACCGAGGCGACGGCCGGCCAGAACGGGTTGCTGGCGCAGACCATCTCGGCCAGCGAGGCGCGGGTCGCGACCATTCGCGACGACGCCGACCGGGCGGTCGTGGAAGCCACCTCGACCCTCGAGCGTGCGGTCACCCGTCACATCGACGGTTTCGAGCAGGCGGTCGCCACCAGCCGGGCCCAGACCATGGACGCCCTCACGGGCGTGCGCGAAGAGGTGGCGGTCCTGCGCCGCGAGTCCGAGGACTCCTTGGCGTCCGGGCGGGCCGAGTTCGACGCCGCCTCCGAGCGCGCCCAGGCGCAACTCCAAGAGGCGGTGGAGCGGGTCGCGAGCGCGACCGCCGAGCACCGCGGCACGGTCGAGCAGACCATCGCCGCCACCGCGGCGCAGGTCGCCTCGCTCCGCGAAGAAGCGGAGCGGGTGACCGCCGACGCCACGCGCGCGCTTCGCCACACCGTCGACGCGCATGTCGCCGAGGTCGCGCAAGCGGCGCACGCCGGCAAGGCCGAGATCGACCAGGCCGCCGACGGGTTCACCGGGCGTCTCGGTGCTCTCCGCGAGCAGGCCGACCTCGTGGTCGCCGACTCGACCCAGGGTCTGATGCGCACGGTGGCCGAGCACGTCAGCGAGGTGGAGCAGGCCGTCGTCGACGGGCGGGCTCGCTTGGCCGAGCGCCGTTCGGAACTCGAGCGGACGTCGGCCGCGGCGGTCCAGGCGATCGCCAGCGCCGGGGCGGCCCAGGCCGAGACCCTCGAGTCGCGCGCCGAAGAGGCGCTCACTCGCATGAGCGGTGCCGTGATCGCCGAGCTCGGTGAGCTCGAAGCCCGGGCGGCCCGCCAGCGTCAGCAACTCGACGCCGTGCTGGCCCACATGGGTGAGGTCGAAGACGGAGCGGCCGCGCGGATTGCCGAACTCCAGCAGGAGGTGGCGGGCATCGCGCAGCATGCGACGGCCAACCTCGCCGACTTCCGGGCCGGGTTCGACCAGGAAGCCCTCACCCGGATCGCGCAGCTTGAGGCCCGGATCTCCGGAGTCGCCGAGAACGCTGCGACCCAGTTCACCGAGAGCA
>JBAXBB010000146.1:0-6603 GCA_037142235.1 Actinomycetes bacterium
GAGGTGGCGATCAGGTCGTCGAGCGCGGGGAGCGCCGCTAGGTCGGGGAGGGGGAGCCAGGTGGCGGAGTCGGCGGGGGCGCCCCGCCCCGGGCTCGGCCGCACGGAGTCGTGGAGGTGGGCGCGGCTCGACCGGTGGGGTCGTCGGCCGTGGACGTGCGGACGCCCGCCCCGGAGAGCGTCGGCGACCGTCGGTTCGATCACAGGATCAGGAGTGGGCTCGGGAGCCTCGGGTTCTTGCACCGGGTCGAACCGTAGCGCAGCGGTGTGACCGTCTCCCCGGCCGATCCCGCACAACCGGTCCGGGCCGACCGGTCAGACGCCCAGACCCAGCCAGGAGCGGGCCGCCCCGGCGGTGGAGGCGGCCACCTCGGCCAGCGGGCGCCCCACGGCGGTGGCCAGGGCCGCTCCCACGGCCCCCACCAGGGCCGGCTCGTTCTCCCGGCCACGATGGGGCACCGGCGCCAGGTAGGGCGAATCGGTCTCGACCAGCATGCGGTCGGGTGGGCAGCAGGCGGCCGCGGCCCGCACGTCGACGGCCGACCGGAACGACACGATCCCACTGAACGACAGCGCGGCGCCCAGAGCCAGGGCCCGCTCGGCCTCGGGCGCTCCCCCGGTGAAGCAGTGCAAGACGGTCCGCTCCGGGACCCCCTCCTCGGCCAGGACCCGGAAGGTGTCGTCCCAGGCCTCACGCGAGTGGATCACCAGCGCCCGGTCGAGTTCGTGCGCCAACCGGATCTGGGCCCGGAACGCCACTTCCTGCGCGTCGGGCGGCGAGTTGGTGTAGTGGAGATCGAACCCGGCCTCACCGATCGCGACCACCTCGGGGGCCGACGCCAGCGCCACGAGGTCGTGCCATTCCCCGGGGAGCCGCGAGGCGTCGTGGGGGTGCAGGCCGACGGTGGCCCAGACGTCGGGGTGCGCAGCGGCCAGCGCCACTGCCGCACGCGAGGTGGCGAGGTCGGTGCCGACCACCACGAACGCCGCCACCCCCGCGGCCCGGGCCCGGTCGAGCACTGCGGCGGGGTCGTCGGTGCCGAGGTGGGGATGGCAGTGGCTGTCGACCCAGCCCCCCGGGTCGACCTCGGCCGCCGGGGGCGGCACGCCGAGCGGGGCCACCTAGACCTCGAAGCGGGGGAAGAGCGGGTCGCCCTTGGTGAGGAGCGATCCCGACGGCAGCCCACCCCAGGCCGCAGCGTCGGGCAGACGCTGGTCCTCGGGCGACCCGGGCAGTCCGAGGCGCGACCACAGCGCCGCCGCCGCTCGTGGGATCACCGGCGAGGCGAGCAGCGCCACGATGCGCAGCGCCTCCAGGCAGTCGCCGAGGACCCGGGCGACCGCGTCGGCCTCCCCCGCCTTGTGCAGCTTCCAGGGCTCGGAGTCCTCGATGAAGGAGTTCGTGGCCCGGATGAGGTCCCACACCGCCGCGAAGGCTCCGGCGAAGTCGAGGCGGGCCAGGTGGTCGGCACACCCGGAGAAGGCCTGCTCGGCCGCGGCGACGAGCGGACCATCGGCGCGGACGTCGGGCGCGACCCCGCCGAGATAGTTCACGGCCATGTTCAGGACGCGGTTGGCGAGGTTGCCGAAGTTGTTGGCGAGGTCCGCGTTGTAGCGGTTGACCATCGCTTCGTAGGAGAAGTCGCCGTCGGGTCCGAACCGCTGATCGGCGAGGAAGTGGTAGCGCACGCCGTCGGAGCCGAAGTCGGCGACCAGGTCGGCGGGCGCGATCTGGTTGAGGCGGGTCTTGCTCATCTTCTCGCCCCCCACCAGCAGGAATCCGTGGGCGAACACCGACTTGGGAGGCGCCTCACCCGCGGCCATCAGCATCGCCGGCCAGTAGACCGCGTGGAAGCGCAGGATGTCCTTGCCCACGAGATGGTGGTCGACGGGCCAGTAGCGGTCGAAGCGGGCGCGGTCGGTGCCGTAGCCGACTGCAGTGCAGTAGTTGAAGAGGGCGTCGAACCACACGTAGGTGACGTGGGCGGGGTCCCAGGGGAGCGGGATCCCCCAGGTGATGGAGGTCCGGCTCATCGAGAAGTCGCGCAGCCCTTGGCGGATGAAGCCGAGGACCTCGTTGCGCCGCGCCTCGGGCTGCACGGCACCAGGGTTGGCCTCGTAGTACTCGAGCAGCCGATCGGTGAAGCGCGAGAGCCGGAAGAAGTAGTTCTCCTCGGTGACCCGCTCGACCGGGCGGTCGTGGATCGGGCAACGGTCGCCGATCAACTCGTCGTCGGCGTAGTACGCCTCGCACGCCACGCAGTAAAGCCCCTCGTAGGTGTCGAGCTCGATGTAGCCGTTGTCGTGGACCGCCTGGAGGAACTGCGACACCGCCTCGTAGTGGCGTGGCTCGGTCGTGCGGATGAAGTCGGTGTTGGTGATGTCGAGTTCGGCCCAGGCCTCCGAGAACCGGGCGCTGGTGACGTCGGCCCACTCCTTGGGGGTGACGCCGCGCTCCTCGGCCGCCCGCTGGATCTTGAGCCCGTGCTCGTCGGTCCCGGTGAGGAACACGACGTCGTCGCCCCAGAGGCGTCGCCAACGAGCGAGGGTGTCGGCGGCGACCGTGGTGTAGGCGTGGCCGATGTGCGGGGCGTCGTTGACGTAGTAGATCGGCGTCGTGACGTAGAAGGGCGTGGCCACCGGGCCAAGGTACCCGCGACGCCTCCCGTCAGCGGTCGGACCGGAGGCGCACCGCGAGGTTGTAGGCACGCCGCTTCGGCACCCCGAGCGCCGCCGCGACCTCGGCGGCGGCATCGCGCGCAGACGCTCCCGCACCGAGGCGGTCGGTCAGCGCGGCGACCACCGCGTCGTCGTCGGCCGCTTCCGGCCCGGGTGCCGGAGCGAGCACCAGCACGTGCTCACCGCGCGCCTCGCGTTCGGCGAGGAGCCCGACCGCGTCGGCGAGCGTCCCCCGCCACACCTCCTCGTGCAGTTTGGTCAGCTCCCGGGCGATCGCCACCCCCCGATCGGGACCGCACGCGCCGAGCAGATCGGTGAGCGTGGCCCCGACGCGCCGGGGCGACTCGAACAGCACGGAGGTGCGCTGCTCCTGCGACAACCCGGCGAGGCGCTGCGCCCGCTCCTTCCCGGAGCGGGGCAGGAAGCCCTCGAAGGCGAACCGGTCGGTGGGGAACCCCGACACCACCAGGGCGGCGAGTGCCGCGCTCGGGCCCGGCACGACCTCCACCCGCACCCCGGCCGCGACGCACACCCGCACCAGCCGCTCCCCCGGATCGGAGATGCCGGGCATGCCCGCGTCGGTGACGAACGCCACGCGTGCGCCCGCCCGGATGCGTTCCACGAGCTCCTCGGCCCGCTGACGCTCGTTGTGCGCGTGGACGGCCACGAGGCGGCTCCCGGCGGCCACCCCTGCGTGGGTGCAGAGCGCCCTTGTGCGGCGGGTGTCCTCGGCGGCGATCACGTCGGCGGTGCGCAGAACCTCCACCACCCGCGGCGAGAGGTCGCCGAGGTTGCCGATCGGGGTGGCGACCAGCACGAGGGCGCCGTCGGAAGCCATGGGAGCATCGTCGCAGGTGCGGACCGTCGCCCCGGGGCACAGGCCCCACGGACCCGCGGAGCCGGCCGCCACCTCGATCACCGCCCGGGCCCGCCACACCGGTCGTGAGACCCGACCCGGCGCCATGGTCGCCACGCGCAGGACCCGACCGCGCCGGTCGCACCACACGACGTCGATGGCGAAGCGCAGGCCAACCGTGTGGACCTGGCGACACGGGACGAGCAGCAACGCGCCGGCGAGTCCGTCGCGGCCCAGCAGACCGCGCCGCCGGGCCCCGCGCGTGCCGGCCACCTCGAGGGGGGCCACCTCCCGCCCGTCGACCACCAGGACCGCTCCGTCCGCGCCCGCCACGGCTTGCCAGGACCCCGGGCGGCACCGACGTCACACGTTGAAGCGGATCTCCACGACGTCGCCGTCGGCCATGAGGTAGTCCTTGCCCTCGACCCGCAGCTTGCCGGCCTCCTTGGCCTTGGGCCACGACCCGAACCCCAGCAACTCCTGCCAGTCGATCACCTCGGCGCGGATGAACCCCCGCTGGAGGTCGGAGTGGATCACACCCGCGCACTCGGGCGCGGCCGCGCCCGACCGGAAGGTCCAGGCCCGCGACTCCTTGTCGCCGGTGGTGAGGAACGTGCACTTCCCGAGCAACGTGAGGGCCGCTCGGGCGAGCCGGGGGACCACGCTCTCGGTCACGCCGAGGTCGGCCAGCAGCTCGGAGCGCTCGGCCCCCTGGGCCGCCACGACGTCGGGGTCACCCTCGATCTCCACGCACACGGCCAGGGCACCGCCGCCGAACGGCGCGGCCAGGGCGTCGGCCCCGTCGAGCTGGTCGAGCCCGACGTTGACCACGACCAGCGCCGGCTTGTTGGTGAGCAGGAACACGGGCGCGAGCAACGACCGCTCGGCGTCGGTGAGGTCGGAGCGGTAGACGGGCTCGCCCTCGGAGAGCACCCCTTCGGCCCGCTCGAGCGCCGCCACCTCGTCGGCGAGCGTCTTGTCACCGCGCAGGGCCTTGCGCTGCTTCTCGAGGCGCTGCTCGACCGACCCGAGGTCGGCCAGCACCAACTCGTCCTCGAGGGCGCGCAGGTCCCGGGCGGGGTCGTTGCCGTCGGCGGCGCGCACCACGAGCATCAAGGCGTCGCAGTCGCGCAACGAGCCGAGCAACCGCGACCCCAGACCCTTGCCGGCCTCGGTCGACAGCCCGGGCAAGAAGGCGATCTGGAAGGTGGCGTAGACGACCTTCTTCGACGCCGACATCTCGGCCAGGGCGTCGAGGCGGGCATCGGGGAGATCCACCATCCCGAGCACCCGGTCGGAGGCCAGGTCGACGTCTTGGCCCGTGAGGGCGCGGAAGAGGCCCGCGTGACCGGAGTCCGACAGGCCGACCAGTCCGAGATGCTCCACGGCGGGGGAGGCTAGCCATGTGCCAGACTCCCGCCGACATCCCCGACATCCCTGGGACCGCCGGGAAGCACCCGGATCCCGATCCCGCGATCAATCGCTTGGAGGCGACCATGGCCCGACCCACCCTCGAGGAGCTTCAGGACCGCTTCGAGATCGACGAGCTCCTCACCCGCTACGCCTACGCGATCGACGACCGGGAGTTCGACCGCCTCGACACCGTCTTCACCCCCGACGCCCGCATCGACTACACCAGCGCCGGCGGCATCGCCGGGGCGTTCCCGGAGGTCAAGGCCTGGCTGGCGGAGATCCTTCCGATGTTCTCCGCCTACCAGCACCTGGTGGGCAACCGGCGGGTCACCCTCGACGGCGACGCCGCCACCTCGGTGGCGGCGTTCTTCAACCCGATGGCGACGAACGGCGAGATCTCGTTCTTCTGCGGCGGCGAGTACCACGACCGCCTGGTCCGCACCGCCGACGGCTGGCGTATCGCCGAGCGCGTCGAGAAGACGTCCTGGAACTGGAACGTCCCGACCTGACCGACTCCCCGACCGCGGTCGCCGGACGTCAGCAGGCGGCGGCGACCGCGAGGTCGGGGCGCACCAACCCGGCCCCGAACGAGGTGTCGGGTCCGGGGGTCCCCAGGTCCTGGGCGGTGCTCTCCAACCGGGTCTCCACCTGCGCCGGCGAGTAGGCCGGGCACGCGGCCTTCACCAGGGCGGCGGCCGCCGCGACGAACGGGGTGGCCATGGAGGTCCCGCTCTTGAGCCCCCAGGTGCTGGTGGGGATCGTCGACCAGATGCCCGAGCCGGGCGCCGAGATCGAGTCGTAGGCGGCCACGGTCGAGAACGACGAGCGGTTGTTGGAAGCGTCGGTGGACGCCACCGCGAGCACACCCTCGATCGACGCGTACCCACCCGGATAGAGGCTGCGACTCGAAAGGCCGTCGTTCCCGGCGGCGGCGACCACCACCACACCCTGGTCGACGGCGTACTGGACCGCGGCCTGGAGCGCGGTGCTCGGGGAACCGCCGAGGCTCAGGTTGATGACGGCCGCATCGCCACGGGTCGGGTCGGCGGCCCAGTAGATGCCGCTGATGACGTCGCTCATGGAACCGCTGCCGTTGGCACCGAGGACCCGCACCGGGACGACCGTCGCCTGGGGCGCGCCCCCGACCCCGCCGACGCCGTTGATCCGGGCGGCGATGATCCCGGCCACGTGGGTGCCGTGGCTGTTGGGGTCGGTACGACCATCGGTGGAGCACACGAAGTCGGTCCCGGCCACCACCGCGCCGCCGGCGAAGTCGGGGTGATCTCCCTGGACGCCGGTGTCGACGACCGCGACCCGGATCCCCGCGGCCTGGCCCGGCAGGGTGACCCAGGCGTCGGGGAAGTGCGCGTTGCCCAGCCCGTACTGGCCACTCGGGCCGTAACTGGGCAGGCCGACGTAGACCGGGTCGGCGATGGCGGTGGCCTGCACGACGCTGTCGGGTTCGACCACGAGCACCCGGTCGCCCCGGTGCTCGATCGAGTCGACGTTGCGCTGGCGATCGGCGACCCCGGCGGCCCGGAACCTCACGACTCGGCGCTGACCACCCGGCCCTTCGGTGACAGCGAAGTAGGACTCGCCGTCGGCGGGGGCGGCGTCGGGAGCGGGGTCGGGAGCGGCGGCGGCCCCGCCCTGGAC
>JBAXBB010000147.1:0-6559 GCA_037142235.1 Actinomycetes bacterium
AGGTGGGGTGTGGGATGGGCTCCGACCACCCGGGCGGTCCGGGGTGCAGGGCGAGGGGGCAGGGCATGGGACGCACCAAGGCGCAGCGGGACACGCGGCGATCGACGCAGGCGGCGCGGCGCTCCGACCGCGCCCTCGTCTTGGTCGACCTCGAGAACGTGGTCGGCGACCCGTGGGCCACCGGTCCGGAGGTCGTCGAGGCCTACGAGAGCGTGCTGGTCGCGGCCGGGCACCGCGGCGGCGACCTGGTCGTGGTGGCCGCCAACCGCTGGATGCTCGCCGAGCTCGGCACCCGTGCCCACACGTCGGCCCAACTGCTCGTGGGGCACGGCCCCGACGGGGCCGACCTTGCGCTCTTGGACTGGGTCGCGTCGTGGCCTGCGGTCTTCGAGCGGTGCGGCCGGGTGGTGGTCGCCAGCGGCGACGGCATCTTTGCGACGGTGGCGGCGGAGGCGAATCTCAGTGGTGTGGCCGTCTCGGTCGTGAGTCGCCCGGCGAGCCTCTCGCGCCGGCTGCGTGACCTCCCCGTCGACCTCGTCGGGATCTGATCCCGCACGGTGTACCGCCGGCCCCGGTTCCCCGAGGCGGGGCGGGGGTCGTCAGACGTCGGGCAGGGACTCCCAGAGGATCGTGAGGTCGGTGGGCTCGATCCCGTCGATTTGGCCGTAGACGTCGAGGACCGCCTCGACGACCTCGACGACGCCGACGGGTCCGAGGAAGGTCCCGAGGTCCTCCACGTGGAGGCTGCCGCCGTCGACGAAGGTCAGCGACCGGGTGGACGCGCCCTCGGCGACGAGGGTGATCCGGGTCGCCAACGGCATGGGGCAGGCCAGGTACCGGGCGATGGCGCCGGCGATCTCCACCACGATCTCGGGCCGCGTGCGGCCCACCACGGTGTGGTCGTCGAACTCAGCGGGGGCCGCGTGCTCACCGTCTTCGAGGACCTCGGCGCAGGCGCGCCGGATGGCCGCCACGTCACCGTCGTCGGTGCCGTGCTGGACGACCCCGAAGGCGATCTGGGCGAGTCGCCGCAGGGCCCGGTTCGCCTGGGCGGTCGCGGCGGCGGCCTGGGCCGCCGCGGCGTCGAGGGCTCCGGCCAGGTTGACGACGGCGGGGTCGTCGAAGTCGACGAGTGGGCCGTCGGACTGCGGATCCCCGATGGCCGCTCCGGAGACGGACCGGGTGCTCAGGTCTTGGTAGAGCGTCCGGGCGTTGGCGGCGGCGAACGCCGTGGCCGCGGCGTGCGTGCGCACCTCGTCGACGAGGCCGTCGATCCCGGGCGCTGGGATCGGTGCCGACGGGTCCTGGAACCGGAACCGGTCGGTGGACTCGTAGAGACCCAGCGCCAGGACCGTCGCCATGGCGGCGACGTCGGCGCTGTCGTCGGCCTGGAGGTACGGCCATCCGAATTCTCGATAGTCGGTCACGTGCATGCCCCTGGTCGTGATGGGGCGGGTGGTCCCCGCATGCCTGACCGTACGAAGGGGGTGGGACACGCGATCCGGGGGCGAGGTGGGGCCCGCCGGACCAGCCCGCCGGACCCGCCCGACGGCAGGGACGGAGCGCCGACTCAGGGACGCTGGGCGGCGTCGCAGAGGTCGAGGTAGACGCAGTGCGAGCAGTGCTCGCCGGGGACGGGGGCGAAGGTGTCGTCGGCGAGGGCCTGGAGGGCGACACCCTGCAGGCGCTCCATCGAGTGGGCGATCCAGTCGCTGGTGAGCGGGATGCGGACGAGTTCCCGGGTGATCGGGTAGTGGTGGGCCACGACCACGTTGCTCGCCCACGTCCAGGTGCGCAGGGCGAACCAGCCGTAGACGCCCAGTTGGAAGTCGCCGGCGAGCTGCTCGGCGCTGCGGGTGTGGGTGGTCACCTTGTGATCGCGGATCTCGACCGTGTGCCGGTCGGCCCGGACCACCAGGTCGGCGGCCCCGCCCACGGTGAGGCCGTCGTCGGTCTTGGCGTTGAACCAGAACTCCACGCCGAGGATGTCGCGGGGTGCGAGGCGGGTGGCGGTGAGGTCGGTGGTGACGATCTCGTCGGCCCGGGCGATCTCGGCCGGGTCGTCGGGCATGGCCTCGCGGACCCAGGCGGCCCGCAGAGCCTCGAGGGCGATGGGCACGGTGTGGGTGAGGTCGTCGCTGGTACCGGACTCGCGGTGCTCCTGGTAGGCCGCCTCGAGGCCGGCGTGCACCACCGAGCCGAACCGCCAGTGCTGAGGGGCGAGGCCCCGGTCGACCTTCACCCGGTCGAGGTAGCCGAAGCGGTACCTCCGGGGGCAGGTCTCGTAGGCGGTGGTGGAGGAGACGGAGTACCGGGGGGCTCGGGCCATGCCCGGCATCCTCCCACTCTGCCGGGACAGGCGCACCCGCTCCGACGCTGGGAGCCTGGGTCAGGCTCCGGACACGGTGCCCGAGGCGGGAGCGAGATATCATTTCGGTCATGAAGCGAATCGGTGCGGGTGTGATCGGTCTGGCGATGGCTGCGGTGGCCTTGGTCGGGGTCTCCTCGGCGAGCGGCGGTGCCACGGGTGGTGCCGGCGGGTCGGGTTCGGGGTGTCCCACCCTGGCCTACGTCGCCAACTCCAACGACAACACGCTGTCGGTGATCGATGTGGCGTCGGGCACGGTGGTCGGTGACCCCATCACCCCCGACGTCACCCCGGTCGGGGTGGCGTTCACGCCGGATGGCTCCACCGTCTACGTCACGAACCAGGGCAGCAACGCGGTGTCGGTGATCGATGTGGCGTCGGGCACGGTGGTCGGTGACCCCATCACCGTCGGCACTGTCCCGACCGGGGTGGCGGTCACGCCGGATGGCACCACCGTCTACGTGACCAATCACAACAGCAACACGGTGTCGGTGATCGATGTGGCGTCGGGCACGGTGACCGGTGACCCCATCGACGTCGGCAGTGGCCCGGCCGGGGTGGCGTTCACGCCGGATGGAACCACCGCCTACGTCGCCAACCAATACGGCGGCGAGGTGTCGGTGATCGAGGTGGCGTCGGGCACGGTGGTCGACACCATCACGGTCGGCAATGGCGCGAGGGGGGTGGCGTTCACGCCGGATGGCACCACCGCCTACGTCACCAACTACGACGACGACACGGTGTCGGTGATCGAGGTGGCGTCGGGCGATTGGGTCGGTGGCCCCATCACCGTCGGCACTGGCCCGAACGGGGTAGCGGTCACGCCGGATGGCACCACCGCCTACGTCACCAACTCCGGCGGTCGCACGGTGTCGGTGATCGACGTGGCGACGAACACGGTCGTCGGCACCATCACGGTCGGCAATGCCCCGAAGGGCGTGGCGTTCGCACCGGATGGCACCACCGCCTACGTCACCAACTCGGACGACGGCACGGTGTCGGTGATCGAGGTGGCGTCGAGCACGGTGGTCGGTGATCCCATCACCGTTGGCAATGGCCCCTACGGGGTGGCGTTCACGCCCACGCCGTGTGTCGTGGTGGGGACCACGGTCGGGGCCGACGGTCGGACGGTGACCGTGACCGGTTCGCAGTTCGAGCCCGGGAGCGTTCTCACCGTCACGATCGCGTCGACGCCGACCACCCTCGGGACGGTGACCGTCGCCGCCGACGGCACGTTCACCGCTACGTACACCGTGCCGTGTTCGATACCGGGTGGTGCTCACACCATCTCGGCGACCGCGGTGTCGGGCCAGTCGGCCAGTTTCCCGGTCACCCTCAACGACTGTGGGCCCGAACCCGAACCCGAACCCACCTTCACCGGCTGATCCGCTGGTCGCCGAGCCTGGTCGCCCGACCCCTCAGCGTGTGTTCGTTTGCCGCGCCCCTGGCGCGGACAAACGAACAAACGCTAGGAGCCGAGGGCGGTGCGCAGGCCGGTGGCACGCTCTACCGGTCGGGCGATGGCGGCCCGCAGCGCCGATTCCGACGCCACGACCGTGATGCGCCGCTTGGCCCGGGTGACGGCCGTGTAGAGCAGCTCGCGGGTCAGGATCGGTGAGGCCGTCACCGGCAGGCTCACCACCACCCGGTCGAACTCGGAGCCCTGGCTCTTGTGGATCGTCATCGCCCACCACGTCTCGGTGTCGGAGAGCTGGGCGGTGGCGACGGTGCGGACCCCACCGTCGGCGGCAGGGAACGCCACGCCGGCGGTGCCGTCGTCGGTGGGGACGTACACGCCGGTGTCGCCGTTGAAGAGCCGGTTGAGCGGGTCGTTGCGGGTGACGATCACGGGCCTCCCTGCGTACCAGCGCCCACCCGGACCGCCGGCGGCACCGGTGACGGCGTCGCCGAGCCGGTGCTCGATGCGCTCGGTCCAGCGGTACGACCCCAGGTCGCCGTGACGGGTGGCGCACAGCACCTTGACGTCGGCACCCAGCGCGAGGGCCGTGGCGGCGTCGCCGGACCGCGCCGCCGTGACGACGGCACGGGCCACCGCGCCCACCTCGTCGGCGAGGGCGTCGAGGGCACCGCCGTCGGTGGGCTCGATCCAGGTCAGCTCGCTGCCTCCGGCCCGGAGCAGCGCGACCGCGGCGTCGGCGTCTCCGGTGCGGATGGCGTCGGCGAGCCCGACGATGTCGGCGCGGTCGCCGAACCGGTAGGAGCGGTCGAGCACCACCACGTGGTTGCGCAGCACGTGCCCGTCGGCGTGGCCGTCGCGGACGGGGGCGATGATGTCGCCGAGCACCGCCCCGGCCTCGATGCTGACGAGCTGGTCGGGGTCGCCGACGAGCACCAAGCCGGTGGTGGGCCGCAGGGCTGCGAGCAGGTGCGCCATGAGCGGAAGTGACACCATCGAGGTCTCGTCGAGGATCACGAGATCGTAGGGCAGCGGGTCGCCGGGACCGTGGCGGAACGTGCCGCGCGGCGTGCCCCCGAGGAGACGGTGGAGGGTGACGGCGGTGGTCGCGCCGAGCGCCGCGGCGACCTCTGGGTCGACGCCCGCGCCCTGCACCGCGGCGTGCAGGGCGGCGGTCATGCGGTCGGACGCCTTGCCGGTGGGCGTGGCGAGGCCGATGCGCAGCTCACGACCGGCGGATCGGGCGAGGGACGCGGCGGCGATGAGGGTGTGGGCGACCGTGCGGGTCTTGCCGGTGCCGGGGCCGCCGGCGATCACGGCCAGGGGCCGGGTCAGGGCCAGGTGGGCGGCGGCCCGCTGCCGGTCGGTGGGGTCGGCGGTGCCGAAGGCGGCGGTGAGCGCGGCGCCGGTGGTGGCGTCGTCGGGGAAGCAGCCCGCCGGAGTGGCGGCCCGGGCCCGCAGGGCGATGGCGACGCGGTGTTCATAGCGCCAGTAGCGCTCGAGCCATAGGCGGGTCCCGTCGAACACGAGCGGCAGCACTGCGGCGCCGGGTTCGCTCGCGTCACCGGGGGCGCCGACGACGCCCGAAGTCGTCAGGGCGGTGGCCCAGGCGGTGGGGTCGGGCCAGGGCAGGGCGGCGAGCGTTGCGGCCCGGTCGGCGGTGGCGTCGGGCGCGGCGTCGGGGTCGTCGTCGTCGGTGATGGTGGCGGCGACGGTGGCGGGCTCGAGGCACACGTGGCCGTGGCGCGGGGCGCGCACGGCCAGTGCGGCGGCGAGCACCACGGCCGGGTCGGTCTCGCTTCCGGCGCGGGCGATGGTGGTGGCGACGTGGACGTCGGCGGAACCGAGCACACCCGCCTGGCGGAACTGCTCGAGCAGGTCGGTGATCGCAGGGGCCACGCCCGCGCGGACGGTGCGGGCCGCGCCCGGCGGGTGGGCGGTGGTCATGCGGCCTCCCCGCTGCGACCGTCGAGCAGGTCGGAGAGCGCGATCACGAGTGATGGCGGCACCGGCCACGAGCACACGCCGTGGGGATGGCCCTCGACAACCGGGGTGTCGGGTCCGGTCATGCCGCGCACGAACAGGTAGGCCGCGCCGCCGAGGTGCACGGTGGGGTCGTAGTCAGGGAGGCGCCACCGCAGGTACCGGTGCACGACCACGAGGTAGATGAGCGCCTGGAGCGGATAGTGGTGGTCGGCCATCGCGGCGGGGAGGCGGCTGGGCGCGTAGTCGGCGGTGCGGGCCACGCCGTCGGGGCCGCGCAGCAGGTTCGACTTGTAGTCGACGGCCACGAAGCGCGGCCGGCCGGTCGTGGGATCGACCACCCGGAACACGGCGTCGATCGACCCGGTGAGGTGCCCGGCGAGGTCGACGTCGAACAGGCCGGCGGCGAGGCGCTCCGCCCACGGGCGCATCGGGTCGTGGGGCGCGAGGTGGGCGCACACGAGGGCGCCGATCGCCCGGTCGGAGGTGGCGGGCCCGCTGGTGGCGAGCGGACACTCGAATGACAACTCGGCCAGCCGGTCGGCGGGCGCGAGGTCGCGCAGCCGCACGCCTCGGCCGAACAGTGGTCCGAGCGGCGACTCGATCGCGGCGCGCAGTCCGTCGCGCAGCACGGTGGTGTCGACTCGGGCGGTCGCCGTGCCGCGGCGTTGGCCGATGAGGTCGGTGAGGCGGTCGTCGAGGTCGTCGGCGGTGCAGTCGAGGCGCTCGAACACCTCGTGGACGAGCGTGCCGAAGTCGGCGCTGCCCGGGATGGCGCCGAGGGGCAGGTC
>JBAXBB010000148.1:0-6550 GCA_037142235.1 Actinomycetes bacterium
TCGACCGACCGCGGCGTCCCCGCGGCGCTCTCCGGTCCGATCGGCGTCGTCACCCGCACATTCTGCTGCCGACAGGAGCCCGGCCGGTGGCACCCGGTGCGCTCGTCGCCGTCCTCAGCGCAGGACCAGGAAGAGCCAGGACAAGAAGTTGAACCCGACGTGGAGGCAGATCGAGCGCGTGAGGTCACCCGAACGGGCCGCCAGCACCCCCGAGACCAGGCCCAGGAGGACCAGCCCCGGGACCAGCGCGTAGGCCTGGCCTCCACCGGGGATGTGCGCCGCACCGAACGCCAACGCGGAGAGGAAGACCGCCACCGGCGTGGAGAACCGGCGTTGCAGCGACCGCAGGAGCACCCCCCGGAACAGCAGCTCCTCGACGATCGGCGCCACCAACACGATCGCCACGAAGAGCAGCACCAGCGCGAGCCCGCGTGCATGCGTGACCGTGCGCGCCACATCCTGGGTGGTCTCTTGGAGGTGACCGATCCGCTCGATCGGCCACAGCAGGAGGTTGACCACGACCGAGCCGCCAACGCCGGCACCGACCCAGACCCCCACGACGGTCGGTCGCAGCGACGGTGCCGCGGGGAAGCCGAAGTCGCGCACGATGGAGTGCTGGCCCTTGAGCACCGAGATCAGCCACAAGGCCGCGACGATGCCGACGTTCTGCAGGACCACCGCCAAGAAGGTGCGCCCCGGACCGAGGGACGCCCCGGCCTTCAGCCCGATCACCGCCGGGAACGACGCCGCGAACCCCACCGCCCAGGCGATGAACGCGTCGGGGACACCCCAGCGCAGACGGACGGCGGGGCGCGCCGCGACGGGTCCGGTCACGGAGCGGATGCTACGGGGCCGGGGCCGGGGATCACGCGGTTCCCCGGCACCGGGGTGCGCCCTAGCATGGCCCGCGTCCGCCGGCACCGCCGAGGAGCACTCATGAGTCGTCCCCCGACCGACCCGGGCCCCCGCCCGGTGGATCCGCCCGACGGCGCACGGCCCTCGGGGGGCCGGTCGCGGCCGTGGCTCCGGTACCTCCCGTGGGCGTTGATCGGCCTCCTCGTGCTCGCCTTCTTGATCCCCAGCCTGGCGCCGAAGCAGTCCACGGAGCACCCGCTCACCTACTCCCAGTTCACCGCGGCGGTCCGCGACGGCCAGGTGCGGTCGGTCTCCTTCGACAAGACCAACGGCGACATCAACGGCAAGTACCGGGGCACCGTCGACGGGACGGCCCAGTTCACCTCGAGCGGGCCCGACGGCGACCTGCCCGAGAGCACGCTCACGCTCCTCGAGGAGCAGGGGGTGACGCTCGAGTACTCGTCCACCTCGCCCAACGTGTTCCTCGACAGCATCCTGCCGCTCCTGCTGCCGATGCTGCTCTTGGTGGGCCTCTTCGTCTGGATGATGCGGCGCAGTTCGGCCCAGACGACCGGCCTGATGAGCATCGGCCGGAGCAAGGCGAAGGTCTACAACACCGAGAAGCCCCGTACGACCTTCGACGACGTCGCGGGCTACGGGCCCGTCAAGGCCGAGATCGCCGAAGTGGTGGACTTCCTCAAGCACCCGGCGAAGTTCCGCGATATCGGGGCGCGGATCCCGAAGGGGGTGCTCCTCGTGGGCCCTCCTGGCACGGGTAAGACGCTGATCGCGCGGGCCGTCGCCGGTGAGGCCGGGGTCCCGTTCGTGTCGGTGACCGGGTCCGACTTCATGGAGATGTTCGTGGGGGTCGGTGCCGCCCGGGTCCGCGACCTGTTCCAGACGGCCCGGAAGCAGGCGCCCGCGATCATCTTCGTCGACGAGATCGACTCCATCGGCCGCAAGCGCGGCGCCGGGCTCGGCGGGGGGCACGACGAGCGCGAGCAGACCCTCAACCAGATGCTCGCCGAGATGGACGGGTTCGAGGCCACCGAGGGCGTCGTGATCATGGCGGCCACCAACCGCCCCGACGTGCTCGACCCGGCGCTCCTGCGCCCCGGCCGGTTCGACCGACAGATCGTCGTGCCGCTCCCGACCCAGGACGAGCGGACCAAGATCCTCCAGGTGCACCTCGCGACCAAGCGGGTCTCCCCCGACGTCGACGTCGACCTCATCGCCCGGGGCACCCCGGGCATGAGCGGCGCCGACCTCGCGAACCTGGTCAACGAGGCGGCCCTGTTCGCAGTGCGCCGCGGCGAGACCGACGTGCACGCCGAGGACTTCGACGCGGCGCGCGACCGGGTGCTCATGGGCCTGAAGCGCGAGTCCATGGCGCTCACCGCCGAGGAGAAGGAGGTGGTCGCCTACCACGAGGGTGGCCACGCGGTCCTGGCGTACGTCCTCGACAACGCCGACCCCGTACACAAGGTGACGATCCTCCCGACCGGCATGGCCCTCGGGGTCACCCAGCAGCTCCCCATGGAGGAGCGCCACATCTACAAGCAGGAGTACATCGCCGACTCCATCGCGGTGGCCCTCGGGGGCCGACTCGCCGAGGAGATCATCTTCGGGCACCTCTCCACCGGCGCGCAGAACGACCTGGTGCGCGTCACGGAACTGGCCCGCAAGATGGCCCGGGAATGGGGGATGTCGGAGCGCATCGGACCGATGGCGTGGGGCACCCAGGGGCCGGTGTTCCTCGGTGAGGACCTCGTCCACACCCGCGACTACTCCGACGAGACGGCGCGGGTCATCGACGAAGAGGTGGAGCGCATCCTCCGCGACGAGGAGGCCCGCGCCCGCCGCATACTCGAGGAGCACCGCCCCGGCCTCGACGCCCTGGCCCGGGCCCTGCTGGAGCACGAGACGGTCGACGGCCACGAAGTCGGCGTGCTCGTCGACGCGGCCATGGGCCGCAAGGCCGGCGGCTACCGCCGTATCCGCCACGCCGACGGCACCATCACCGAGGTGGCCAACACACCGCCACCGCCGGTCCGGGCCAATGGAGCCTCCGGGGCGCTCACCCCGGACGTGCCGTCCGACGGGACCTCGAACGGGGCCTCGAACGGTGCCGTCCTCGACGGCTCAGTCCTCGAGGACGCCCGCACCGGTGTCGGGGACGCTCCCGGGTGAGCGGATGGCCGCCACGGCGGACCACAGGTCCTCGCTGCTGACGGCCCCCACGAACGCCCGGCGGACCACGCCGTCGGTGTCGGCGACGAGGATCATCGGGATCGCCGCGATGTCGTAGCGCCGGTGCATCGCGCGGTCGTCGGTCTCTTCGAACGCCGCGAGGGCCGTGTCGGCGTCGGCCAGGACCGCCAGCTTCGGCCCGAGCCCCACGCAGGAGTCACAGGTGCGCGACCAGAAGTAGGCGACGAGGGTCGCCTTGCCCGGATCAGGGAAATCGGTGCGGTCGAGTTGCCGCGGGATCGGGTACGCCGTGCGCGGCGGGGGTTCCGGGCGCGACCGCTTCCGGACGACGACCGCGACGACGAAGACCACCGCGACGACCGCCGCGGCGACCACGAGCCGGACGATCACGTCAGCCCGCCACGGGCACGGCCAACGACGCCGACTCGCCGGGCGCGTAGATCTCCCGTCCCACCACGATCGGGCCGTCGGCGAACACCTGCACGACCTGGTCGGGACGGATCCCGAGTTCGGGCAGGTCGAGGTGCACGCTCTTGCCCGGGGCGACGGCGAAGGCCGGCGAGCTCCTCGGGCTCTCGCGGTCACCCGCCGTGTAGGCCCGGACCTCCACGGTGATCGGGCGGCCCGTCAGGTTCACAGCGTCGAGGGAGGTGGCCGACCCCGGCGGGCTCCCGGCGATCGCCCAGCGACGGGTCCCGCGCGTGGCGGCACCGGCCATCGCGAGGCCCCGACCCTCGGCCCCCGCCCCGGCACCGAGCACGGCATCGACGACCACCGGCGTGCCCCGAGCGGTGGTGATCCGGACCGCGAACCCGCCGAACGCGCCCACTCGACCTCCCGGATCGACGGCCACGACCGAGCGTGACGGCACCGTCACGGGCTGGGGCTCGAGCAGCCCCTGGCCCGGCAGCACCACCTGGACGACGACCTGGGCGGGTGCGAGGCCGGCATTGGCGATGACCACCGAATTGGTCCGGCCGTCACCGGTCGTCCCGAACGGCAGTGTCCACTGGGAGCGCGGACGGGTGACGCCGAGTTCCGCCGCGAAACCGGCCGGCTGCGTGGTGCCGTCGGAGGTCAGGACCTGCTCGGCCACGACCCGTCCGGTCCGGGCCTGGACGATCGCCGCGACGTGGTCCTGGCGGGGCACCAGGTCGGTGACCGGCACCCGTACCTTGCTCAGCCGCGGCACCGAGAACCCCTGGACGTCGGAGGGCGCGACCACGCCACCGTCGGTGACGAAGGAGACGTCGACGATCGCGTCGTCGCCGAACGGGTTGAAGAGCTCGAGGACATCGGTGGCGCCTTTGGCCGTGCTCCCCGCGGCGAACACCCAGCGGCGGGACGGCTCGTGCGCACAGGCGCCCACCGCGAGGTCGCCGCCCCCGCGGAGCTCGTGCTCGACCACGGCCTGTCCGCCCGTGACCTCGACCAGAACTCCCGGCGACGCGACGGCCAGGACGTCACCGACGCGGACCCGGACCTGCTCGTAGGCGGCGAGGCGGACCGCGCGCGACCGCGGAGCGGTCTCACCGCCCGGCAGGACGGTGATCGTCGCCCGGACCACCGACGTCGAGAGGTTGCCGATGGCGATCGTCTCGTCGCCGGCACCGCCGTCGACGGACGAGCCGGCAGCGCAGTACCAGGAGGTCGAGAGCGCGCCTCGCGGCGGCACGCTGGCGTTGTCGGCCGCGTTCCCCGCGGCCCGCGGACGGTCCGTTCGGACACTCCGCCGACCCAGCACCACTCCCCCGGCCACGAGTGCCGCCAGCACCACGAGCACGACCAGCCGGGCCGCCGGACTGCGTGCAGCGCGCGCCGAGGCGGACCGCCGACTCCCGTCGGATTCGTCGTCGACCCAGGGAACGCCATCCTCGAGGTCACCCTCGAGGTCACCCTCGAGGTCACCCTCGAGGTCACCGTCGAGGCCACCACCGAGGTCGGCGTCGGCGTCTTCGTCGGCTTCGTCCCACCACGGGTCGCGGGGCTCGTCGCTCATCCGTGGCTCCAGAAGTCGTCGTCGAGCTCGTCGCGCCGGAGGCGGTCACGCGCCGCATCACGGGCTTCGCGTCGACGGCGCGTGTCCTCACGACGCTCGACCCGGGTCGTGGGATCGGCCGGCACCAGGCGGGTGATCCAGCGCCGGCGGCCGCGCCAGGCCACTACCAGGACCGCCAGCCAGACCAGGCCCTGGCCGATCACCAGCAGCGTGGCAGGGGTCTGCCCGTCGTAGCCCACGGAGACCACGCCCTTGTCCACCTGCTCGAAGGCGTTGCCCCATCCGAAGGCCACCCGGTGCGCCAGCGGCCGACCACTCGTCGCCGTCCAGTGGTCGTCGTGGTTCTGGGCGAGCAGGACCGTGCCCGGTCCCACCGGGGTGGACCCCAGCGCGGCCGCGTCGCCCGACAGGTCGAGGCCCACGGTCGACCGGACCGGATCGACCGTCCCGACGGGCAGGTCGGCGCGCGGCTCGACGAAGGCCGTGACCGGAATCCAGGCCGCGTTCTCGTAGAGCTGGAGGCCACTCCCCGTCTGCAGCTCGGCCAGGTCGAGCTGGTCGGCGAACCGGGTCCCCAGGCCCGGGATGACCCGAGCGGGCTGCCCGCCCGGACCGTTACGGCTCGGGACCGCGACGTAGCGGATGCCCATCGGGCCCACGAGGCGACCGAGACGGTTGGTGCGCCCGTCGAGGGCCAACTCCACCGCGCGGCGCAGAGCGCCGTCGCCGACCCCCGCGGGCGCCCGGACGACCTCACGAGCGTCGCCGCCGCCGCCGAGCGTCACCGCGTACCCGATTCCTGGGCGCACCTGATAGGGGTCGGTGGGCAGGACCGCCGGGTCGCCGACCCAGAGGATGCGGAACGCGCCTGCGAACAGCCGGTCGCGGGTAAACGACACCTCGTCGTTCCAGCCCTTGGTCGGCGCGTGCCAACGGCCGTCGACGGCGTCGGCGGTGAAGCCGACCGCCGCCAGCGCGATCCCGAGGCCCGCGAGCACCGCCGCGAGCTGTCGCCACCCGAACCGGGCCCGGCGCAGCTCGTCGCCGAAGGCGGCGACCCCGAGGCCGGCGGCCACCGCCAGGCCGAGAGCGGTCGCGACGAGCGCACCTTCGGCTGCGGGCACGCGGGCGTTCGGCCAGATCTGCGACGGGACGTAGACGAGCGCGACGCCGCCGAGGGCGAGGAACCAGGCCCGGGCGACCCACGACAGGCGGGGCCCACTCGCCACCAACAGGCCGAACGCTCCCGCCGCGTAGAACCCCCACGATGCGTACCCGCCGCCCGCGGGACCGGTGTGGAGGCGCAGGACGTCGGCGAAGGGCAGGTGCGGCAGGTACTCGACGAACCCGAAGGCACCCGGATCGCTCCGGAACGCGGTGAACGTCGCGACCCACGGGGCGAGGAGGACCGCGCCCCCGACGAGCCCGATCGCGGCGGCGGCGAGACCCCGCAACGAAGCCACGACGTCGCGGCCCGTGCACACC
>JBAXBB010000149.1:0-6511 GCA_037142235.1 Actinomycetes bacterium
GGGTGGAGCACCCGGACCGCGCGACCCGGATCGCCGACGGTCGGGCCGCCCGGGAGCGCCGACCCCGCTCCGCCCACGCCGGCTGGACCCCGGCCCCCGACCGGTCCCATCCCGTCGACCTGCTCCGGTCGCAGGAGGCCACCCGGGTCGCCGACCTCATCCCGATCCGCCACGAGCGGATGCTCGTGTCGCCGTTCACCTTCTACCGCGGCGCCGCCATCCTCATGGCGAACGACCTCGCCTCCCGACCGGACACCGGCCTCACCGTGCAATTGTGCGGTGACGCGCACGTGGCCAACTTCGGCGGCTTTCTGGCCCCCGACCGCAGTTTCGTGTTCGACATGAACGACTTCGACGAGACCCACACCGGGCCGTTCGAGTGGGACATCTACCGCCTGGCCACGAGCATGATGCTCGCCGCCGACGGCATCGGGCTGTCCGCCGGACGGGCCCGCGACATCGTCCGCAACTGCGTGCAGGCGTACCGGGTCGCCATGCGCGGGTTCGCCCAGATGCCGAACCTCGACGTCTGGTACGCCCGGCTCGACCTCGCCCAGGTCTTTGAGGAGGCGAACCAGCGCATCAGCCAGGCACAACGCCTCCGCCTCGGGTCCAACGTGGACCGGGCTAAGGACAAGAACAGCCTGCGGGCCTTCACCAAGCTCACCGAAGTCGTCGATGGAGAGCCGCGGTTCCGCAGCGACCCGCCGCTCATCGTGCCCGTCCGCGACATGATGGCCGACAATCCAAACCTCGACGTCACCGGATGGATCCAAGACCGCATCCGCGGGTACCGCCAGAGCCTGCAGTCCGACCGGCGCCACCTCCTCGAGCAGTACCGGATGGTCGACGCCGCCCGCAAGGTGGTGGGGGTCGGGAGCGTGGGCACCCGCTGCTGGATCGTGTTGATGCTCGGTTGCGATGCGAACGATCCCCTGATCCTCCAGGTCAAGGAGGCCCAGGCCTCGGTGCTCGAAACCCACACCGGTGCGAGCGTGTTCCCCGAGCACGGCCAACGGGTCGTGGAGGGTCAACGCCTGCTGCAGGCAGCGAGCGACGTCATGCTGGGTTGGTTCAACACCACCACCATCAGCGGTGGCGAGGCCGAGTTCTACGCCCGCCAACTCTGGGACGGCAAGCTCACCGTGGATCTGGGTCAGATCCGACCCCGCCCGCTCAACGTCCTGGGCGAGTTGTGCGGATGGACCCTCGCCCGGGGCCACGCCCGCTCCGGCGACCGGACGGCGATCAACGCCTATCTCGGCAACAAGTCCACGTTCGACGACGCGATCGTCGCGTTCGCCGAGGACTACGTGCTCCAGAATGCCGCCGACTACGAGATGAGCCGGACCTTGCTCGGCGGCGCGGCGTAGAGGTCGCACGAGGGCAGCGACGCCACCGGCGTGAAGCGGTCCCGCACCCAACGGTCGAGGCGGGTCGCATGCAACGGGTTGCGCGCCGAGCCGTCCGGGAACGGCGGGTGGATGCACACGAACCTGGCGTCACCGCGCCGCAGCCTCCCGATCAGACCGACGACCCCGGCCGAGCCGAGGTCGGAGCGCTCGACGATGTCGTAGGGCAACGGATTGCGCGTGCCGGTGATCAGGTAGAGGTATCCCCCGTCTTCGCGGGCGATGAAGACCGTGCCGTCGGTGTGGCGCTCCAGGCCCCGTCGTAGACGCGCCATCGCAGCCTCGTCCGAACGACGGCCCTCGGCCGGGGCGAACGGTGCCGACCACCGGTGGTGGTGGCCGAAGGTGGCGTCGAGCCCATCGGCGACGACCACGACCGCTGCGAACGCGACCACGACCACCAGCGCTGCTGCCACCACCCGCCGCGCCACCAGCGTGGCCTTCCCGGAACCCATCGGAACCAGCGCCCATAGGCCGACCGCCGCCGCGAGGGTCACGGGCATCGTGCCCGCGACGTGATTGGCGCCCGGTCGGGGAAGCACTCCGAGCAGGCCCGCCACGACGAACCCGACCGCCGCGACCACCCGGAGGTCACCCGAGCGCCGCGCCCGCCACGCCCCCACGAGGGTGCACAGCACGAACGCGATCGGTGCCACGCCCGTGAGCAATGGGACGACCGCTCGGAGGTCACCGTGCGGCCCCCCACCGATGAGGTCGTCGACCCGGCGCTGCAGCGAGGAGAAGTAGGAGAAGCCGACGTCGACGTACTGGCCCTTCGAGAGGAACACCTGCCCCACGAACGACGACCACGCGCCCGTCGCCGCGATCGCCACCACGAAGGGCACGGCGATCACGGCGAAGACCGCCGCGAGCCACGCCCCGTCGACCAGGATCCGCGTCCGGGGTCTCCGGGCCCCGGCCACCACCACCACGGCCACCACCGCGAGCCCGAAGAACCCGCCCAGGTTGGGTTTCGACCAGAAGGCGACCGCGATTCCCGCCGCGGTCGCGGCGAGGGCGACCCGAGCCCGGTGCCGGTCGAGGTCGTCACGGTGGGCCAACCACCCCACGATCGAACGGAACGCCACCAGACCGCCCAGGACCGCGATCGCCGAGTAGAGGTTGACGAACACCACCACCGGAGAGGCGAAGGCGAGCAGGGCAAGGGCGATCCCGCCTCGCGTCACGCGCCCGGCACCGAAGGCCCGACCCACCGAGCAGGCCAGCACCACCTCGGTGGCGAAGACCGCCGACGACAGGGTGCGCGTCACCACCAGGTGCGTTCCGAAGATCCACTCCCCGAGGCCTACGAGCCAGGCGGCGATCGGGGTGGAGACGTCGTAGACGTCGCGGTAGAGCACGTCGCCCCGCGCCAGGCGGGCGCCGACCCAGAGCATCCACGCCTCGTCGAAGCGGTTGAGCGGACGACCGATCAGGAGCACCTCGCAGGCCGCGAAGGCGGCGAGCCCCAGGGCCATGGCCCCGACCACCTGCCGGGTCCGGTCCGACCACGCGTGCCACGGGGCCCGACGAGCGGTCACGGGGACGGGATCGGGCATCCGGGCAGTCTCCCACGCCCGACCTGAACGCCCCGGGAGCCCCCGGCGCCTCCGGCACCGTCATCACCGCGCCCGGGCGGTTCCATCCGCGAGACTCGGGTCGTGGAGCCTCTCCCGACCTACGACCCCTACGACGCCGCCCTGCGGTCGGACCCGTATCCCGTGTACTCGTGGCTGCGTGACCACGCGCCCGTGTACCGGAATCCCGAGAAGGGGTTCTTCGCCGTCAGCCGGTTCGGCGACGTCCTCGAGACGCTGCACGACTGGCAGACCTACTCGTCGGCCCAGGGCATCACCCTCGAAGGCCTCCCCGCCGATGTCCAACCCGAGATGATCACGATGGACCCTCCCCGCCACGACGAGGTCCGGGCCCTCGTCACACGCGCCTTCACGCCACGGGCGATCGCGGCGCTCGAGCCGCGCGTGTACGACATCGCCCGGGGCCTGGTCGCGGACCTCGACCCCAGCGCCTTCGACCTCGTCGGCGACGTCGGCGGACTCGTGCCGTCCGCGGTCATCGCCGAGATGCTCGGCATCCCCCTCACCGACCGGCCCCTGTTCCGGGGTTGGATCGAGGTGCTGATCCGTCGCAGGCCGGACGAGCCCGACACGATCCTCGCGGCCCGGCAGGCCAGCGCCGAGCTCTCCGACTACCTGGCCGGCCAGATCGCTGCCCGCCGCGGACACCCCACCGACGACCTGATCGGTTTCGCGGTCCAGGTCGCCGAGGAGAGTGGCGCGCTCGACGCCGAGGAGCTCCTCGGGTTCGTCCGCCTGCTCCTGGTCGCCGGCAACGAGACGACGATCAACCTGATCGGCAATGCCTTCCTCGACCTCGCCCACCACCCGGACGAGCGCGCCAAGGTTGCCGGCGATCCGTCCCTGACCGCCTCGACGGTCGAGGAGGTGCTGCGCTTCGAGTCACCCGTGCCCCAACTGTGCCGCACCACCACCCGCGACGTCGAGCGCCATGACGTCGCGATCCCGGCCGGATCGGTCGTGGTCATGGTGTTCGCCGCCGCCAACCGCGACGACCGGGAGTTCGCGGAGCCCGACCGGTTCGCGGTCGACCGCCGCGTCGACCGCCACCTCGCGTTGGGCCACGGCATCCACCACTGCCTCGGGGCCGCGCTGGCCCGCCTCCAGGCCCGGGCCTCGATCGACGCCGTCCTCGAGCGGTTCCCCGACTACGGGCTCACCAGCGACCGGATCGAGATGCTGCCGTCGGGCCACGCCAGGGGTCCCGTGTCACTCCCGGCCGCCGCCCGGTAGGCAACCGCCATACTGGGTGCCGTGCCTGATCCCCTCCCCACCGCTCTCGTCATCGTCGACCACGGCTCCCGGCGGTCGGCGTCCAACACCATGCACGAGGAGTTCGTCGCGACCTTCGCCGCCGAGAGTGAGGCCTACGTGGCCGTGGCGGCGGCCCACATGGAGCTCGCGGCGCCGTCGGTGGCCGACGCCATCACCTCGGTCGTGGCGGCCGGTGCCCGCCGGGTGCTGGTGATGCCGTACTTCCTCTTCCCCGGCAACCACTGGGAGCGTGACATCCCGGCGCTGGTCGCCGACGCCGCCCCCCGCCATCCCGGGGTCGAATTCTGCGTGACCGCCCCCGTGGGCCTGCACCCGCTGATGCGCGACGTCGTGCGCGAGCGGGTCGAGCAGTGCGCCCGCCACGCCGACGGCACCGTCGGCGACTGTGCCCTGTGCGCCGGGACCGACCGCTGCACCTGGACCGTCGCCTGAGGTGGGGCCCGTCCCGGGGCTGTATCCCTCGCGCTGGCCGGCGGAGGACGGCGGACCCCGTCGGCTCCAGGCCCCGTCGTCCGGACCCGGGCCCCGCTTCACCCCCGACACCGTCGAGGTCACCTCACGGCTCGCGATCGCCGCGACCATGGTCGTGCTGCGCGACCCGGGCGAGTGCTTCCTCCTCGGCCACACCGGCGGTCCGGGGGCCGTCTCCTGGGTGGAGCGCTTCGACCCGCTGACCCTCGAGCCCCTGGAGCGATCCGTCGACCTCCCCGGCGGACCGGCCTGGCCCGGCGGCCTGGCCGCCCACGCCGACGGCGCGCTCCACGTGGTCTTCGGCAACCACGCCCACCGCCTCGGACCGGACCTCCAGGTGGAGGCCAGCACCGAACTCCCCCGCGACCTCCCCTACAACAGTTTCGTCGTCCTCCCCGACGGTCACCTCGTCACCAAGGACTTCGGCGGGAACCTCCCGGGTGGTGACCCGGCCGACCACGCGCCCCCACCCGCCGAGCTGTGCGTCCTCGACCCCACCACCCTGGCGATCGTCGACCGCTGCGCGCTCCCCGAACCCTCCGTGGCGCGGCTCTCCGCCGACGGCGAGGTCGTCGTGGTGGTGGGCACCTCCACCCTGTGGCGCGCCACCTGGGACGGGACCCGGCTCACCCTCGACGACTTCGCCGCCGTGTACCGGACCCTGCCCGGGCAGACCTACGGATGGGACGCCGTGGTCGCCCTCGGCGCCGCCTGGTTCCTCGACAACGGCGCCGGGAGCGAACGCTACGCCGGGTCGTTCCAGGGTCTCGGCGTCTCGGAAACTCCGCTGCACCTCGTGCGCGCCGACCTCGCGACCGGCGCGGTGACCCTCACCGAGATCTGCGGCGAGCCGGGTGGGCTCGTGGCCAACCCGCCCGCGATCGACCCCACCCGACGCATCGCGGTCGGGTACGACAGTGCCAACGGCGTGCTGGCGGCGTTCGACATCACCGACGACGGCGCGTGCACGCCACGCTGGCGACGCGACCAGCACCACGCCTGTCACCCGTTGTGCTTCCCCGACACCGGCGAACTGGTCACCAACGACTTCGACGCCGAACGGGGCACCGACCAGATTGTGGTGCTCGACCTCGGATCCGGGGTGGAGCGGGTGCGCGTCGATTCCGGCAGCCCGGTGCAGTCGGTGCTCTTCGGGGCCCCCGGCTTCGCCGACGACGTCTACCTGTGTTCGTTCACGACCCTGACCCGTGTGAGCCAAACGTCACGGGCACCCGTCTAGTCTCGGCTCCGACCGGGGAGTAGCGCAGTGGTAGCGCACCTGCTTTGGGTGCAGGAGGTCGGGGGTTCGAGTCCCCCCTTCCCGACACTGACCGGGCACAATGGCGGTCACCCGCGGGCGTAGCTCAATGGTAGAGCTCCAGTCTTCCAAACTGGTGACGCGAGTTCAATTCTCGTCGCCCGCTCCACTCCGAACCGTCGGTCGAAGGTCAGACGGCCGTCAGGCGGTCAGGCGGTCAGGCGGTCAACTGACGATCCGACACGTCCAGTGGAAGTGCGCGCCGTCGAAGCGGACGTTGCACACCCCTCGGGCGGCGAAGTACCGGTGCGTCCCCCCGAGCACGATCTGCTCGATGGTCTTCGGCACGCTGCCGCCGACCGGATAGTCGACGGCATCGCCGAGGATCAGTCGTGACCCTTCGTTCCAGGTGATCACCATTTCGGCGACCCCGCGCTCGCGGGTCGCGTCGACGTCGGTGATGACGGTGCTGAGATCGAAGCGGCCGGTCACCCGGC
>JBAXBB010000150.1:0-6384 GCA_037142235.1 Actinomycetes bacterium
GCGTCGGACGTCACCGGGTGGGGTCAGCCGGTGAACGTCGGATCGCCACCGGAGCCGCCACCACCGGAGCCGCCGTCGTCGGGGCCCGGATCGGTGGCGGCGGTCGTCGTGCCGACCCGGTCGCTCGGGGTGCCGTCGGCCGCGACCGCGAACACGGCGAGCTCGTAGTCGGTGCCGGGCTCGAGGCCGGGCAGGACGGTGACCCGACCCGACAGCGATCCGGGTCCGGCGAACCAGTCGGTGGTCCCGGCCGGGCGGTACAGCACGGAGTAGGTGAGCGGACCGGGGTGACCACCGGTCGGCGGGTCGGTCCAGAAGAGGGTGATCTCCCGGTCACCACCCTGCGCGGCGGGGCCGGGGCTCCCGACCGGACCGAGGGGGGTGGCCGTGACGACGTTCGAGTCCGGCTGATCGCCGACCGGAGCGGGCGCGTGGGCGTGCACGACGAATTCGTACGCCGTGCCGTCGGTGAGCCCGGTGATCGTGGTGAAGCACTGCTGGGGATCGGCGATCACCACCGTGGTGTAGGGGTCGGGGGACCCGACGGGCCGGTACTCGACCACGAACGAGTCGACGGGGTACGCCGGGTTCACCGGGTCGACCTGGCTCCAGGTGAGGTCGACGGTTCCGTCGCCGACGGCGCTCACGACGAGGTGCGGGGCCAGGGTCGTCTGGATCGCGCCGATGTTCGAGGCGTCGCTGCCGTCCCAGCGGGGATTGCCCCACACGTCGGTCCCGATGGGGTCGTTCGTGACGGGATCGCGCAGCACGTTGGCGCCGATGGGCGCTACGCCCCGGGCGTCGGGGATGGCGTCGATCAGCACGCCGGGGATGCCACCGAACTCGAACAGGGGGGTCAGGGCCGCGTCGCCGGGGTAGAAGCCGCCGGCGTACAGGCCGGGGACGGCGGTGATGACGGTGGCGCCGATCAGCGTGTTGATCGCAGCCGCGTCCTGGAGGTTGGTCGGCTGCGCCCAGGTGTACTCGTCGCCGGTGATCGTGCCACCGCTGGTGACCGCGAACAGGGCGAGGTTGTTGTCGGAGGAGGTCGGCTTGCCGACCCCGATCGCCGAATGGGTGAAGTCGATGCTCGAGCTCTGGTGGGCGACGATCATCCCGGCCGCGGGCCGGAGGCACTGGCCCGCCTGCTCGCCGAGGTGGCATTCGGTGGCACCCACGAGGATCGTCGAGCTCTGCACGTGGAGTGCGGCGCGTCCGCTGTAGCCACCGGCGACGATGACGTCGGACGAATCCAGGTCGGCCGGGATGAAGGTGCTGCCCAGCCGGACGATCGAGTTGGTGAGGTAGGCGTCGAGGACGCTTCCGTCGTGGCCACCGATGGTGAGGCCGCCGCTGCCCTGGAACTGTGACGACACGATGGCCACGGCGGCGGTCGACGGGGCCGACCAGAGGACGGACTGCACGTTGCGCAGGTTGCTGAACAGCGAGTTTCGGATGGTGAGGTCACCGGCGCCGCTGCCGAAGATGAAGGCGTTGCTGGCGAAGTCGGGCGCGGCCATCACCGAGTCGTTGAACCACGAGTTGGTGATCGTGAGGTTGGCGCCCGTCCCGACCCGGATCGCGGCGTCCTCGCACCGGTGGGAGAGGTTGTTGATGCTCTCGGCGTTCATCGCGTCGATGGTGAGCGACGCCTGGTCGTTCACCTGGACGAGCCGCGACATCTTGGTGACGGCCAGGTGCTCGAGGGTGACCTCGATCGCCGAGTTGTCCTGGCCCGCCGTGCCGATCTCGACGAACGACACGGGGGCGGCGAGCATCAGGTCGTTCGACTCCGCCGGACACCGACCGGCCTGGACCGCGTTGATGTCGCCATTCGGGTTGGCGAACAGCGGGTCGGCGGAGAACTCGGCGCCTTGGCCGTCGATCGTGACCGACTCGGTGATCTTCAGGACGAACGGGGCGTCGCCCGTCGGTGACGCGCAGGTGTAGCCGGGGCTGATCGGTTGGAAGAGGTGGACCTTCGGGACGTCGACGACGATGGTGTCGGCGCCCGGATTGGCGTTGGCGAGGCCCACGGCCTCCAGGATCGACCCCGGTCCGGAGCACTCGCCGGTGGTCACGTGGAAGGTGGTCGGTGCGGCCCCGGCGTCGACCGCCGGGACGGCGACGGCGGTCGCCACGAGCAGGCTGGCAATGGCGATGGCCCGGAGGCGGTGCATGCGGAGCTCTTGGATGACGATCGTGAGCGGACTGGACGTGCCCGAGAGCGTAGGGCCGGCAGCACGTGATCTTCCATGATGGAAGGTTGGTGGACCGTGCGGAAGGTCGGTGGTCGGGCCGGTCTCCGGGTCGTTGGGCCAGAATGGCCCCATGAGCGAACCCGGTGAGCGCCCACTGTTCCTTCACGAGGTCATCGACATCGTGGATCAGCACCAGTGGGACTACATGGAGCACGCCAAGGCACAGGCCGGGCACGAGAAGGTCGACTTCGAGCTGCTCGGCACCTGGTCCGTGATGGGGATCACCGGCCGCTGGCCCCAGGTGGTCAACATCTGGGACATCCCCGGCGGCTGGGACGGCTGGTTCGGCAAGGTCGACCGGCTCGGCATGAAGCGCATGAGCAACGCCCATCTGCACGGTTGGTGGACCACGGCCTACACCTACCGCACCGGCGGCTACGACCGGCTGCTCGCCGGTGCGCCGGGTTGCCCGACCATGACGTCGCTCGGCGACGACGGGGTCCGCGGCTCGCTCTTCGTCCACGAGATCTCCGAGGTGCGTCCCGGAACCGCGCTCGACTACCTGGCGGCGGTGCGCGAGGAGCGCGTACCCCTGATGGCCGAGTACGGCCACCACCTGGTCGGGCTCTACGAGGTGATGATGCACGACACCGAGGTCTGCACGGTCTGGGCCACCGAGGCCGAGGAGCACGTGCGGATGGGCAAGGCCCGTGACGTGTCTCGGGGGATCCTGGCGGAGTCCATGGCCGGGGTGGCGGGCGACGACCGGATCGAGGCGTGGCACCGCCGGGCCCGGGAGTGGGCCACCCGGTGGCGCGAGGAGCTCATGACCCCCGCCCCCGACACCCTGTGCGCTCCACTCGTCGTGCCGGTCGACGACAGCGTGGGTGACGCGCCACACTGAGACCGAGGAAGGGGGGGGCCGTGACGGACACCGGTGATCAGAGAGAAGACATCCACCTCGATCTCAACGATCGCGACTTCATCGACCACCGGCACGAGCGCTACGCCGAAGTGCGCGCTCGTTGCCCGGTCGTCTTCGACACCGCGGCCGGTGGCTTCTGGCTGGTCACCGATTACGACTCGGTCGCGACCATCGCCCGCGACAACGAGACGTTCCTGCACACGTTCGACCTCGCCGCGCCGGACGGCATCGCCTACGAGGGGATCTGCGGATACCCGCGCCATCCCGAGCAGCCGGCCCAGGGTGTGTCCGAGATCGACGGTCCCGATCACCAGGACCTGCGCCGCGCGCTCAATGCCCGGTTCTCACCGGCGGGGGTCCTGGCCCTGCGGCCCGACCTCGAGCGGGTGACGACCTGGTTCCTCGACGAGGTGATCGAGCACGGCGAGATGGACCTGGTGCTCGACTTCACGTCGCCGGTGCCGGCGGTGCTCACCCTGATGCAGATGGGCATCCCGTGCGAGCACTGGAAGCGCTACGCCGACTTCTTCCACACCACGGCGGCCCACGCAGCCGAGGATCCCGAATACCAGTCCGTCATGTCGCACGTTCCCGAGATGATGGCCGAGTTCGCCGAGTTCGCCGCCTACCGACGGACCCACCCCGGCGACGACATCGTGACGATGCTCGTGAACCTCGAACGCGAGAGTGGCCCGCTCACCGACCAGCAGGTCGTCGACGTGATCTTCAACCTGGTCGCCGGCGGCATCGACACCACGACGTCGCTGGTGTCGTGGGCGCTCCACCACCTCGGCACCGACCTCGACGCCCGGCGGCGGCTCATCGCCGACCGGAGCCTCCTCGGTCCGGCGATCGAGGAGTACCTGCGCTTCTACTCTCCCAACGAGACGCTCACGCGCACCGCGGCGCGCGACGTCGAGCTCGGGGGGCGCCAGATCTCCCGTGGTGACCGGATCTGGATCAGCTGGGTCGCCGCCAACCGGGACCCCGCGGTGTTCGAGCGGCCCGACGAGGTGCTCATCGACCGCGCGAACAACCGCCATCTGGCCTTCGGCCTGGGCGGGCACCGGTGCATCGGGATGCACCTGGCCCGGGCCGAGGCGGCCGCCATGATCGACGAGGTGCTCCGCCGCATCCCCGACTACGTGGTCGATCCCGAGCGGTTCCTGCCGTATCCGGGGGGCCCGATGATGACGGGGATCTCGTCCATGCCGGTCTCCTTCGCCCCCGGATCACGCTCGGGCCCGACCGAGCGGCCATTCTGACCGGGATGAGCCCCGAGACGAACCCCCACGCCGGCCTGCCCTTCGCCGACGACGACGCCGCGATCGCCGCCGCGCTCTCGGACGTGAGCATCCCGGCGCTCCTGTGCTCGCTGGTGCACCTCACCGGCGACCCCTCGTGGGTGCGCGGTGACCTGCGCCCCCAGGGCCTGTTCCTCAACGAGTACCAGGGGTACCTGAGCGAGGAGGCGAAGGCCGAGGCGCGCCACCGGGCCCTCCCCGCGATCGCGGCCTTCCGCGACGGCGGGTGTGTGCTCCCGCCGCCGCCGTCACCCGCCGTGCTCCAGGAGATGATGGACTTCCTGGCCTGCGCCCCGGTCGACGGCGCGTTCGTGCCGATGTTCGTGGAGGACCTCCACCTCGACGGCGCCGACCCCGACCGGGTCACCTGGGGTGCCGACCTCCCGGCCGGGGCGCGTGAGGCGGGTTCGACGCTGGTCATCGGCGGTGGCGAGGCCGGACTGCTCGCGGCGATCCGGCTGCAGGAGGCCGGACTGCCCTTCACCGTGGTGGAGAAGAACGACGGCCCGGGTGGCACCTGGTACGAGAACCGCTATCCGGGGGCACGGGTCGACGTCGGGAGCCACTTCTACTGCTACTCGTTCGAACCGGCCGACCACTGGACGGAGTACTTCTCGCGGCAACCCGAGCTGCAGGAGTACTTCGTGCGGGTCATGGACCACCACGGCCTGCGGCCACACATCCGGTTCGGCACCGAGGTGGTCTCGGCCACCTGGGACGACGCGCGGGCGGCCTGGTCGGTGGAGGTCCGCACCCCCGACGGTTCGACCGAGGTGCTCGAGGCGCGCTTCGTGATCAGTGCCGTCGGGTCGCTCAACCGACCCCGGATGCCCGACCTCCCCGGCATGGGTGACTTCGCGGGACCGTCGTTCCACTCGGCGCGCTGGGACCAGTCGGTGGATCTCACGGGCAAGCGCGTCGCGCTCGTGGGTGCCGGCGCCAGCGGCTTCCAGATCGCGCCCACCATCGCGGCGCAGGTCGCTCACCTCGACGTCTACCAGCGCACGGCGCAGTGGATGTTCCCGAACCCGAACTACCACCAGCCCGTTGCGCCGGGCGACAAGTGGGCGATGCGTCACCTGCCGTTCTACGGGCGCTGGTTCCGGTTCCTCACCTTCTACCCGGGGGCCGGGACCAGCATCGAGATGGCCCGGATCGACCCCGACTACGACGACGGGTCGGGTCGGGCGATCAGCGCCGGCAACGAGTTGACCCGCGAGATGTTCCTGTCGTGGATCACCGGCCAGGTCGGTGACGACCCCGACCTGCTGGCCAAGGTCGTGCCCGACTATCCGGCCACCGGCAAGCGCACCCTCCAGGACAACGGCTCGTGGCTGGCGTGCCTCCGGCGCGACGACGTGGACCTGATCCGCACCGGCATCGAGCGCATCAGCGCCGACGGTGTGATCACCGTCGACGGCACCTTCCGGCCGGCCGACGTGATCTGCTACGCCACCGGGTTCCGGCACTCGGAGTTCCTGTTCCCCATGACGATCCGCGGGCGAGGTGGGGTGGACCTGCGTGAGTGGTGGGGGGAGCGCCCCTCGGCCCACCTCGGGATCACGGTGCCCGGGTTCCCCAACTTCTTCATGCTCTACGGCCCGGGCACCAACCTGGCCCACGGTGGCAGCCTGATCTTCCAGTCGGAGTGCCAGGTGCGCTACGTCATGGACGCGCTGCGCCTGGTCCTCGGCGGCGGCCACCGGACGGTCGAGGTCCGGCCCGAGGTGGCCGACGCCTACCGCGAGCGGTACCGCTCGGAGATCGTGCAGATGGTGTGGTCGCACCCCTCGGTGACCCACACGCACTTCAAGAATTCGCGTGGCGAGATCTGGACGGCGTCGCCCTGGCCGGTCCCGACCTATTGGGCCTGGACCCGGTCGGTCGACCCCGCCGACCACACCTTCGCCTGACCGATCGGCGTTTGTTCAGTTGTCCGCGCCAGGGGCGCGAC
>JBAXBB010000151.1:0-6325 GCA_037142235.1 Actinomycetes bacterium
ACCTTCGACACGACGGTGTCCACGCTGCCGTCGTCGGTGGCGATGGGCCTGGCGAGCTTCGTGGTCTCGAAGGTGACGGTCCAGCCCGGCACCGGCTGGACGCGCACCCCCAGCATGGGGCGGTTGATGGGCAGGGTGATCTCGATGGCGGTGGTGCTGGCGGTGTCCTTCTCGTTGGGGACCGAGAAGGACACGAGGGCGTCGGCCCCCCGGGGGGCGGACACCGGGTCGACCCCGACGTGGGCGCACGCTGGGCCGGCGACCGCCACGACGGCACCCAGGGCGGCGAGCGTGACGAGGATCGCCCGGTGAGCCAGGGATGAGCGGCGGCGGGGTGAGGGAGCGGAGTCGGCGGGCACGGTGTTCCTCGGGGCGCACGGTGGTCGGGCGGTACCGGGGCGTCTGACGGGCCCGACGGTCGGGTGCCGACGATACTGGGGGACCGGACCGGCTCCCGATCGGACTCTCCAGGAATGCACCGCGGCGACCTCACCTCCGCCGGCCCCGAAGCGCGGCGGCCGTGGGCATCCCGGCGCCGGGCTCGGTGGTGATCGACCCCCCGACGGCGATCGTGCTGCGCTTCTCCGAACCCGTCACGGCCGGCCTCGGTGGCGTGGAGCTCTACGACGCCGCCGGTGCGCGCCGGGAGACCGCCGCTCCGGTGGTCGCGGGTGACACCGTCCGGGTGCCGGTGCGCGCCACGCTGGGCGACGGCTCCTACGTCGTGACGTGGCGGGTGGTCTCGGCCGACACCCACCCGGTCGACGGAGCGTTCACCTTCAGCGTGGGCAAGGCGGCCGGGCCCAACGAGAGCGACCCCTCGATCCTGGCCGACCGCCTCCTGCGCGATCAGCACGGTGACGCCACCGTGGGCGCCACCTGGGCGGTCGTCCGGTGGCTGACCTTCCTCGCGATCGCCCTGGTCGTGGGAGGTCTGGTGTTCCTCGTCGGGGTGTGGCCGCGGGCCCGGACCGCGACCGCGGCCCGACGCCTGGTGGTGGTCGCCTGGGCGTTCCTCGTCGTCGTGACGGTCGTGGGTCTCGCCGTGCAAGGTCCCTACGCGTCGGCCCAGGGTCTGGGGAAGGCGCTCGACCCCGGCCTCTGGGGTGACGTCGCCCGTTCGCGCTTCGGCGGGGTCTGGCTCGGGCGGCTCGGGCTCCTGGCGGTGCTCGCCGTGCTCCTGCGACGGCTCCTGGCGAGCCGGGGAGGCACACCGCAGCGGTTGCCCACCTGGTGGACGGTCGCCACCGCGGTCGTGACGGTGGGGATCGCCGCCACCCCGGCCCTCTCGGGGCACGCCTCGGCGGGAGCACTCGTGCCGCTCACCGTGCTGGCGAGCACCGTGCACGTGCTGGCGATGTCGGTGTGGCTCGGTGGGCTGGTGCTCATGGGTCTGGTGGTGGTGCGGGGCGATGACCCGGACGAACGCCGCCCGGTGGTCGAGCGGTTCTCCCGGCTCGCCTTCTGGTGCGTGATGACGTTGATCGTCACGGGCGCCTATCAGGCGTGGCGCGAACTCAGGGCGCTGGCGAATGTCCGCGACACCGACTTCGGTCGGATCCTCGTCGTGAAGCTCGCGGTCTTCGCCCTGATGGTGGTCGTCGCCGCGTTCAGCCGGGAGATCGTCCACCGGTTGTTCCGCCCGGCGGGAGATCCCGGTGAGCCGGATCCGGGCGACTCCGCCGACGACGGCCCCGATCCGGAGGCGCGCCGGCGCGAATGGCGTGCGCTGCGGCGCTCGGTCTGGGCCGAAGCGGCGATCGGGCTCGCGGTGCTGGCTGCGACCGCGGCCCTGGTCAACGCGGTGCCCGCGACCGGGGTGGGGGCTCAGGCGGCGGAGGGCGCGGTGGGGGTCACGCTGCGATCGTCGACGGTCGCCGTCGACGTGACCGTCACGCCGGGTCGGGCCGGCCCGAACGACGTGCACATCAGCGTCTTCACCCCCGCCGGCGCGCCCCGCGACGTCCAGCAACTCACGATGACCTTCGACCTCGCGTCGCGGGGTATCGCCCCGATCGACGTGCCCCTGCGTCGCCTCGGGCCCGGCCACTACCTCTCGCCGGGCTTCACCGTCCCCTTCCCCGGCACCTGGCGGATCACGGCCAAGGCGCTGCTCACCGACGTCGACCTGACCACCCTGGTCGGGAAGCTGGCGATCGGCTGACCCGTTCGGGGAACCCGGGGAACGCGCGTCGGCCCGGGCTCACCAGAGCTGGGCGACGCCCCGCAGGTGGCCGCGCAGGAGGACCGTCCAGAAGCCGCCGTTGCCGGTGTGCAGGACCAGGCGTCGGAACCCCGACATCATCACCACCGTCGCGAGGAGGTCGAACACGTGGTCCTCGCGGCCGGGCAGGGCCTGGAAGTGCAGTCCGACCCCACCGGTCGCGACGGGGAGTTCCTCGACGGCGAAGGCGGCGCTCCCGAACCGCCCGAGGAGGGCGTCGCGGGTCTGGGCCTGGTCGCTCTGGACCAGCACCCGGTCCACGCCGCCGGTGCGCAGGGCCCACCGGACGCGCCGGACGTACCGGTCGAGGGACGACGGATCGAACTCCTGGGCCTTGTCGGTGCCGCGCACCCACACCGCCACGGTGCGGGTCGGGTCGATCCGATACCGGGTGGCGAGGGCCGCGGCGCGGTCGCGGATCTCCTCGCTCGGTCGGAACCAGGCGTCGACCCACGGGGCCAGCGCGGCGAGGTCGAAGTGCCGGTAGCGGCTGTTGACCGACCAGGGCAGACCCTGGAGGTCCGCGCCCGGGTCGCCGGCGGGGAAGGGCGGACGGGGTGGCGCGAAGAAACGGTCCCAGCGGCAGCCGTCGGGGGTCTCGCGGTAGAGCGGGAGCGCCCGGGAGAAGTCCACCCGATCGACCGGGCCGCTCGCCCGCATCAGCTCGACCAGGGTGACGCTGCAGGTGGAGAAGAACCCGTGGGGGTGCGCGACCGAGAGCGCGCCGTCGTCGAGGGTGGCGAAGGAGCGCACCTCGACCCGGCGGCGGTAGGTGGCCCGTCGCTGGCGTCGGGCCGCGGCGAGTCGGAGCGCCTGCACGGGGCGCAGCGTAGGCGGCACGTCCGAGCCGGACCCGGGTTCGGGACCGGGTCTCGCGACCGAGCCCGGTCGGCGACGACCGGGCTCGGACGGGATGTTCGTGGTGCGGTGGACCCGATGGGACTCGAACCCACGACCCCCTCCATGCCATGGAGGTGCTCTTCCAGCTGAGCTACGGGCCCGAAGAGGATTCGACGATACCAGCGGACCGCCGGCCGCCGGGCTCCGAGGGGTGCCGTCGCTACGCTCGGTGGCGCATGCCGACCGACGACCACTCCACCGCCGCCTCCACCGCCGCTTCCCCGGCCCCGGGCCCCTCCGACGACCGGCCGGGGTTCCGCTACGACGCCCGCCTCGCCGGTGAGATCGAGCGCCGCTGGCAGGACTTCTGGGAGCGCGACCGCACCTTCTGGGCCGCCAACCCCGTCGGTCCGCTCGCCGAGGGCTTCGACCGGGTGGCGGGCGAGCGCAAGCTCTTCGTCCTCGACATGTTCCCCTACCCGAGCGGGGCCGGGCTCCACGTGGGTCACCCGTTGGGCTACATCGGCACCGACGTCTTCGCCCGCTACTGGAGGATGCGCGGGTACAACGTGCTCCACGCCATGGGCTACGACGCCTTCGGGTTGCCGGCCGAGCAGTACGCGCTCCAGACCGGCCAGCACCCCCGGGTCACCACCGAGGCCAACATCGCCAACATGCGTCGTCAGTTGCGCGCGCTCGGCCTGGGTCACGATCCGCGGCGGGGTGTGGCGACCACCGACGTCGATTACTACCGCTGGACCCAGTGGATCTTCCTGCAGATCTTCGGCGCCTGGTACGACCCCGACGCCGACCGTGCCCGTCCGATCGCCGAGCTCGTGGCCGACTTCGAAGCGGGCACGCGCGCTCCCGACAGCCCGGCCAATCCCGACGGGAGGGCCTGGGCCGACCTCGATGCCGCGACCCGCGGCCGCGTCGTCGACTCCTACCGACTCGCCTACCTCGAGGAGGCGATGGTCAACTGGTGTCCGGGCCTGGGCACGGTGCTGGCCAACGAGGAGGTCACCGCCGAAGGGCGCAGCGAGCGCGGCAACTTCCCCGTCTTCCGTCGTCCGCTCGAGCAGTGGGTGCTGGCGATCACCCGGTACGCCGACCGCCTCATCGCCGACCTCGATCTGGTCGACTGGTCGGACGCCATCAAGACGATGCAGCGCAACTGGATCGGGCGCAGCGTGGGCGCGAAGGTCACGTTCCCGGTCGCCGGCCACGACGGCCTCGGCATCGAGGTCTTCACGACGCGGCCCGACACCCTCTTCGGGGCCACCTACATGGTCCTCGCCCCCGAGCACCCGCTCGTCGATGTCATCGTCCCGTCCGACTGGCCGGGCACCCAGTTCGGCGACGACCTCGACGACGTCCCGGCCGCGTGGCGGGGCATCTTCGGCACCGACGTCCTGCCGGGCGAGGCGGTGCGGCGCTACCGGGAGTTCGCAGCGCAAAAGACCGACCTCGAGCGCGAGAGCGAGGGCAAGGTCAAGACCGGTGTGTTCACCGGCGCGTTCGCGGTGAACCCTCTGAACGGCCGCTCCATCCCCGTGTTCATCGCCGACTACGTGATGATGGGCTACGGCACCGGCGCGATCATGGCCGTGCCCGCCCACGACGAGCGAGACTTCGACTTCGCGCGCGAGTTCGACCTGCCGATCGTCGGAGTGGTGCGCCCGCCCGACGGCTGGCTGGCCGAGCGCGGCGTCGGCCCCGACACCCCCGCCGCCGCCTGGCCCGAGGCCTACCCGGGCGACGGGGTGGGCACGGCATCGGCTCGCGGCGACCTCTCGCTCGACGGGGTTGCCACGCCCGAGGCCAAGCGGCTGATCGGGGAGTGGTTGCGCTCCCGGGGCCTGGGTGCCCCCACCGTCAACTACAAACTCCGCGACTGGCTGTTCTCGCGCCAGCGCTACTGGGGCGAGCCGTTCCCGATCGTCTACGACGCCGACGGCCGCCCCCACGCCGTTCCCGAGTCGATGCTCCCGGTCGAGCTCCCCGAGCTCGACGACTTCCAGCCGCGGGTCCCCGGTGACGACACCCTCGACCCCGACCCGGAGCCACCCCTCGGGCGGGTGCGCGAATGGGTGGAGGTCGACCTCGACCTCGGCGACGGAGTGCAGCGGTACCGGCGCGAGACCAACACGATGCCCCAGTGGGCCGGGTCGTGCTGGTACTACCTGCGCTACCTCGACCCCACGAACACCGATGCGTTGGTCGATCCCGAGGTGGAGCGGTACTGGATGCGCAGCCCCGACCACGCCGGCGGGGTCGATCTCTACGTGGGCGGGGTCGAGCACGCGGTGCTCCACCTCCTCTACGCCCGCTTCTGGCACAAGGTGCTCTTCGACCTCGGGCACGTCTCCACCCCCGAGCCCTTCGCCCGGCTCTTCAACCAGGGCTACATCCAGGCGCCCGCCTTCACCGACGAGCGCGGCGTCTACGTCGAGGCGTCGGAGGTGGTGGAGCGCAACGGCGAGTTCCTCCTCGACGGTGCGCCGGTGCAGCGCGAGTTCGGCAAGATGGGCAAGAGCCTCAAGAACGTCGTCACCCCCGACGACATGTACCGCGACTACGGCGCCGACACCCTGCGCCTCTACGAGATGTTCATGGGACCGCTCGACGCGAGCCGTCCGTGGAGCACCGCCGACGTCTCGGGTGTGCACCGGTTCTTGCAGCGGCTCTGGCGCAACGTCGTCGACGAGGACACCGGTGCCGTGCACGTCGGCGACGAGCCCGCCGACGACGAGACCCAGCGGGTGCTGCACCGGACCATCGCGGCGGTGAGTGCCGACATGCCGGAGCTCAAGTTCAACACGGCGATCGCGCGCCTCTTCGAGTGCAACAACCGCCTCACGCAGGTGGTCGCCGAACGTGGTCACGCGCCCCGCGAGGTGGTGGAGTCGATGATCTTGATGCTCTCACCCCTCAGTCCCCACATCGCGGACGAGCTCTGGAGCCGGCTCGGCCACGACGGGACGTGCGCCTTCGAGCCGTTCCCGGTGGCCGACCCGGCCTTCCTGACCGTCGACGAGGTCGAGGTCGCGGTCCAGGTGAACGGCAAGGTGCGCGCCCAGGTGCGGGTGGCCACCGGCGCGGCCGACGCCGAGCACGAGGACGCGGCCCGGGCCGACCCGAAGGTGGCCGCCGCGCTGGCGGGCGTGAGCGTCCGCAAGGTGATCGTGGTGCCGGGGCGGATCGTCAACTTCGTCGTCGGCTGAGGCGAGCCGCCGCGCGGCGCAGCGGGTGGGGGTGGGT